>CAIMZS010000220.1 GCA_903846015.1 uncultured Anaerolineae bacterium | reverse complement strand
AGCAGTTCTTTTTACACATAAAAGTTTGGCAACTTTGCGCCTTCGCGGTTTAAGAACTTCTTTTTTTAGATCTCCGAAAATTTCCGTGAGAAAACCCTTTGGACGCGGACGGCCAGGAAAACGCGGATATTTTAAAGCTTTTCGTGTGCCCACAATACGATTTGAGCGTCACTGCCACGGAAATTCATCAAGACCCGCAACAAGCCTAGATGGCCTGGCCTTTGAACTGACTGATGTATAAATTGTGATAAAAGCCGCCCGCATCCAACAACTGCTGGTGGGTGCCTTTTTCGACAATCTCGCCGTTATGAATGACCAGCACCTGGTCAGCATCGCGGATGGTGCTCAAACGGTGGGCAATCACAAAACTGGTGCGGCCCTTCATCAAGCGTAACAGGGCCTTCTGGATGCGCGCCTCGGTGCGGGTATCGACACTACTGGTGGCCTCATCCAGGATCAGGATGGCGGGATCGGCCAGGATGGCGCGCGCGATGGCAAGCAGTTGGCGCTGCCCCTGGCTGAGATTGCTGGCGCGTTCCGAAAGCGTGGTGTGGTAGCCGTGCGCAAGCTGGTGGATGAAATGATCGGCTTCCGCCATCCGCGCAGCCTGGATGCACTCCTCATCGCTGGCATCCAGCCGTCCGTAACGGATATTCTCCAGCACGGTGCCCGAAAACATAAAGGTATCCTGCAGCACCAGGCCAAGCTGCCGGCGCAGGTCGTTTTTGCGCAGGTCGCGAATATCGGTGCCGTCGATATGAATACTACCGGCGCTGATCTCATAAAAACGCGTCAGCAGGTTGGTGATGGTGGTTTTTCCCGCGCCGGTCGGCCCGACCAATGCAAACGTGGCCCCGGCGTTGGCCTCCAGGGTCATATCCTTGATGATCAACTTCTCGGGTCCATAACCAAATTGAACATGATCGAACTGGACATGACCCTTAATAGCGGTTATGGCAACCGCCTCAGGCGCATCGTCAACCTCACAGGCCGTGTCGATGATCTCAAAGACGCGTTCCGCACCGGCCAGGGCGGCCTGAATGGAGTTGTACATATTGGCGAGCTGACGCAAGGGTTGGATGAAGTTCTGTCCATAGGTGATAAAAGTGGCAATGATGCCCACACTGACCAGTCCTTGCAGGGCCAGCCAGCCGCCCAAACCAGCCAGTACGATCACAAAGAAGTTGCCCAGGACATTCGTGAGCGGCATCAGCAGCAGGGCGTAGCTGTTGGCCGAAACACCGGCGCGGAAGACGGCGTGGTTGCTTTTACGAAAAGCCTCCAGCGCAGAATCGTTCCGGCGAAAAGCCTTGACCACTTTTTGGCCGCTGATGGCTTCTTCCATGACACCGTTGAGCTGTCCAAGCTGCTTCTGCAAGTCGCGGAACCCGCGCCGGGTGTAGCGTGCCACAAATTCGGTGAACCAGAACATGATCGGGACAACCAGCACGGAGGCCAGCGCCAGCCATCTATCCAACACGAACATGGCAATCACGATCCCTACCAACGAAAGCACGCTCGCCAGCAGGGCAGTCACATTCTGCGAGACGGCCTGGTTGATGGCGTCGATATCGTTGGTCAGGCGGCTCATCAATTCACCGGCCTGGTTGCGATCAAAGAAACTGATCGGCAGGCTTTGCAGGTGGCCGAACAAATTCAAGCGCAGCTGCTTGAGGGCGCGCTGCGAAACATCTGACATCAGCCAGGCTGAAATGGCCTGGAACAGGTTGTTCAACAAGAAAACAGCCAGCATCCACAGGGCGATATTCACCAGCCCGGCGGTATCCTTGGTCATAATGAACCTGTCGATAGCCAGCCCCATTAAATAGGGGCCGACCAGACCAAGCAGGGTGTAGATCAGCACCAGGATCAGAACCAGGATCAGCACCATTTTGAAGGGCAGCAGGTAAGGCAGCAGGCGCAGCAGCGCATTGCGTGGATCGCGCGCTTTTTCGATTTTGCCAGGTTCAGCCGGGCGCCGTTGCAGCCCGGCGCGGAAACCGCCTTGCGGGGTGATTGTGCTCATGCCTGGCCTCCTTCGGCAGCCAGGCGCATGCCATTTCCCAACTGCGATTCGTAAATTTCCTGGTAAATGGGGCTGGTCTGCATCAATTGCGCGTGCGTACCCTGGGCGGCGACGCGGCCTTCATCGATGACGACGATGTTATCAGCCTTCAGTACTGTACTAATGCGCTGGGCCACCACCAGGGTGGTATGCTGGCGGCTGCCCATCTGAGTCTCGAGTGCATCCTGGATTTTGGTCTCGGTTTCCACATCAACAGAACTGGTGCTGTCATCCAGGATCAGGATTTTTGGCCTGGTGATCAGGGCACGCGCAATGGCAAGGCGTTGTTTTTGCCCGCCGGAAAGATTGATGCCGCGCTCTTCGATATGGGTATCGTAGCCCTGGGCCAAATGAGTGATGAAATCGTGCGCCTGGGCGGCCTTCGCCGCGGCGATGACCTGCTCTTCGCTGGCATTTACGACCCCATAGCGGATATTGTCACGCACGGTTCCGGAAAACAACACGGTCTCCTGGGGCACGACGCCAATTTGCGCCAGCAGGGAATCCTGTTTGATCTGGCGGATATCGATGCCATCCAGGGTAATCCGCCCGGCAGTGACATCATAAAAGCGCGGCACAAGATTGATCAGTGTGGTTTTCCCCGCGCCGGTGGAGCCCAAAAATGCGACCGTCTGCCCCGGCTCAATGACCAGGTTGATATCGTCGAGCACGGTGGTAGAGTCGGCTGCGTTCAGGGAGGCCGCCCCGTAATGGAAGGAAACGTGCTCGAAGCGCAGCCATCCCTGGGGGGCATGCTCACCCGATAATTCCAACGCCGCGGGAACATCCTGCACCGCGGGCAGGGTATCCAGCACCTCGTTAACCCGTTCAGCCGACGCCAGCCCGCTGGCCCAGGTATTCGACAGCATGGTCATCATGGTCAGCGGGCCCATGGTGGTCAACAGGTAGTTGGTGAAGGCTACGATCTGCCCGGTGGTCAGTTCACCGCGAATGGACTGCATCCCGCCGGCCCAAATTACGATGACCATGCCGATGTTGACGCAGAAGGTTAGGACGGGTGACATACTCGACATAATCTGCATGACCCGCACAGAATGGTCGGTATAGGCTTCGTTGGCTATCTCGAAACGCCCGCCTTCGAAATCGGCACGCACAAAGGCCTTGACCAGGCGCGCCCCGGCGATATTTTCCTGGAGCACAGTGTTGAGCCGGTCGAGTTTTTGCTGAACGGAGTGGAACAGCGGTTCCATCTTGATCACAAAAAACACGATAATGACCGATGTAACCAGCAAAAGCGGCAGCATGGTGAGCGCCAGGTTGAGATTGGTATTGACCATCAAGATCAGGCTGCCGATCATCAACATCGGGGCGCGCGTGCCAATCCGCAGCGAGACCTGCGCCACGCGCTGGACGGCTGTGGTATCACTGGTCAGGCGCACCATCAATTGGCCGGTATTCTGTTCATCGAGATTGCCGTATGAAAAGGCCTGGATGCGTGTAAAAAGCGCATCCCTCAGATCGCGGGCCACGCTTTCGCCGACCTGCACCGAGACGATATTGTTACCAACCGCAATGATGGCGCTGACGATTGAGATGCCGATCATCAGCAAGGCGGTCTGGATGACAACATCCTGATTGTGGGCAGTGATGCCCTGGTCAATGATGCGCTGGATCAAGCGCGGGATGGAAAGATCGAGAAAGACGAGCGAGGTCAACAAAACCAGCGCAACGCACGAGCGTTTCCAATAGGGACGGATAAAGGGGAGGAGTTTAAAGATGTGCCGCATGGTTTACCTTACGGAAGTTTTTGAATTTCTGGAGTGCGCATAAATATTAACCTGGAAAATACCAACGAACAAATCGCGAACAAGGTCATCGCCAGGCTAAGGTTCCATTTCTCGCCCAGGAAGCCGATCAACAGGTTGCCAAAAGGCGCAAACCCGAAGAAGGTGAGCGTATACAGACCCATCACGCGCCCGCGGAAGGCATCTTCCACACGGGTTTGCAGCAGCGTGTTGATGGTAGTGAACTGCGCCATAAAGCCGACCCCCAACCCAAAAGCCAGCATCAGCGTAAGCGGGAAGTAAACCGTGAAGGCGAAAGCGATCAAGATTAATGGGAAAGCGACATTGGTGAACAGCAGCACCTTTCCACGCATGCCTCTGCTGACGCGATGAGCCAGCAAAAACGCGCCCACAACAGCCCCCAACCCGGTGGCGGCATTCACCCAGCCAAAAGCCATGGCGCCCTGACCAAGCACTTTTTCAACAAAAGCCGGCATCAGGGTGGCATAGGAAATTCCAAAAATACTGAAGACCAGTGAGAGCATGATCAAGGCCGACATCTCACGGCTGCGTGCCGTGTACTTGATCCCGCCGATCATCTGCTGCCAGGGGGAGGCGGTGTTATGCGGCGGTTGGTGGGCCGGCAAATCCATCATCCATAAACCGACGATGACCGCTAGAAAGGAGATACCGTTCAAAGTAAAGCACCAGGCCGCTCCGATCACCGCCAGCAAGAGGCCAGCCAGCGCCGGGCCAATGACGCGCGCGATGTTAAACATCATCGAGGTTAACGCAATGGCATTGGGCAGATCCGCTTTGCCAACCATTTCAGGCACAAAGGATTGGCGCGCCGGGGCATCGAAGGCATTGACCACGCCCAGCAGGGCCGCCAACACGATGACGTGCCATTCCCGGACAATACCGGTAAAGGACAGGGCTGCCAGGATAAAGGCCAGCAGCATGGAACCGATCTGGGTAAGTACCAATAAATTGCGGCGCGAGACGCGGTCAACCACCACGCCGCCCCACGGGGAGATTAACAGGCTGGGAATGGCGGATGCAAAGGCCACCAGCCCAAGTGTCACTTCCGAGTGACCGATCTGGTAAACCACCCAACTCTGGGCGATGATCTGCATCCATGTGCCGATATTGGATATTAATTGCCCGCCAAAATACAGTTGAAAGTTGCGGTGGCGCATGGCGGAAAAGGAGCTGGTGGAATCATTTTCCGCCGGCAAAACGTTGTGCCTATCGGTCTGCCCGGCAAGGATCAGATTCTGGCTCTCGTGCGAGTCTCTCATTTTTTCCATTATTTATCCTATTCAACCCAGCAGGTCGCGGGGCAAGACCGGCTTTGACTTTGCCAACGCAAACAACGGTCTCAAGATTTCAAAGGCAGAATGGATCGTTTCCAGCTCGCCTTCGCTCAGCCCGCCCAACATCCGGGCCAGATTGGCCTGGGCATTGGCGCGCGCCACATTGACAATCGCTTCACCGCTGCCAGACAACACCAGCGTCAATTTGCGCCGGTCGCTGGTAGATTCCTGGCGAATAACCAGTTCCTGCTTGACCAACCCGTCGACCAGTTTCGAGACGGACGGCAGAGTCAAACCGAGGTGCTCTGCCAGGCTGGAAAGCGATGAGTCCGGGCTGATTTGAATGAAGCGCATCGTTCGAAACTGAGGGATCGATAGATCGGCCCCGCGTTCACGCCGCATTTCCACGCGGATAGCCTGCACGATCTTTGGCGCGGTGTCCATCAAATCACGCGCGCAAGGTTCCAACATTTTTGGAAGTGCCATTATTAGTTCGCCTTTCTAATCATTAGATAATGACATTATATACCCAAAACCCGGAAAAACCATTTACAAAATATCAGATGGCATAATTTTTCTAAATCTAACGAAATTTGTGGTTTGAGAAATATTTGCAGCAAATTCTCAATGGAAAGGGATTGAATGATCATTAAGTGGAATGATAAAATAGATTTTTCACAAGGAGAAAGTTGGGAGCGCAGATGAGTATGAATACAAAAAAGATAGCCATCCTGATTTGTTTATTCGCCACAGGTTTGATCAGTCTGTTAATGTCAAGTTGTGGACCAGGACAACTCTTGGGCCCGACATTTACGCCTACGGCGACCTTCACGCCCACGCCGACATTTACGCCCACCCCAACCCTTACACCCACGCCAACCCTTACACCCACGCCAACCTTCACCCCCACGCCAACCTTCACCCCCACGCCAACATTTACCCCCACGCCAACATTTACCGAAACAAGCCATGTCACCAACTTTTCCATCGCCGGGCAGATGATCGCCTAGGATGATGTTTCCGGCTTGCAGTATTTTCTGACGGACCACCTGGGTTCGATGGTGGCAGTGTTACACGCGAATGGATCGCTATGGAGCGAACAGCGCTATCTGCCCTTTGGGCAGATACGGACAGATATTGGCCTAATTACCCAGACGGATTTTGGGTATACCGGGCAGCGAAATAGTGGTTACACAGGGTTGATGGATTACAATGCAAGGATTTATGACGCCGCGCTGGGGAGATTCCTGCAGCCGGATTCGATCGTGCCGGGAATGGGGAACTCTCAGAATCTAAATCGCTATGCATACGTGCTTAATTCACCGATCGGAAATATTGACTCGTCCGGGCACTATGCTAAATGCGTTTCTTGCATGATAGTAACACAGGCGGTTGACAGCTTCATGCAATTCATAGGAAGGACATTTGTTTATGAAGGTGATAAAGCTAACAGTTTGGGCGAATTAATGACCCGTGCATTTTTTTCACGAACCGGAAACAGAAATTTCAGGAGACGCTCGAAATGACATTGCGAATGACAAAACTTTGCTAGGCAAACAAAAAATTGCAGTAGCTAAGATAATGGCAGATTCCCATTATGGTCGTGAAGATTTCTCAGAAAATGCTGTATGGGCATTACATTTGGAGAAATGGGAAATAATAATATGCTAGAAGATGCTACCCATAGTCAAACTTGGACTGTTCGAGCCGCTACGGTTAGCGCTAAATTTTTAGCCCATAAATCAGGAGATATTTCTATTGACTATCAATTAGATGATACATTAGATTTGATGCCTGCTTGGTTTTCAAAAGAAAGAACGGGGTTAAGCGGATTTGGCTATAATGTTACCACTTCGATAACCGGTGCAGTTTGGCACGGATTGCTAGGCGCAAGCAAAATGGAAACAAAGGCACACTGGCAAACTATTATAAGGAATAATAAAAATGCGGTATGCGAATAGACCCCTTATTTTGTTAATAATTTTGCTTGTAATAATGCTATCAGGGTATTATTTCTCGGCTCGTTCAACTAACAAGGATAAGGATCCTTTTTACAAGCAGGGTAGTGGATGGGATTATTTGCGATTTCCGCTGGTGAAACCATATTACGCTATAAAAATAGAAAATAATAATGGATGGGCGATATCCTTGCAAAATGAACTTCCGCTCAAGAAAGACACATTTAGCCAGGAGATTCATAATGTTAGAAAAATAGCTATAGAGAATAATGTAATAATGATTTACTCGCTAGATGATTCGACATTTTCGGATGGTAATCCTGATGAAAAAATAATATTTCACTGGTTTGTTCTAATTCCAAGCGAGCATATTGAAATTGGGTTCGAAAAAGAAGCTGACTTTAGTAATTTCATCAGGCCTTATCGTATTAACACCGTGCCATGGCTGGAACCATTATCTGTTTTGCAGACATTTGATCAAACGGGATGCTTGGATTGGATACCTGAATGTAATTAGAAGTATGACCCGATTGTTTGGGTTTTTGTATAAGCTTTTCACCGCCTTTCCAACCACGTAATCTCGCCACTGCCACATCCTTTTCTGCTCACAAGGACAACCCTTCGCGCAAGACCCGCATGGTATTAATTTGTTGAGGGTTGCGTCTTCCGTGTTGCAAGGAATCCACCAGCGCACCCAATTGTCCAGAGCAGGTAGAACATTTACCCGGTACCAGATTTTAAGGCCTTCCCGTACTCCCTTCCCACCGT
>CAIMZS010000219.1 GCA_903846015.1 uncultured Anaerolineae bacterium | reverse complement strand
GTTGTTAAATGGCAGCAATCTACAGATAATTGGATAACTACAACTGATATTCTAATTACTACAGATACTTATACAGCAACAAATCTTTCAACTACTACAAAGTATAGAGCTGTTGTTGCTAATGGGCTCTGTGCTCAAACAAATTCATCAGTTGCAATTATTACAGTAAAAGCAAATCCTAACCCAAATATGAGCGGAGATATTGCCCCATGCGAAAATTCAGTGGGTAATATTTATCGAGCTGCTATTGGGATGTCTAATATTAATCTAGCTACGTGACAGTTTGCAAAAGAAAGAGTTGATCCTCATGTTCAAACCGAGTAATGTTATTGTGAGCGACAAAACTATTACAATTGTTGCCTGGGGGCGCCGGGATAACGATTTTCAGCAGTGGCGAATGATCCCCGTCGAATCCAGGGCGCAGGCCGACCAGGTGGCTGCCAAAATCGTAGATCGTAAAATCAGGCGGGGATACCTGGTATCTTCAGATCAACAAAAGTAATGAAGGCGTTTTTTAGGGATGAGATTTTTTAAATGAGCATTATTACTCTTCATCAACCGGAACTTCGTGGGTGGTTTCCCAATTCGAACAGTAATGTTCGTGGTACGCGATAACGCCAATCTGCCAAAATTCTTCACCGTCTGCCCCCATCGAGAAGCAGATTTCCTTCAATACAAGCGCACCGGTCAGAGCACGCGATGACCAAACATTGATTCCCTTCATTTCCTTATCACCCCACGAAGTCAGACCTGAATGCACATTTTCAATAGGGCTGTTCCTGAAACATAAAGCGGTAAGTGCATTTCCTTCAAGCCGAGTACTGAAAGGCATATCTGTGAAATTGCTGAATGCAAGAGCGCTTACAAGATTCATCATCGCCCAGCTTGCGGCTGCTGTATCAGGGTGTTGGCTAAATTGAAGAGTTTCCTGAATTTTTATGGTCATTCGCAACAGTTTTTCGGCGTGTTTTCTTTGATCGTCGGAGTTGGACATTTTTTCTCCTGTGTAGTAGTGGCGGATGAGATGATTTTATATTGCATTTATTTCTGATGGCGTTTTCTCCATCGATAAACAGTACGTATCCTATGCCCGGTTTTTACACCGCTCAAGCTGCGGGAATAGTTATAAACCTGTTGGTGAAGATGCCAGTCGTCCTGTTTTGAAGGCTGTAAAAGCCCGGCATCTGTGCTTAATGATGTTGCCCAACTCAAAGCCTGTTCTTCTGAAACATTCCACAACTCCGCCAATACGTGAATATCGTAATCAGACCGGTAGGGTGATTTTGCGAGCTGGCGAAAAGCCCAGCTTAAGGAAACTTCAAGCATTTCATAACCCATCTGCAGGGGCCTTGTTAATTCACGCTCAACGTCCGTCGCGATATTGTGATCTTCCCGCTTCAATTGCGCGATCGTAACCTCCGGACGAAATTGGGCAGCATTTTTCAATGCAAGGTTAAGCCCTAGCGGGTTGTAACGTACCAACTCCGAAATCTCGCGCAAATGCTCAACACTGATCGGGTGCTCTCCAGATGCTAAGCGGGAATATTTTAGAGCATCATCCCACTCGTAAGGTGGAATATCCATGACAGAGTTTGCCTCGGCGGCCATAATTACGCTGCTGTTACGGGTAGTGGCGATCAATAGACTGGAAGGGGAAAGTATGGACAATAGCCCTTCCAACTGATCAATATGGCGTAAGGCGTCTACATAGAATAGAAGCCGTTTAGTTCCGGTTTTCATTCCGATCCGTGTCATCAATTCCCCAGGTTCAGCCATCGGAATTCCCAATCCAAGGGAAATTTGATTTAAAGCAGTGGATAGGAGATGTGTTCTGTCATGTTTGCCAACCAGCCAGAAAGTTTGCTCAAATCGGGCTTGCAGCAAAGGATAATGATAGAGTGTTTCCAACAAGGAAGTTTTTCCTACACCCGGTGGCCCGTGCAAAATGAGACTGCGCCCCTGGCGGTTTATAAGACGCTCGCGGATCTCGTTGTGAAGCCCAGTGCGCCTGATTTGTTCTGACCGATGTATCGGAAACCCGACCGCGATCTGTCGTTCAATTAGCCAGAGCTTGAACTGTGGGTCATCAAGAATTACCAGGTATTTGGGTGGACCCAGTGAGATCCAATGCTGTACCGTGGATAGGGTTTTTAATCCCGGCTTTCCCATAAAGTGCTCGATCAGATCTTTGAAAATCCAGATTGACAAGCTTTTACGCCCATCTATTCTTCCTCTAAACCAGGCATAAATTAGAGTGAGGTCAGACCCGATCTGAACTTTGACATAGAGAACTGCCTGTCGAGTATTCTTTTCAACGCCCGGGGGAAGGTTTACCAGCACAAGATCTAGAAAATATTCTCCAAACTCACTATATTCCGTTTCCAATAAAATGCTCCACAAATGTTCCACGCACAAAACTCTACCTGAAGTATCCTTATGCCTTCAATGCGCGCAAGGATGCTTGGTCGTTTTTGAGATTTGCAACGTCTAATGATTTTGCGAATAATTAAACGCAAGCTCAAAAAACAAATGCTC
>CAIMZS010000218.1 GCA_903846015.1 uncultured Anaerolineae bacterium | reverse complement strand
GTTCAGACCAGTTTTTAGCCCAATTTTAGCCGGTTAAAATCGGCTTTTTGCAGAAGAGTCATTTATACAATCCATAGGGCAGGTCGGGTTGGATCACCCAGACTGGAATAACGATAAAATCACAATGGAAGCTTTCGCTGGCCTGATCGGTCGCTTTATCAAAATTACTTATCCCGAGCTGGTAGCCCAAATCCCAATGTGGAAACAACCAAAATCCGCTAGGCTGCAACAACCAGAGCCTGGCAAAACTCTTCAACCAGAGACCTTCGAACGAATTATTACTACACCTACGGATGATACACAGGTGGAGCAATTACAAACACCAGATCAAATGATTATTCCGTTAGTAGCAAAAACAAAAATGGAAATAAACACTCCCCTTACTAGCTACATTGATTACCTTGTACCTTTCCTGGTATTAATGAGTGAATTGGGGCAGGCACCCTTCACAAAAGCCAAACAAGACTTCAGAGATCGTTATGAAGGTCTGATCCACGCTGGTAATAAAAACTTTTCAGACTATTATTTAGATCTGGCGCGTTCAAATTTGTATGATCTGGGACTCATTGACCAACTGGGACGCGGAGTATGGGCAATTTCGGAGGATGGTCGCATCTGGTTGAATTACCATATCGAGTATGCCGGTGCTTTGCGATATATCAAGGCCCTGGCGATGGATGTCAGTAAAAAACGAAATGCATTACAGCAGCAGATCGAATTTCGCTGGCACGGTATCGCCTACCACGCAGATGCGCGAGAACTAATTGCCAAAGCTGTACCACTGCTGCGCATGGGAAATTCGCCAGAAAGATTTCACCTTTCAAAATGGTATGCCATGATTGAAGGGAAGCAGGTTTCAGTAAAATGGCTTTTCCACCTGATTACCAACGCCAGATATGACGAGTTTGCTAACTGTGAAGCCGTGTTCATTTTAAAAAAAATGGGCATTCGAACGGGTATCGTGGACAAAAAGGATACCCAAGAGATGGCATCAGGATTAGGTAGTGATGCAATCCTGGAAACCAGCGAAGCACTGTCAGAGACTAAAATATTGGAACTCGACCTAGGCGAACTTGTCCCCAAGAATCATTCTGTTTCGGAATCCAACGAAACGGAACCGGAAAATGACAAAACAGAACAGGCTGGCGATATAGAACCTGAGCCTGAGATAAATAAACCACTTACAACCACTCCGGCCTTTATGGTCTCGATGAGTTATCCGGTAAATTTATTGAATTTAATGGAATCTCTGGAAACCGCACCAGTAAGTGAAGTTAAAGATGCCTTTGAAAAACGCTTTCGGAATTCTATCTCTCGCGAAGACCAGCGAAGAAGAAGTAATGGCAAATATGCATGGACTTACAACCTGGATTGGACATTTGTTGAACTAAGCAAATCTGCTTTAATGGTCAGCCCCAAAACGGGCACATGGGCAATTACAGAGGCTGGTCTTTCTTGGCTGAAGCTCCATCGCACATATGAAATTGCGATGCGTGAGATGGAAACTCTTTTCCGCGAAAAAAGTCGCGTGAAAATTGTTCAGAGTGAATCTAAACCACCCATTCAATTTCGGTGGCATGACAAAAACTACTATACCGATGGCAATGCCCTAATCGCTGCGGCAATCCAACTGCTTCGTCTTGAACATTCACCGAAAGCCTTCCTCTTCGTGGATTGGGTTGCCATAATCGATGGGAAACAGGTGTCAGTGGAATGGTTGTTTCACCTGCTAACCAACACAAAATATACAGAATTTACCACTGCTGAAGCCGTTCCTATTCTTCGTCATCTGGGTATTCAGATTGCACCCGTAACGCAGAAAAATGATCAACAAACACTCCCAGAAACAGCTGGTGAAAAAGAAAACCAGGAGACTCTTCAAGAAAAAGCATTTCCGGCTCATGGGCTGATGATGGACTTCGCAAGAATTCAAGCCATACTGGCCCGTAGAAACCTACTGAACACCCAGTCAGTAATCACTTACTCAAAGGATTCTCTGGATATCGCCTTTTCAGACCTGCCAGACTCGCATTATACGTTTCGATTTTTCCGTGAACAGCCCAGATTGGGTTTTCATTTACAGCCACTTAAACAAAGCATCATCCGTGAACACATCGATAAACTCAAACCATTCTTGGCATCGTGGTCCAAAAAATTTGGTCAAGAAGTCAAAGTCGAATATTTCGGTACAGGCTGGGCGCAAATTTATGTTTCCAATGGTAGTTCATCATTATTCGCGGGGAAAAATTATGAAAAAATGTCACAATCAGTGGATGTTTTTACACACTCAATTGGAGAGCTTGGATTGGAAAATCCTCTTTGGGATATCGAAAAAATCATCACGGAAGCTTTTGCCACTTTAATTATTCGCTTTATCGATGCCACTTATTCCGATTTGGTGACGTATTTTTCCGATGTGAAACAACCAGAACTTGTCAAACTGGAACAGCCAAAAATCACCCAAAAGGTGGCTATTGCGCCGTTGGTTGATCCATACATAAATCAAAAACAAATTCCAGCGCAGACTCACTTCGTATTTCGTTGGCAAAACAAAACCTTTCAAGCCGATCCACAATCTCTGACCGCGACAGCAAGTCAATTACTCCGACAAGGAAACCCACCGGAAGCTTTTCGCTTCATAGACTGGTATGCCATAATTGATGGGAAGCAGGTTTCGGTAAAGTGGCTATTTCACCTGTTGACCAGAACAAAATATTCCGAATTTCTCACTTCTGACGCCATCCGCATCTTACACAAGATGGGTTTTACGCTTTTCAATAAAAAGCAGACTGGTGACCGGCAAGCAGACCTGGTAACGACTGATGAAAGAATAAATTCTAAATCGCATGTTGAAAAAACGGCTCTTGTTCCTAAAATAAGCGCGGATTTTGCTGGGATTCAAGCCCTGCTGCCCAAAAACAATACGCTGCTTACCCAGGCGAAAATCACCCCCGAAAGGAACGCACTGGAGATTGTTTTTTCAGAACTGCCTGCGTCGCATTATGCCTTCCGCCTTACCCGCGAAACAGCGGAGGTTGGGTTTTATCTGCAATCGCTCATTCCGCGCGTTAACCATGAACGTATCGAGCGCCTGAAACCGATGGCGGCACAGTGGTCTCAGGCAATCGGTCAGGAAGTCATCGCCGAGCATTGGGGCAAAAATTTGGCGCGTGTATATATCACGACCGATCGTTCCACCTCGCTTGCTCAAGCAAACTACAATGAAATGGCTCTTAGTACGAATGTGTTCACCCAGCAGATCGGGCTGGTCGGACGAGGCCACTACGAACAAACCCATGACAAAATCGTCACGGAAGCCTTTGCTGCCCTGTTAATTCGATTTATAGAAGCGACCTATCCAGATCTGGTGACACAAATCTACCGCCAAAGACAGCCTTCAGCAAGCAACAAAGCTGCTGCGGCGCATACAGAGAACCCACAGTCACATCTACTGCTCACCCAGAAAATTGCTGAAATCCGAGGTTTTCTTTCCGGACGATTGGCACGCGCCCCCAGGGACGAAGAACTTTGTGATTGGATTCAATTATGCTATATACTCGATCTGCCGCGCGAAGGCCAGCAGCTTTTTACGTTTGTCCAACCCCAAACGCTGAACAACGACTGGCTCTACCGCCGCACAAAAAAGTACGCTGATCTTTGCCGGTTAAAAGCTACCAAAATTGCCTGATCTTGAGACAGGAAATAATGGAATCATGAGCCTACTAACACCCCCACACCAATTTGAGCGCTATCGCGAATATTTGGCCCCTTTGCTTAGTCTCATGGGTCAAATCGGTTCTGCCCCAAGTTCGGATGTAAAACAGCAGTTCTTGAATAATTACAACCAGTTCATT
>CAIMZS010000217.1 GCA_903846015.1 uncultured Anaerolineae bacterium | reverse complement strand
GTGAGTTTCTTGCAGAATTTCTTGAGTAAGTTCGAGTTGGATGGTCATCTGACAATATTATCAAATTACCAAAAATCTGTGAATTAAATCCGCAATTTGTGACCGTGGTCAGTATATCACCGCCACGCCAGCAAGGAAGTGGCCCTCGAACGCGCCATTGAACTGCTGCGACTGGTTGGCATCCCCGACCCGGAGCAGCGCGTCAGGGACTTCCCGCACCAATTCTCAGGCGGGATGCGCCAGCGCGCCATGATCGCCATGGCCCTGGCTTGCGAGCCGGATTTGATTATTGCCGATGAACCCACCACTGCGCTCGATGTCACGATCCAGGCCCAAATCGTGGAACTGGTCAAGGATTTGCGCGACCGGCTGGGAGTGGCCATTATCTGGATTACCCACGACTTGAGTCTGGTGGCAGGGCTGGCGGATCACATCATGGTGATGTATGCCGGTCAAATCGTCGAGGAAGCCACCACCGAAGAACTGTTTGACGATCCTCGCCACCCCTACACCCTGGGGCTGCTTTCCGCGTTGCCGGCGTTCCAGGCCGAAAAGAAAGTCCGCCGCCTGGCCTCCATCCCCGGCTCCCCACCCGATTTACGCAAACCGCCTACATCCTGCTCGTTTTTCCCGCGCTGCTCTTTTGCGAAGGAACGTTGCCAGTCAGAATTACCCATGCTACAGCCGGTCGCCGCTGGAAAAGATGCCAGTCACCGCATGGCCTGTTTTGTAGACACCCACGAAAGGAGCGCCGCGGCATGAACACTACCTCCCAACCCCTGATTCGTGCTGTCAACCTGGTCAAATACTTTCCGGTGCGTCTGGGCGCATATGGCGAGAAAAAAGCCATCGTTCACGCGGTTGATAACATCTCGTTTGAAATCCAAGCCGGTGAAACCCTCGGTCTGGTCGGCGAGAGCGGCTGCGGCAAATCCACCACCGGATTTACCTTTTTACAGTTACATCGCCCCACCTCGGGCAAATGTTACTTCAAAGACACCGACCTGACCACCTTGAGCGAAAATGACCTGCGCCCATACCGCCGCAAAATCCAAATCATTTTTCAGGATCCTTACTCCACGCTCAACCCGCGCATGACCATTGGCACAGCAATTGCCGAGCCCATCCTGGCACACAAATTAGCCACCAAAGAAACCGTGATGGCGCGTGTGACCACCCTGCTCAAAGATGTCGGCCTGACCGAAAAAGCCATCAACCGTTACCCACACGAATTCTCCGGTGGACAGCGCCAGCGCATTTGCATTGCCCGCGCCCTGGCCTGCGAACCGGAGTTCATCGTTTGCGACGAGCCGATTTCGGCGTTGGATGTTTCCATCCAGGCCCAGATTATCAACCTGCTCCAGGATTTGCAGGAAAAATATAACCTGACCTACCTGTTCATTGCCCACGACTTATCAGTGGTCAAGCACATCTGCAATCGGGTTGGCGTCATGTACCTGGGCCGGATGGCAGAAATGGGCGAGAAAGAACAGATTTTCGCCGAGCCAAAACATCCTTATACGCGCGCGCTGCTTTCGGCAGTGCCAGTTCCCAATCCGCATATTGAAAAGACCCGTAAGCGCCAGGTGCTCGGCGGGGATGTTCCGTCAGCCATTGATCCGCCCAGTGGCTGTCATTTCCATCCGCGCTGTCCCATCGCCAGCGACAAATGCAAAGAAGTTGTGCCCGAATGGCGATACTTGGAAGATGGTCGCTGGGTAGCCTGTCACAAAGCTTGATCTTCTTCACCATGAGCGCGGTTCGAAACATTATGGTTTCCACGATATATAGGAATAAATTTGCTATGAATATGCAAACTTTCAGCTTTCTTGCTCCCCAGGTCGTCTTTGGCGTCAAAAGCGCCGAAAATATCAGCGAGCACATCACTCGTATGGGTGCCAAACATGTCCTGCTTGTCAGCGACCGCGGATTGGAAAAAGCGGGCCTTGTAGACCAACTCCGAGCTTGGATTGGCAAGGCTAACGTCACCATAACCACCTATACCGATATCGAGCCAGAGCCATCTGTCGATAACGTGCGAGCCTGTGTCAACTTTGCCCGCCAGGCTGGTTGCAGCTTGGTCGTGGGGATGGGCGGTGGCAGCGCCATGGACAGTGCAAAAGTTGTCGCCACGCTGCTTGGCAACAACGGCGATATCATGGATTACCTGGGCCAAAACAAGGTGCCACTTAAGGGCGTACCCACCATTCTGTTGCCCACTACAGCTGGAACAGGTTCCGAAATTGGGCGAGGGGCGTTGTTCTATGTTCCCGAGCGCCATTCGAAAGAAGCCGTCTTTTCATCCCACATGCTGACCGACCTGGCGCTGATTGATCCTGTTCTCGCTCTTTCTGCGCCTGCCTCTGTTACTGCATCCAGCGGGCTTGATGCACTCTGTCACGCTATTGAATCTTACACCGGGCGCGCTGCCAATCCACTCTCGATGCCTTTTGCCGAACTTGGCATCAAGTGGATTGGGAAGTACCTGGCCCCTGCCGTTGCCGATGGAAGTAATCTCGAAGCCCGTGAAGGCATGGCGCTTGGCTGTCTGTACGCATCCATCGCCCTGGCGAATGCCAATACCCACGCTGTCCATGCGCTGGCTTACCCATTGCAGGGTAAGAACCGAATCGTACATGGCAAGGCCAATAGTGTGCTGCTCCCCTATGTGCTTAAGGCCCTTGCCCCTTCACTGCCGGAAAAATTTGCTAATATTGCATCCTGGATGAACCTGGCGCAAGGTGTCAGCCTGGTCGAAGGAATCAACCGCCTTTCGGAGCAAATTGGCATCCCCGCTAAAATGAGCGTCATGGGTGTCACCGCATCCCAGCTCGAAGATTTAACTCAGGAAGCCGTGCAGATCCGCCGTCTGCTTGATAACTGTCCCGTCTTATTGGATGGCCTCCAAATCCAGGCTATTTATCAAGACGCTCTTTAGAGCCATTGGCCGAGAGCAGATCGCCGCAGGCCCTTGTAGGTTTTCCTAAAAGTCTACAAGGGCTTTTCCCAAAGATGCCATGACAAATACCTCAAAAATTGGTCTGATTGCCGACGATTTCACCGGCGCGATGGACAGCGGCGCGCAATTTTCGTATTCTGAGTTTGGCGTTCACTTCCGTTTTACCGGCCTGCCCACAAGCGACGTGGAAATTATCAACACCGCCAGCCGTGAAATCCCCGAAACCGAAGCTGTAGCGCGCGTGCAGGCTGCTTGCCACTCGCTTGCCGGGCGCAGTCTTTTCAAAAAAATTGACTCCACCCTGCGCGGCCATGTTGGTGCGGAAATTGAAGGTGTTTTATCGGCCAGTACCTACCGTAAAGCCGTGATTTGCCCCGCTGCGCCGTTGCAGGGCCGCACTGTTCAGAATGGCGTGTTATCTGTTAAGGGTCTACCACTGGAGCAAACCACTTTCAAGGATGACCCCGTTTACCCGGCCAAAACATCCCGCATTGCTGAGCTGGTTGGAAAACCGGTCTCGCACCTGTCACTTGACTTTGTTCGCGGCCCCCAAAACGAGCTTGTTGATGCCATTTCCCGCGCCGACCACGCCCTGGTCACCACCGATGCTGAAACCTCGGACGACCTGTCTGTCTTGGCGCGTGCTATTCTGGATGCCCAGGCGCTGCCATGTGGCGCGTTTGGGTTGGCAAAGGCCTATCTCCTGGCGTTGAATGTCCCTTCCGTAGAACATCCAGCCTTTAAGGTGGATGGACGCGTGCTCGTCATCGTTGGCAGTGCCAACCAGACCGCCCGGCAGCAAGTGGAGCGATTGGAAACCTTCCCCGACTGCCTGGTTCTGAAACTGGATGCATCTTCATCCCCGAAAGAAATCAAATCAACCCTTGCCACGCTCCCGTCAGACAAGCGAATTCTTGTCCTATACGGCAACCAGGAAAAAACCATCCGTACCCCCGAATGGCTGCGCTTTGGTCAAACCGTCAGTGAAGTGGCGCTCAGTCTGCTGGAAATATTCCAGCCGCAGACCATCCTGGCCGTTGGCGGCGAGACCGTCACTTATTTTTGCCAGCAAGCCCAAGCCAGGAGCATCCGGGTGTTGGGCGAGGCCGCTCCGGGAATTCCCTTTGGACGCATCCAGGGCGGATTGCTCAATCAGCGTCTTTTGGTTACGAAGGCCGGGGGCTTTGGCAATCCTGATACCCTTGTAAACATCCTCTACTCAGCGGAGAATAAATGAATATCCTGACTGTCGCCCAATTGGAAGCCTTGAAGGCTATCGATACCCCTACCATTTGCAACGCCATCGAGCGTTTCAAGGTCCGAAATGATGTCACCGGTTTTACAGGTATGGACATTCACTGCCTGTACCCACAGGTTGGTGTGACCACGGGCTATGCCCTGACCGTGACAGTTGACTCGACTACCCCGGATGTTAAAAGAGATAACGGGGTTTGGATGGACTGGGTGCGGGCGATGGCCGCCGCTCCCAAACCGATTTTCCTGGTATTCCAGGATGTCGGCTTGAACCCGGAAAAATCGGCGCACATGGGCGAGATGATGGCGAGCCTGGCAAAACGCCTGGGTGCGGTGGGACTGCTGACCGATGGCGGGGTGCGGGACATCCTG
The DNA here is from genome assembly GCA_903846015.1 of uncultured Anaerolineae bacterium. GTDB lineage: Bacteria > Chloroflexota > Anaerolineae > Anaerolineales > Villigracilaceae > UBA5195. The sequence continues at coordinate 3,420 of CAIMZS010000217.1, read as the reverse complement.
GAAGTGGAGCGGCTGGGGTTTCAGTATTTCGCCGCCGGGGTGGTGGCTTCGCATGGCAATCCGCGCCTGCTGCAAGTCAACGTCCCGGTCACGATTGACGGCCTCCAGATCGAGCCGGGCGACCTTTTGCATGGCGACCTGAACGGGGTGGTAAAAATCCCAGCTGAAATTGCAGCCCAAACCGCCGAAATGGCGCTAAAAATCCGCCAGGAAGAATCCGAAATGTTGGCCTTCATCAATGGCCCAGATTTTTCAGTGGAAGGATTTATCCAGATGAAATTTGCCCATTAGAAATGGAAGCAGGATGAAACCGAATTTAGATGGGATTGCAGCGATTTTACTCACGCCCTTTGACGAAACCGGCAGCATTGACACTGAGTCGCTTCACCAACTGGTCAAGTGGTATCAAATAAATGGCGTCTCTGCCATTGTTGTGCCAGCAGTAGCCAGCGAAGTGGATAAATTATCACTGCTGGAAAGGGCATGGATTGTTGTAGAAACCATCTCTGCCACGCAGGGTAAAACGCCTGTCATCGGCGGGGTACTGGGAGATAATGGAGACGATGCCGCTCGACTGGCTGAATCTGCCCTGAAAGCGGGGTGCTGCGCCGTGATGTGCCGCGCACCAGAGAGAATTCTTGGCGATGTTGAAAAAACATATACGTACTTTGCAACCATAGCCAGCGCAGGCATGGAAAACCTTGTGATTCAAGATTTATCCTTTCGGGGCGGAGGCCTTGATCTTGCTCTGATCTTGAGACTTTTCGAAAATATCCCAGCCTTTCGGGATATAAAAGTGGAAGTGGAGATGACGAACTATAAAGCAACACAGATTATCGCTGCAACCCAGGGGCAATTGCAGGTCTGGAGCGGTTGGGCGCTTCTTCAGATGATCGAAACGCTGGATCGTGGAGTGCGCACATTTTGTCCATCGGCATTTCACAAGCCTTTTGTGCAGATCAGCAAGGCGTATTTTGCTGGCGACCGCAGGACGGCAATAGAAATGTTCGATACTATTCTGCCTTATCTGGCTTGGAGTCGCCAAAACAGCGATATCAATCTTCAGCTACTGAAGCATTTTTGTGCTGAACTTGGGTTGCTGACTTCCAGCAAGATGCGCGCTCCGGTTCACCCTTATGACCTGCATCATGAAATGTACGCCAACGAATTGATCCAACGCATGTTGGTATGGCAAAATAACATCGAATACCCCTCTCGTCTTGAATGAAACACAAGAGTACCGGCCAACAAACTAACCGATACTCTTGTGTGTGTTTATCGGGCTAAATTGCCACTGCTTCCTTGTATGACTTGCACAATTGGATACTGCCATCCAGCAAAATGTCCAGGTCACTGGAACCGGAGAGCAGTAGGATGCCATTCTGACTCCAGTACTTGATAGCTTGCACGTCCCCAACATGAAGCCCGGCAATGACATTGTGCCGTTTACAGGACGCCACCACTTTTTCAACCGCGGAAACCATCAAAGGGTTGTCCATTTTCATGGGAATCCCCAGCGAGAGCGATAAATCGCCGGGACCTATCAAGGCAACATCCACTCCTGGCGTGGAGATGATTTCATCCACATTTTCTACGGCCTTTTTACTTTCAATTTGAACGATGAGCAGGTTTTCGCGGTTAGCTTCCTGCGCAAAGGCCAGCGAATCCTGGCGTTTGTAATCGTTTTGGCCGCGCGCCACCGCAAGTCCGCGTTGCCCTATTGGAGGAAAACGGAAAGACTGGACAGCCAACTCGGCTTGCTGGCGAGTTTCCACGCGCGGAATCATCACACCCTGCGCTCCGGCATCCATCAAGCGGGCAATCCAGTAGTATTGGTTATCAGGAACGCGCACCAGAGGCACCATATTGGTTAACCGGATGGTCTGAACCAGCCCAACGGCGCTTTCCAGGCCGAAGCGGCCATGTTCTAAATCCACATACACAAAATCAAAGCCTGCATTGGCCAGGACATGGACGATGAAAGGAGAACTGACCTCCTGAATCATCGTCCCAATTACAGGTTGACCAGTCTGAAGGTGAGCGCGCAACGAATTTGGTTTCATTTTTTCCTACCTTAACATAAGATGGGTTTCATACTGCGATGTGAACATCTACGCCCAGGGCGCGGATGGCAGCGATCTCTTCTTCGGGCGCGGAGGCATCCGTGATCAGGTCCGAAAATTCTGTGATGGGAGCGATCTGCCCGAGCGCCACAGTGCCAATTTTTGAGCCATCAGCCAGCACAATCGACTTTTGTGAAATCTCCATTGCTTTGCGTTTGAGTGGGATGCGGTCGAGGATACGGTTGGTAACACCATGCTCAGCAGAAACGGCGCTGGCTGCGATGAGTGCCTTGGTACAACGGATCTTATACACGTCCAGCACGGCTAGTGCTAGGGCACCCGAAATGCTGTGCGAATCAGTATAGAGTTCCCCGCCCACAATGAACGTAGTGATATTCTCTAGCCGGTTCAACTCGTAAGCCACATTCAAACCACAGGTCACGACCGTTAGGTTTTTCTTGGAGGCAAGGTAAGGAACAATGAACTGGGTTGTCGTTCCGCCATCGATGAACAAAATATCCCCATCGGTGATTATCTCAGCAGCGCAGCGGCAGATTTTATCTTTTTCCTGCGAATGGAGCGTTTCGCGCAGCTCGAACGGGGGTTCGTTCCAGTTCTGTCGCTCCAGGATCGCGCCGCCGAACACGCGCCGCACCAGGCCCTGGGTAGTCAGTTCATCCAAATCGCGACGGATGGTAGACTGGGAAATATCCAACCGGTCGGCCAGTTCTTTGATTGAAGCCGTAGGGCTTTCCTTCAAGATATTTAGGATTTTGAGATGGCGCACCCTGGCGACTTGCTGGTCATCACTTGCAACTTTTTTTCGGGGCATGCTGACTTCCTTTGCAATGTTGACATGCTGAATAATATGTAAAGAGTGTACGCTAATTAAATTATATCACTTTTGAGCAAATAAAGGAGAATAAATGGACGAGTTTGATGTTTTTTGAGAGAGTTAATGAGCACTTACGCTTGTAAGTCTGGCTTTGAACCTTGGATTTTTTTGGCCCTGGCCAATGGGACCAAGAGCCATCTCAAGCTTGAGATGAAGCAAAACCGATAAATTGTTCCGAGTGCTCCATCAGGGGCGCACGAATAAAGCACACAACACGGGGAAAAAGGGCAGTTTTACCATTGTTTCTGGGCAGATCCTTCGTGACCTTTAATGGTAAAAATAATTGGGTAGGGCGAAAGATAAAAAAACACGACTTGTGGGCGCGCTTTTCGTTGTACACGATAAAATTGTGTGGATTTTGAGTAGAAATTTGTTTGTACGGTGTTTCTTTTGCCCAAAATGGGTTCAATTTTAATTATTTTCTTGGATCTTACTATTGGGTGCAGAATCGATGTTCTCATC
>CAIMZS010000216.1 GCA_903846015.1 uncultured Anaerolineae bacterium | reverse complement strand
GCTTCTGTTTCTCCAGACCTTTAACCACTCTCAAACATTAGGATATTTTCGTGATCTCCATAAGCCTTTTTAAGACTACCCTTATTCTCGGCGCCCGGGCTATTTTAAAAAATCTAAACTGGGAAATTCAGCATGATCAGAAAATTGGACTCATTGGCCCTAATGGAGCAGGAAAATCTTCCCTTTTAAAATTGATCATCTCTGAACATACTTCAGAACCCGGTGGTTCTGTTGTAAAGGCAAAGGATACAACCCTGGGTTACCTACCTCAGCACCCGGAGTTTGATTCTGAAAAAACTGCCTTAGCGCTTGCCCTGGAGGGAAATCCTCGAATTGCAGAACTGGAAGTAGAGCTACAAATACTGGAAGCCAGGATGGGTGATCCCGTTGTTTACAATCACCAAAAGTCCCTTGATCGAGCTATTACGCTGCAGCAAAAACTTTTGGATGAATACCAATCCCTTGGTGGTGCATCTTACCCAGCCCGAGTTCGCGAAATCCTTAAGGGACTGGGTTTGCCCGAATCAGATTTTATTAAGCCAATTGGTTTTTTAAGCGGGGGGCAAAAGAAGCTTATTGGACTCGCTCGGCTTTTACTATTACGACCTTCAGTGTTGCTGCTGGATGAACCCGACAACCATCTTGATATGCCTGCCAAGGCTTTTCTTGAACGGTTAATCCTGGAATATCCTGGTGCAGTGGTTATCATTTCTCATGATCGTTATCTTTTGGACGCTGTCGTTACACACATCACAGAAATTGAGGATGGTTGTTTGACAACGTTCGTTGGTAATTATACAGAATACATCATAGACAAAGAAGCGCGACTTGCCAAACAAGAAGAACTTTACCAGATCCAACAGCGTGCCATCAACCGGATGGAGCTTGCGCTAAAACGTTACCAATTATGGGTGCAGGTAAGCGATAAATTTGCCAGCCGCGTCCGTTCAATGCAAACACGATTAGAAAAAGTAAATGAAATTGATCGTCCCAGTAGCGATCGCCGGCGGATGGGTCTGGAATTGGGCGGTTGGCGTGGATCTAATCAAGTGTTGGAATTCGTCCAGGTCAGTAAGTCGTTCTCTTCACGCCCATTGATTAAAGCCGCTAACTTTTTAATCCGCCACGGTGAGCGAGTCGGCTTAATCGGCGCAAATGGTGTTGGGAAGTCGGTTCTTTTTCGTTTGATTTTAGAAAAGGAACAGCCGGATGGTGGTGAAATAAAAATTGGACCAAGTGTTAAAATTGGATATTATTCTCAAGAACACGAAACATTGGATTTCAATCAGACCCTGATCGAGATTGTACGGAGCGCTGCCAGTATGACCGAAGCCCAAGCCGTGGCATTGCTTATTCGTTATTTATTTACCTACCAACAAGCTTCCCAAAAAATTGGAACGCTCTCTGGAGGCGAGAGAAGCCGGCTTCAATTGGCGCTTCTAGTTTTATCTGGAGCAAACTTTTTACTCCTGGATGAGCCCACCAACAACCTTGACATTTCGGCTGCCGAAGTACTTGAAAACGCTCTGAGCAATTTTGTAGGCACGGTTCTGGTTATTTCGCATGATCGCTATTTCCTGGACCGAACTGTGAACAAAATTCTTGAATTAAAAGATACCGGCATCAAAGAATTCATCGGCGGGTACAGTGATTATGCAAATAAAATAATGACTGGAGCAATGTACAACAGAAACGATAAAGGAAAATAATGGTAATTTATTGAGCGGTTTTCCCCGTTTATGGTGGTGCATGGAAATATTAATCAAAATCCCCTGGTTTTCCCAGGGGATTTTGATTATAAAACTTTCCTTGTTTATGTGCCTTCTTGCCAGGAATTCAGGTATTTTACTTGTTCTTCCGTCAAAGTGTCGATTGAAACACCCATGGCGGCCAGCTTCAAACGCGCGATTTCCTTATCGATATATTCTGGGACCGAATAAACCCTTTTTCCCAAGGTTGAAGCATTGTTCACCATGTACTCAGCCGCGAGTGCCTGATTTGCAAAAGACATATCCATCACGGACGCTGGGTGACCTTCGGCGGATGCCAAATTAATCAAACGTCCTTCACCCAGAATGTTGATTTTTCGGCCATCTTTCGTTGTGTACTGCTCTACGTAAGGACGCACCAAATTAGGAGCACCCTTTGATATTGCGGCTAAAGCAGGAATATTGATTTCAACATTGAAATGACCAGAGTTGGCTACAATGGCGCCATCTTTCATCACTGAAAAATGAGGAGCATCAATAACATTTAAATCTCCGGTAACGGTGCAAAAAATATCGCCAATTTTAGCAGCATCTGCCATTGGCATCACCTGATAGCCATCCATGACCGCTTCAAGGGCCTTCATGGGATCGATTTCAGTAATAATTACTAGAGACCCCATCCCGCGTGCCCGTGAAGCAAGGCCGCGCCCACACCAACCGTAACCAGCCACCACAAAAACTTTGCCCGCCAATAAAACATTGGTGGCGCGAATAATGCCATCAAGAGTGGATTGACCTGTGCCATATCGGTTATCAAATAAATGTTTTGTAAGCGCATCATTTACAGCAATGACCGGAAATTCAAGCATATTGTCAGCTGACATTGCTCGTAAGCGAATGACCCCTGTGGTGGTCTCTTCAGTACCACCAACGATGCCGGGCAGCAATTCCCGGCGATCCTTGTGGATTGTGGAAACCAGGTCTGCGCCGTCGTCCATGGTCAGTTGAGGTTTATGATCGAGTGCTGCGGTGATGTGCTTATAATAGGTGATGTTATCCTCGCCTTTGATTGCGAAGGTTGGGATTTCATAAATATTTACCAGCGCAGCGGCAACATCATCCTGCGTAGAGAGCGGGTTGGATGCAGTAATGACCACATCAGCGCCACCAGCTTGTAATGTTGTCATTAAATTAGCGGTTTCTGTAGTCACATGCAGGCATGCTGAGATGCGCACTCCAGCCAGGGGGCGTTCCTTTTTAAACCGCTCTTTGATCATTCTTAATACGGGCATTTCACGTTCGGCCCAATCTATACGCCTTCGCCCACCTTCAGCCAAGGTATTGTCTTTAATGTCAGAATTGCTCATGCTTTCTCCTTACTCACTTTGCTCGAATGATTAAAAATATTTGGCAGATTATGGCAACAATGCATCAAGTTTACCACCATCAGCATAATGCTTGCGGAAGCGTTCCACAAATTCCTGGCGAGTATAAAAATGGTTTTGTGGACCATTTTGTTCAAGACAGTATACTGCTGCCAGGGAACCGATTTTTCCGCACAATTCCAGGTCAAATCCGTGTGAATATCCAGCCAGAAATCCTCCGCGGAAGGCATCACCTACACCAGTCGGGTCGACGATACGTTCTTCCGGTATAACGGGTATCGAAACTTCACCGCCATTGGCGTAAATCACAGCTCCATCCGCCCCTTTGGTAACAACGATAATATCTACACACTTTAAGATTTGAGGCAGGTCCAGACCAGTTTTTTTGGAGATTAATCCAAATTCATAATCATTAACAAACAGAAAGTGTGCACCTTTCATATCTCTGGCAAGTTCTTCCCCCTCCAGCCTCAATACTTGTTGGGATGGATCATACAGGTATGGGATATTCATTTCACGGCATTCCAATGCATGCTTTTTCATTGCCCGTGGATCTGTGGGAGAGATGATAACCAGGTCCGGGGTCGTTGGCAAATCCTTAAGCGACAATAATGTGGCTTCTGCCATCGCACCTGGATAAAACGATGCGATCTGTGCGTTGATCTTGTCTGTAGTGGCGAAAAAGGAAGCTGTAAATTTTCCAGGAACCACTCTGGCCCATTGTGTGTCAATACCAAATTTTTCAAGCCAGGCACGGTATTCCTCAAAATCCTCACCGACTGTGGCGAATAAACGTGGTTTGCCACCCAGGAGAGCCAGTGTGTAAGCAATATTGGGAGCCACCCCGCCCCGCTGCCGGGTCATGCTGTCAACCAAAAACGAGAGGCTGATCGACTTTAATCGTTCTGGCAGGATTTGCTCATGAAACAGCCCTGGAAATGTCATCAAATAGTCATATGCAACCGAGCCGCTGATCAAGATATCCATAATTCTTATCAATCCTTTATAAAAATCGATCTAATTTCATTTCAAGCCCCCGTGATTGGGGCTTTCTTATTGAAGAATTTTTCTCAAACTCAGGTCAAAAGGTGGGTATGCGATGCCGTTTTCAGTGACAATGGCGCTGATAAGTCGTGCTGGCGTCACGTCAAATGCTGGATTTCGTGCTCTGGCGCCAATAGGTGTCACCCTTTCACCGGCTAGCTGAATATTAAGTACTTCATCGGATGAGCGTTCTTCAATCGGGATAAGGCCCCCATGCGCCATCGTCAGGTCAATTGTCGAGGTTGGAACCACTGAATAAGCGGGAACCTGGTTGTCCCAGGCAGCTAAGGCTAACATGTAAGTACCAATCTTATTGGCCACATCGCCATTGGCAGTAACACGATCGGCGCCAAAAAAAACCTTTTGGACTTTACCCGCTCGCATAAAATAACCAGCCATATTATCTGAGATGATTTCATAGGGAATGCCGTACTGTTGCAACTCCCAGGCAGTCAGACGCGCCCCTTGCAAGCGCGGACGGGTCTCATCCACAAGAACATTGATTTTTTTGCCCTGTTCCCAGGCTGTCCGAATAACACCCAGTGCTGTACCCCAATCCACAGCAGCCAATGCGCCAGTATTGCAATGATGAATAATCGTATCGCCATCCGCGATCAAATCTGCGCCAAACGCAGCTATTCGTTTATTGATAACTACATCATCATCTGCCAGGTTTTGAGCCTGCTCAAGGACATATTTTCGCAAATCGTCTATTGAACCGGTGAACTCTGAGAGTGTTTTTAAAAGTCTGTCAACAGCCCAGGCCAGATTGACTGCGGTTGGACGGGAGGCTTTTAAGACAGATCCCGCTGCATGTAAATCTTGAACCAAATTCTCTCGCGTCCTGGCTTTTGAATCTTTGGCCGCCAAAGCAAGCCCAAATGCGGCAGCTACTCCGATTGCAGGCGCCCCCCGGATTACCATATCTGAAATCGAATGGGAAACGTCCAGATAACTGTTATTCGAAACTAAAGCAAACGTCTCGGGGAGCAGACGTTGGTCGATCATATTTACTTCGTTTTTTTCATAATCCCAGAAAATAGTTCTCATATTCCTCACAAGAAATAGCGCTCTCAAATGAGAGCGCCTTCGAAAGCGTGCGTAGTTTATCACGACCTGGTGTGATTGTAAAGCGTACTTTTTTCTGCCCGATTCAACTTGACATCCTTAAAAATCAGCATTATAAGCACAGGATGAAAAGTATTCTTATCCTGTGCTTTCTTGGCATACTGGTATTGACGGGCTGTAATCTTCCCCAAACAAGCTTGCCCGTGTCCACAATCACACCTGGCCCATCTCCCACCCCTTCCCTTGTTCCGTTGCCTACCCTGATCCCAACGCCATTGCCAAGTCCTACCCCTGTGCCGGCTGCGCGAATTCAAGCTGGAGAATTTGCTATATTCAACGGCGATTACCCACAGGCGCGAGAAAATTTCCAGGCTGCCTTAGCCTCCAATACGGACACCAATATCCGCGCTGATGCATTATGGGGACTGGGGAAAGCCGACTTTCTCGCCAATAACCTGCCATCCGCTTTGGAAAATCTTCGCCAGTTGACCGAAACCTACCCGAGCACAGAGAATGGAATACGCGGCTGGTTTTTATTGGGTGAAACGTATTTCGAAATGGAACGCTATCAGGATTCTGCCGCTGCATACCAAAATTATTTAATTGCCAGACCAGGCTTGCTGGATGCATATATCCAGGAAAAACGTGGTGATGCTTTTTCAGCCTTGGGGGATTGGTCTAATGCGCAGGCAAGTTATCTGGCAGCTCAGCAGGATCCTGGTCAATCAAATACAAACGGGATGAAGGTCAGTTTGGCGAATTCTTATCTTAATGCAGGCGACGCCGAAACAGCACTCAAAATGTATGAAGCTATATTTGATGCTACCACTAATGATTATTTAAAAGCGCAAATGGATTTACTTTCAGGCCGCGCTTTATTGGCGCTTGGTCGTACGGATGAGGGCTATGGTCGCTGGCGGCATGCCGTTGATAATTATGCAACCTCGTATGACTCTTATTCGGCTTTACTGGGTTTGGTTAATGCCAACCAACCGGTGGATGAATTCAATCGTGGGCTGGTGGATTATTTCAGCAAACATTACGATGTTGCTGTGCAGGCCTTTGACCGTTACATCACAGAAACACCTGATCATGACGGAACAGCTTTATATTACATAGGTCTAGCACAATACTATCTGGGGAATTATCAGGATGCAGTGCAAGCCTGGAATACTTTTATTCAGAATTATCCCAGGAATAGATATTGGGCATCTGCATGGGATGCCCAGGGAACAGGCAATTATGATTTCATCCCTGGGCGGGCATTTACCCAATGGGCCTGGCTGGATGATTTTAGTGGCGCCGCCAGTGGGCTGGAAGAGTTTGTCACAAAGACAGTAAATTCTCCATCAGCCCCTGCTTACTTATTTGAAGCAGCGCGAATTTATGAAAGAGCCGGCAATCTGGATAAAGCTGCAGAATTGTGGGAATCATTGCCAGATCGATTTGCTTCAGATCCAACAATTGGAAATGCCTGGTTTCAGGCTGGAATTGCGCGCTATCGTCAGGGGAATTTTCCACACGCAAATGATGATTTTCAAAAAAATTTACTTCTCGCTACAGAGCCCGCTGACCGTGCCCGCTCGCTTCTGTGGGTGGGTAAAACTTATGCAGCAGTCAACGACAAAGGAAATGCCGCCTCCGCCTGGGAACAGGCCCAAGCGGCCGATCCGAGCGGTTATTACAGCTTGAGGGCGCGAGACTTATTGGAAAACCGCGCACCGTTTGCTGCCCCACCGAGTATGAATCTGAAAGTTGACATAAATGCTGAACGCAAAGAAGCCGCAGCCTGGCTGCGGATAAAGTTTAATTTGCCGCCTGAAACAGACCTTTCCGATCTGGGCGCACTCAAATCTGACCTTCGTTTTCAACAGGGTGTTGAATTTTGGAAAATTGGGTTGTATGCCGAAGCCCGGATTGCATTTGAAGATTTACGCGAATCCGTTAAAACCAGCCCGGCCGACTCATTTCGATTGGGAAATTTTCTAATTGATTTAGGGATGTATCGACCAGGGATTACAGCCATTCGCGAAGTATTGACCCTGGCTGGGCTGGAAGATCAATCATCAAGTTTAATAGCCCCCACCTATTTCAAACACGTTCGCTATGGCCTGTATTATGCTGATCTGATCTGGCCTGCAGCCGCAGAAAACGCTTTCGATCCACTTTTCGTTACCAGCGTCATCCGCCAGGAAAGTTTGTTTGAAGGATTTGTGGGGTCTAGCGCAGGCGCACGTGGGTTGATGCAGATCATGCCAGAAACTGGCGCAAGTTTAGCATCTCAGATGGGCTGGCCACCTGACTTTTCGCCAGGAGACTTATACAGCCCATATATCAGTATTCGGCTTGGAACCTTCTACTTCAGCGCAAATCGTCGTGGATTGAATAATGACCAGTATGCCGCCCTGGCTGCATATAATAGTGGCCCAGGGAATGCAAGTATTTGGCAAGGCTTGGCTAACGGCGATCTTGACCTTGAGCTCGAAATCATTCGTTATGGCGAGACTCGTGATTACATCCGAAGTATTTATGAGATATATTCGATTTATCGAGGTCTGTACAGCCCAGTACAATAAAATATTGGCGTCATCTCAAAGATGACGCCAATATAATTTCGACTATATTATTTTTATTCCAAATAAGCGAGCAGCCTCTGATGCGCCTCTTCCGTGTCAATATCCAACACGGACAGTAGTTTGTCATAACCCGAAATACCACCGATAATGTCTATTTTTGAAGGTAACACGCCAAGAACGCCGGCTAAAAACTGCACCAGTGCTTTATTCCCGTCTCCATCAGCAGATACGAAAGTCAGGCGGACCTTTACAGTGCCGTCTGGCATGATCTCGGTGATTTCATTGCGACTCGCGCGAGGTGTCACTCTTACCGCCAACGCCGCCCCCCGACGACCATCATGCAAATGAAATTTACGCGAATTCATTACTCACCTCAATGACACCAAAAGATTATTCAGAAAATTTGTAATTAATTGTACCAGAATAATCAAAATGACAGGACTAAAGTCAAGCATACCGATGAGTGGTACTACGCGGCGGATAGGTGCCAGCAGTGGTTCCACCAGGCGGTCAACAAAAGCTCGGATTGGGTGGTATGGATTCATAAAATAAGACAGAATCACATGCGCGAGTACCAGCATTACTAAAACATTTGAAAATATATTTAAAGCCTGGGCAAGAATGACGGTCATTCGTTCTCCTTGGAAATATTTTGCCTGATAGGTTTATTGCTTGTTATGGTTGTTCATTATAACTAATCTTGGGATGATCTATCCCCTAATATTGCAGTTCCCACCCGAACGATGGTGGCTCCTTCCTCAACAGCGACCCAATAATCAGTACTGGTTCCCATTGATAATTCGCTCCAGCGTACATTCGGAAGGCGCCTGGCGAGATGCCCGCTCAGTTTCTGTAATTTTCTAAAAAACGGCCGGGTCTTCTCAGCATCCAAATAAAACGGGGGCATGGTCATCAGCCCGCGAATTTCCAGATTCGGCAATTCAGATATTTTTTCGACTTCTGTGTACAGATGATCCCAGTTTGAATCATCAAACACTGGAAACCCTGTCTTGGTTGTTTCGCCGCCAACATTGCATTCTATCAAAACTGGCATTTTGCGCCCGGCTTCACCGGCAAAGCGGTCAAGTCGGATGGCAAGTTTTATGCTATCAAGCGAGTGGACAAAAGCGAAATTTTGTGCCACCAGGTCCGCCTTGCGACTCTGGATATGACCGATCATATGCCAACTTAAATCTTGAACAGCGCCGATTAATTTAATTTTCTCAACAGCTTCTTCGGCGTAATTCTCACCCAGATCACGGATGCCTGCTCCCAAAGCGGCCTGAACAGTTGTAAGACGGTGCATTTTTGTGACAACTACCAATCGGATGTCATTCGGTTGGCGGCCAAAAGCGCGAGCCGAATTGAAGATTTTTTCGCGAACTGTTTCATAACGAGAAAGGATTATCGATGAAAGATATGCATCCACAAGTTATTATCCTGATATATTTTTATTTACTACACGATACCTTGCGACAATGCCAGAAGCTGAATTTTCTAGCTGCCAATAGCAATTAATGCACCGAATCGGCCAGTTTTCCCCTTTTGTTCTCTGTGAGAATACCAGTCTGTTGGGTGGCACGCCGTGCACAACCCAGAAACCTGCACCTGTGAAACGCCAGCTTGTTCTAGATCAAGTTTATTGGCTGCCCACAAATCAAAATGATAAACATCATTGATCTTAGGTAACAAATTGTCAGAATCATTACCGAAGGCATATCTAACCTGCTCAACAACATTTAGTCCAACTTCATAATGATCAGGGCCAATTGCGGGGCCAATTGCGGCAAGAATATCCCCAGGCTTTGAACCAAATGCTGCTTCCATGGCTCTAACTGCCTTTCCAGCAGTACGTTTCACGGTACCTTGCCAACCTGCATGGGCAATACCCGCTGCCCGTTTCTTGGGATCATATAATAGGACCGGGGTGCAATCTGCAAATCTCATAAAAGGAGTAACAGCGGGGTTATCTGTTACGATGATATCTGCTTTGAACACCGGCGGGTTGTTAAGTCGTGGATGGGCTATGTTGGCAATAACCACATCTGAACTGTGCACTTGCCAGACATCAAACACCGACTGCCGATCACGCCCAAGTGCCTCGAATGAACGAAAGCGATTTGCTCGCACCCTCTCGTCATCATCCCCAACTGTTCCGCCAACATTGAGCGAATTCCATGGTTCCGGGCTGAGACCACCCTGGCGAGTGAAAATGGCGTGAATAAAATCCTGTGGAAAAATATCGAAAGTTAAATATCGAATTCCAGCATGTGTTTTAAAAGGCATACAAGGCTCGGTTCAACCCTACTTAATAATGACCGAGAATCTATTTATTAATAAATCACGCGTTTCGCGCATAGACTCTTCCACATATGGCAAGCCAAACCAGGCTGTACCAAAGCCAAATAAAAAGCCAGTTAAAAGACGTAAAAACGGTGTGCTCTCGCGATACGGTAAGATATTCGTAATTGCCGGAATTGGTAACTGGCTGAATAGCTGAGAAAATCCATCCAGTCCAATCGGACCAATCGCAAAAATCAACCAGATTGCCCAATGCAAAGGCGGAATCCGTCTTTTTGTAATTGCATAAATGATACCAAATAGGATGATTGCCCCGTAGATTGCCACGTCCCGTTCGCACAGAGCAATCTTATAGCCCATTTGTGAGTTGCCCTTAAAGGCGCGAGCTGCCAGTAAGTCATTTTCATCGATTCCGGACGCCTGCCCAAAGGTCGCTACGCCAGCTATTCCCGCCGCAGCCCGCGGATAATAAGGCTGTTCTCCAAATAAGAAAAAAGAACGAAAGCCTAGTTGATGGCAAAGCGGGCTGTAGGCAGTGTAGATTACATTTGCAGGCAAGCTAGCGCCTGTTTTCATCAAAACAGGCGCTAGCACCGGCAAGCCCAGGTAGAAAGCAAATACCAGCATAACCGCAGAAAGCCAATGATCAGCCATCCACAATGAAAACCGATCGGCTGCATTGATTGAAGGTTTTTCAGGCGCAGGAATTTTCTCAAGTTGGCTACTGGCATCGCGGAAGGCCCCCAGAGTCATCAAAAGATCGGCACGATTAAAGGGTGCTTTTAGTATATATGGACCAATTTCCACTACCGGAATTTCGGTAAGATATTTTTTTTGTAGAACTGGGTCACTTTCAATGTTGATTTCCAGCAGTTGGTGCGGAATTTGCGCCTGGAGTGCATTTAAGTCATCCTTTGCCTGTTCACACAAGTAACAGCCCGGACGTGAAAATAAAGTAACAGTGATCACAATACAGCTCCAATTTATGGCAGTTAATAAAAATATGCTGAACCGAACAATCTATTCAGATTCTGGGCGATTATGGAAAGAGTAAACTGTCTGTACGAAAAGAACTTATTACAAACCGAATGACCAACCCGGGAACATGGTTGCGATGAGATTAAAAGCTCCCGTTATCAACATGCATCCAATAATGACCATCAAAATTCCCATGACAACTTCGGTATAACGCATGACCTTGTTGTAACGGCGCAAAATGGTAGTCACCCAACCAATTCCAAGCGCTGCGATCAAAAATGGGATTGCCAAACCAGCGGAGTATGACGAGAGCATGATGACACCCTTCGAAATAGAACCACCGTTCATCGCAAGGGTCAAAATTGCGCCCAGCACCGGTCCCACACAAGGGGACCAACCTGCAGAAAAGAACACACCCATGAGTGCCGATGAGAGGTACCCTAATTTCGGATCAGGCATTTTCTGCATACGCGTATCGTATTCAAGAAATGGGATGCGGAGAATCCCGATCATGTGCAAGCCAAACACAATCACTACCAGACCGCCAAGCCTTCCCAGCCAGGTACGCACATCATAAAGTAAACCGCCCAGTGCTGAAGCTGCCACACCCAACACAACAAAGACGAAGCTGAACCCCAAAACAAAGGCAATCCCATGAGTAAATGTGATCAAGCGATTCGAAGTGCCTTCCCCGCCCGCTGCCCGCCCGCCAAGATAGCCAATATATGCCGGAACAAGCGCCAATACACAAGGCGATAGAAAAGATGCTACTCCTGCAATAAAGGCCAACCCCATACTGATATTCCCGATCTGCATTATTTACCTCGTAAATTTGATTAACATCATCAATGTTTGGCAAGACGGATTAATAGGTTCTTTCCTGGACATTTACCTGCGATCCCCCAGGCATTCCTACTGTAAGATCACCAGGCTCTAATTCAACAACCGGGGTTGTCCAACGGAAAATCCATTGGGCATCTTCGGGTCTGACATTGACACATCCATGTGAACGCGGAACTCCATAATCGTTGTGCCAAAAAGTTGAGTGGATAGCTACGCCAGACCCGGAAAAGAAATTGCACCAAGAAACGCCCGGAGTATCATAGCCACCGCCTACAGTTCCCCCAGCCATGTGAATGGATATGGATTTACGCCAGGTTCGATGTCCATCTCCAACCGGTGTTGACCAATTATCGACAATATTACCTTGTGCATCCCACTTGGCACCGCTGGAAATACGGCAAAAATAAACTTCGTTGTTACCTTCAAAGCACGAAAGTGTCTGATATGTCAGGTTTACAAAAACTTTTTTTTGAACAGGATCAAGATCAGGGGAAATCGGGGACACATCTTCGGCAGTAAGGGGACGAAATGCTGCAGCGTCGGCCCAAAATATATCTCCGTAACTACCATATCGTTCATTGACACGATAAATGGTATTTCCAGTAACATCGCTTTTTTTAATTTGATCAATCCACATGACCTGGCTGTAATATAAACGCGTTGGCAAGCTCCATTGCTTGGCGTTTTTTAACCATGGTGAAGAAGGTTCCGGATTTTCAAGTACAAAATCGACATATGGTACAGTGACTTCTGCCCAAAAACCAGTCTGTCCGGAGGGTACTACATCTATGGGCTGATTGGGAATATTTTTAACCGGCTGGACATAGGATGCGTAAATATATCCATCGGGTGTCTCAACATAGCGCTGATTTAAGTGATTCGTATCTCGCCGGCCAACTACTTCCCTTAGCCACGGCACGATGGTATCACCATATACATCTTTAATAGTTGCGTCTTGATCATTTGGCGCGATTTTAATTTGCCATTTCCCGTCCACAACTCGTCCCAATTTCTCACTTTTAGGAAAATCTTGTAACGGGAGCGCCCGGCTGAATGGGCGCAGAGCCATCAGACCAGCCGATCCACCCACTAGTTTAATAAAATCTCTTCTTGTAATTGTCATTTTATCCAGCCTGCCGCAAAATTTATATTTTGTGAAGCATACCCGCAAACCAATCATCCGTCAATTGACACATTAACCCATGATTAATGCACAAGGTAGTTTTCCAATGCCCTCAGACAATCTACGCTTAATTTGTGCCCGATCTCACTTTCGCAATATATTACTTTTGCTCCAGCACTCTCTAAATATTGAATAGTTTGACGGGCCATCTCAATAGGCACCGTCTTGTCCAATGTGCCATGTGCCAAAAATATTGACTTCCCGCTCAATAAATCCGACTCCAGGATCTGTTGAGTTCCTTCGGGTGCAAAGCCAGCCAAAATGCCCATTTTTCGCACTCGGGATGGATGAAGTAACCCAAATGTGAGGGTAAGCGCACCTCCCTGACTGAAACCAGCAACATCAAAATTGGACGAATCCAAATCGTTTGCAGCGGCGAAACGATCTATCAAATCCAACAGCGCATTTATGCTTGGTCGGAATAAATCCACGCTGGGCCAACTCCCTTGCGCTGCTGGCGCGCGCCACGAAAATCCGTTTGGGTTTGCAGCATACGGCGCGCGAGGGGAAATAATCCAATATTCGATTGGAAAATTACGCGTGAAAATTGACATGGAGTTTTCATCGCCAGTCCATCCATGTAATAGCAGGATTATCCGTTTTCCAGTTCCAGGACGAACTCGCAACGTCCAATTCTCAAATGTGACTAAATTATGGTTTGTCACTCTTTATTTATCCTTTTAACAATGGCATCAAGACCAAAAAGAGATAGTGCAATCAGACCTATTGGGACTAATGCGCCTAGAAGACATAAGAATCCCATTACCGCAGCCCCGACGCCATAAAGCCAGGCAATCAAACCAAGTCCGATAACAAACAATAAGATCAAGGCCCCCGCGATCAATTGAACGCTTGTTTGAGAAGCATATTTCCGCAAGTCACGAGACATATTTACTCCAATACAGATGATCTAACCAGCGAAATGGTACATAACCAGTAATATCGAAAAATCTGCCACAGAATGAGCAAGCACTGCTGGTAATAGGCTGCCAGTATAACGCGAAACTTGCCGCCAGCCCCAACCGGCAAGCGCAAGAATTACAAAAGCAATTGCCATCCACAAGCCATTTACAAAAAGGCTTAATATGATTAAGTGATAACCAGCAAATAATAAATCGATCAGCGCTGGGTAACGCGATGGAGTGGAGAAAGTGCCGCGCCAGTATGCCTCCTCCAACCACGGATTGATCAGCGTGAAATAGATAATAAACGGGAGCCAAATAGCCCCCGAAAGCCCCAAAGCTGAAACACGTGACGAAAATTCATCGCGGATCCCGGCATAAGGCCATATCATTAAAAGGCCTATTCCGGCCAGCGCTCCGCTAATAGCAACTGGAATAAGTAAAATATTGGGGATAGGCGCAGATAATTTTGGCACCACTGTACGCCAATTAATAATTACCAACGGCAGCAAACTGGCGTGAAAGCCTAATAAAGCGCCCCAGGCGCTCTTTAAACCAGCCATGCCCATGAAGACAGCCGCGTAAGGCAGGAGAACCCACCATAAGCATGGTTTACGCACCTGTCACCATCTGGCGCAGCCTGCGGATAGCTCTTCTGGGAAGCGAAACTGCACGAAACAGGTCGGGCAGCGCCAGTTCCATTGCGCGATCCCCGCGTGATGCCACTTCGTGTACATCAATGCGCTCAAGTAAATTAAGATCATTTACCATTGGACGTACAAGCACCTCAGGGGAATCGATTTGCAAGCGCAATTCAGTCATCTGTCTTTGGGCGATATCGATAGCGTCAGCAAAAATACGAAAGGCCCGTGTGACCTGCAAACGAGTGATATGGTCAGCCAGTTGTTTTGGTACGGTTGATGGAATATTAAGCGGAATGGTTGGGGCATCCAAAGGTGCCATTAACGAAACCGCCACAACCGGCAGCCCTGGCATTAGCGTTCGGGCAGCGCGAACGGGCACCGGATCAAGCACACCGCCATCAATGAGTAAATACTCATCGATCTCCCGGGGAGGAAATAAACCTGGTATGGCGATGGAACCCAGGATTGCGTCCACCACCTTCCCTCTCCGCAGAATGATTTCTCGATTTGAGTTTAAATCCACTGCCACTGCCGCACAAGGCAGCTTTAAATTCTCAAAAGTTGATTCGCCCAGTTGGGTTTTGAGAAAATCGCTTATGCCGCGAACGCCCAACAAACCAGGGCCATCAGAGAGCGGCCAACCATAAAGTCGCGACTGGTCTACATT
Source organism: uncultured Anaerolineae bacterium (assembly GCA_903846015.1). GTDB lineage: Bacteria > Chloroflexota > Anaerolineae > Anaerolineales > Villigracilaceae > UBA5195. Next base: position 20,323 of record CAIMZS010000216.1, on the reverse strand, counting down.
CGAAAGAAAATCCTCAATCTGGTCAGGAGTATTCCCATATGCATATAAAACACTGATGATCGATCCGATACTGGTGCCGGCGATCGCCCTGATATGAAACCCCTCGCGTTCAAGAACGCGCAGTACACCTACGTGCGCAATTCCGCGCACTCCGCCACCACCAAGAGCAAGAGTTATATCCATAGCGTATAATTATACTCATGACTACACCCCAGGAATCAACAGAATCTTCAACTCCAATTATTACACGCGCTGTTGCCGCCGGATTGAATGGGCTTATAGCGGATAATTATCAATTTCCAGTCTGGCAAAAGGCTGTTCTTCTGGCCCTGGGTCAATTTCCTCAAGGTGCAGCGCGCTTTGCAATTAGCCGCTTCCAATCTTTTTCGGGACTGCCCCCCGCGTGTTTAGAAAATTTCTCACTTGACAGCCTGATCCAGGCCAGATTGAATGATTATTCTGCTTGCAAAGGCCAATATCCTGCAGTTGTATTGGGCGCTGGGCTTGGTGGGGCAACAACATATTTATCGCTCTCAGTGGGCGGGCCCTTCCTTCCACAAGCCTTTGTGATTACTCTGGATAAGGGCAGTTTCAACGGAAGTATTGAAGAATATCTAAATCGCTCAATCGAGCCAGCTCTCAACATTGCCGCAAAAGACCCGCGCTTGATGACCATTCAACATTACGACCCGATCCATGATGGCTGGCTTACTCGTTTTGTTAATCACCTGCGTTTTAAACTAATTGATTTACCTGAAGCCTACGCAGAGTTTATCCGCCAGCGAGTTAGACCAGGAGGCTCTGTAGTTTATCTCGAAGGAGCAGCAGAATGGCTGAGATATCGACTTGGCGAGCACAGTGTTTTGCAGGTTGGCGGATGGGGCGATATTAGCCCAGGCGAATTTCTGGAAGGCAGCCCCCGAATCACGGAATATTGTACGCGCACCGGGTTAAAAACTGATCGTTGGGCTTTGAATTCCGAAAAGTGGCCTTTGGAAACTGGCCCTGAATCAGAATGGGGCTCAGAGCCAGGATTGGGGGATGCGCTGGAAGTATTCTGCAAAAATGAAGGCTTTCAATTTGTCCGTCTTCACTTTCCTCATCCCAACGATTTCTCACGCCTGGCTTTTTTGGCGGCCAGTAAAATGCTTGAAAAAGATGGTCGGCAACCAGGCGGAACTCTGATCGAATGTTTTTCCCAATTTGATAGCGTTTCTGCTTTCCAAAGCGGTTTGCTGCCTATCTGGTTGATATTTAATACCATGGATAGTGTTCGCTATTTAAAACAGATGTCTGGCCACTTTCCAAATGACAAGCCAGTATTTTTTTCGCCGCTTTCCACATTTTCTCTCACCCCAGACATGGCGCCATGGTCAGATTGGGAAAACGCTATCGGAACAAGTTTTATCAATATTGGCACACGCCAAAGCCATTATCCCGCTGATGCGCGAGCACTCGTCAAATGGTACGAACCCCTACGGGATTGGGTTCAGAAAAACTATCAGCCAGTACAATCACGTTTGACAGCCAAAGAATTGGCCGACCTGGCATTGCAAAACATCGTGTGAGAAAAATTGCACAAAATTGACTACAAAAGACGAATCAAGTAAACTGGTTGTATGGATATTGATCTCGAATTGTATCGACGTGAAGTACGCGTATCATCCGCACCGCTTGTGCGGCTTTCTGCGGTGGACATCTCACCAGATTATCCGCGGCGTACGATTGTTTTTTTGCATGGCTTTGGGGGTCAGGCCATCCAATGGCGCTATCAACTGCAAAAATTCTCTCGAGAAAATCGGGTTATTGCCCTGGATATGCGTGGGCATGGTCGGTCTGATAAACCTGACAGCAGCTACAGCATGGAAGAAATCCAAACTGATTTGCGTGCTGCGTTGGACGCCCTGGGCGTCAAAGAATCATTTATTCTGATCGGTCATTCGTTTGGTGGAGCGGTAGCAGCTGAGTTTGCCTTCCAACACCCAGACCGGTTGGATAAGTTGATTCTTATGGCAACGGCCGGCGAATTTAAGTTAAATTCATTTCTTCGGCTGGCGCTTAACCTGCCAATAGCTGTTTTGCAGGCGGTTGGCCCTTTCACACGACAATGGCTATCAGCTCCACCCAGGATCTTGAAACCCTGGTATCACAACAACCTGTCTCGTTGGTATGGTTGGGAAATACTTGAAAGTATCGAAGTCCCCACCCTGGTAATTCGCGGGCATCGTGATTATGTCTTTGAAAGCCCACTATTTGAACGAGTGACCAAATCTATTCCAGGAGCAGATGAGGCCGATATCGGTGCTTCAGGTCACCTTGTGATGTTGGAGAGGCGCGATGCCGTCAATCGCGCCATTGAGCGTTCTCTCGAGGGTGAAACGAAATCCTGGCGAGAAACAACGCTCTCGCGACCTGGGGCGACCCGGGATGCATTGCGCAGAGAACGACCATGGTTGGTTCATTACCAAAACGGAGTGCCTTATACAATCGGTATTCCCCGTGTGCCATTGCATCATTTGTTGCGATCCGCGGTACGCCGATTTCCTAACCGGGCGGCTATCCAATTTGAAGGCAGGTCTATTTCTTACCGTCAACTGAATCGCGAAGCCAATAAATTTGCGAATGCTCTTCTGACCCAGGGATTGGTCAAAGGGGCTAGAGTGGCTTTGCTTTTGCCAAATGTGCCGCAAATGATCATTGGGTTTTATGGCACACTAAAAGCTGGATGCGTGGCGGTTTTTGTGCCCCCGGTTGACCAACCCGAGGAAATGATCCGCCAGATTAAAGATGCCGAGCCAATGGTGCTGGTTACACTTAATCAGTGGGCTGGACTTGCTCAGCGTATTCAATCTGAGATCAATATTCCGTTCCTGGTATTGACGGATGCAGCGGATTATGTTTCTCCAGTAAAAAACTTGCTTTCACGCTGGCGAAAGAAAGAACTTGAACTGAAAACAGCTTTACACTGGAAGGAATGGCTTTCTTCTGAGAGTAATAAATCTCCATCTATTGTTGTTTTACCAGATGAACTTGCTGTCATTCAATATACCGGAGGCACTACTTCCGAAGCCAAGGGTGTGATGCTCTCGCACAGCAACCTGGTGGCAAACACGCTTCAAACACGTCAATGGATACCAGATGCAGTTGAAGGCAAAGAACGTTTTTTGTGCGCTATCCCATTTTCACACAGCTATGGACTGACTGTCTCTTTAAACGTACCCGTAACAGTTGGGGCAACGCTCATCTTGAAACCAACCTTCAATGTTGAAAACATTTTAAAAACTATTAAAAAATTCCAGCCCACAATTTTCCCCGGCGTGCCAAACATGTATGTGGCAATTAACAATTTTCGCGGTGTCCGCAAGTACAAATTATCATCCATCCGTGCCTGTATTTGCGGTTCTTCACCGCTGCCGGTGGAAGTGCAGGAAACCTTTGAAAAATTGACCCGAGGCCGATTGGTCGAAGGTTACGGATTAACGGAAGCCGGACCCATTACTCACTCAAATCCACTTGACGGGATGCGAAAAGTTGGCAGTATTGGCATCCCACTCCCTTCGACAGAAGCGCGAATTATGGATTTAAAATCACCACGGAAAGAAATGGAAATCGGCCAAATTGGTGAACTTGTCGTACGTGGACCGCAAGTGATGATGGGTTATTGGCATAATCCGGATGCCACTCGCAAAACCTTGACTGACGATGGTTGGCTATTCACTGGAGATGTAGCCGTAAGAGATTCGGACGGTTATTTCCGCATTGTGGCTCGCAAAGCAGATATGTGGTATCCTGAAAAACCCGGTAGCCCGGCATTTCCTCGAGATGTTGAGGAGGTTCTGTACGAAATACCCCAGGTAAAGGAAGCTGCGGTTGTTGCAATTGCGGGTGCCCCAATTGCTTTTGTGATCGGTGGTAAAGAATTACCATCCAGCGACTCGATTTTAGCTTACTGCAACCGCCGGCTGCCCCCCGCACTCGTTCCTCGGTTTGTCGTTTTTCTGGATGATTTTCCACGTACATTTATCGGAAAGGTTCTACGCCGCGAACTGGCTAAGCGATATGAGCAACCACGCCACGAATAATTCCATTGAGAAATCCCTTGATTTAACAAATCCCGTTAATTTTGTTCACCAGGGAACAGGGCAGCCAGTCGTTTTAATACACGGTTTGGCCGCCTCGCTTTTGGATTGGAATGATCTTATTCCCTGCCTGGTTGGATCTGGATTCAGCACCTATGCACTTGATTTACTCGGCCATGGCGAAAGCATCAAGCCGGAACATCTTCGCGATTTCAACATTAATAATGTTTTTGAACATTTCTCGGATTGGCTCGAATCTTTGCAGATCAAAGAACCGTTGACTCTAGTGGGCCATTCGCTTGGTGCTTACCTCGCCATCCAATACGCATTTCGTTATCCGGACCGTGTCCGAGCATTGGTGTTGGTAGATCCATTTATTAGTTTAAACCAACTGCCGTTTTTGCTGCGAATAAACTATCGAAGCCCAATTATTAGTTCAACCATGATAGAACATACTCCCGAATGGTTGTTCCGAAAGCTGATCGATTTGACCAGCCTTTCCATCCGAAACGGGTTTGTGTTATCAGAAGAAGTCCGAGTTCAGACCGCCGCAGATTATAAGCGCGCCCATCCGGGTATATTTAATATTATCCACACAATCCAGGATCCTTCACCGCAGTTGTCCGCTATTTCACAACCAACTCTTGTGATTTGGGGTTCCCGCGATCAAACTCTCGCGCCGACATCTTTTACTAATCTTATCAAAAAAGTTCCACATGCCAGAGGAATACCGATTGTCGGGGCTGGGCATGTTCCGCATCAATCTCACCCAGCTCAGTTCAACCAGCTTGTAATCGAATTTTTGTCTTCACTTTCCCTAAACAGCCTACCGTAAACATCTTCCGTATTATATTTTCATCAAATTTATTTTTCGTCGGGATGAAATTTAATATGAGATAGAAAATCACCTGCCACGATGAACACAAAGCTCAGTATTGTGCCCATGCCAGCATTTAGAATGCCAATTGAGGCAAAGGACCAGCTTAAACTCCATCCTATCGAATCCCCCAACCAGAATCCAGCCCATGAAAGTACCATAAATAGCAAAAGCTGTTTTGCAGCACCTCCACGGATAAGGTGGTATGCCGCTGCGTACAAGGTAGAAAGCAAAACACCAAAAGCAATTGTTGGTAAAGGCATTGTGACTCCTATTTTGAATTGATGATGAGACCACCGCCGATGACGATCTCATCATCGTAAAATACAGCTGCTTGGCCTGAAGTGATATCACGTTGTGGAGTATCAAACTTGACCGTAACTTCGGTTGCAGTTTCATTGGGGGATACCACGGCAGGTGCCAGAGCAGCAGTATAACGAGTTTTGACCATCGCTCGAAATGGCTCATAGTGTGGAACGCCGCACGTCCAATTAACATTAACCGCAACCAATTCTACTGAGCCAAGTTCATTTGCAAAACCTACTATCAGAGTGTTGTTTTCGTTATCTTTACGAAGCACGTAAAGGGGTTCTGACAAAGCAAGCCCCAACCCCTTGCGTTGGCCGATCGTATAATTTGGCAGCCCGGAATGTTGACCAAGCACTCTTCCTTCGCGATTGACAATATTCCCTGGTATTAGAATATCCCTGGCATTGCGTTGTAAAAAGTCTCGATAATCACCGCCAGCTAAAAAACATAAATCTTGACTATCAGGTCGTTTTGCTACCGAAAGACCAAATGATTCCGCTATCCTGCGGATATCTGCCTTTTGGAAGTCGCCAACCGGAAATAATGCTTTTTTTAGTTTTTCCTGGGTCATCACATGCAGTACATAAGATTGATCCTTGAGCGGATCAATCCCTCTTAACAAGAGTTGCCGTCCATCGGGCGCTGTTTGCTTCCGTACATAATGCCCGGTTGCCATGAAGTCTGCTCCCATGGCAACGGCATGGTTAAGTAAAAACTCCCAGCGGATGTGACGGTTGCATACCAAACAAGGGTTAGGCGTTCTGCCACTGGCATAACCATCCAGGAAATATGGAATGATGGTCTTATAAAAAATATCTTTTGCATCGATAACATAAAACGGGATATCTAATTTGGCGGCAACACGTCGTGCCTGTGCCATTGAATCCGGTGAGCAGCAGCGATTAGCGTCTTCCATTCCAGGCTCACTCCACAACTTCAGCATCATCCCGGTGACTTCATAACCTTGCTGAATTAGCAGAGCCGCAGCTACTGAGCTGTCGACACCGCCAGACATTGCTACAACAACCTTACTCATTTCTTTCCACCATAGTCATCATAGTAGCCTGCATTATAGCTACAAGCGTCTCAATCCCATTTTTCACCGCCAGTACTTCACCAGAGCAAACGGTAATGGTTCGACCGGCCTTTATTACTTTTCCAACCCCTAAATATTTCTCCCCAAGAGCGGGAGAGAGAAAATTTACCTTAAATTCAACGCTCAAGACACCGCAATTCGGTGGCATCAGGCTATAAGCCGCATACCCACAAGCACTGTCAACCAAAGTAGTGAGTATGCCAGCATGAATATAACCGTTCTGTTGTGTGAAAGCCATATTAAACGGCATTTCAATTTCCACTTCTCCGGGTTTTACCAGGAGCAAACGGGCATCCAGCAATTTCATTGCTTGTTGCTTCTCAAATTTTGAAGCAATTCGAGCTTCAACCATAGGATTCAATGTCTGGGCAGCCGGCATGTCGCTATCCTTGAATTAATTCTCGAGATTGTTGGACAAGCTGTGGAAGAATATTTAACAACTTTTCAATATGAGACGGAAGTGTTCCCTCTCCGAGTGTAATTCGCAGGGAACCAAGTCCCCAATCCGGTGAAAGTCCGATGGCAGCCATGACTTCGCTAGGTTCAGGGTTACCAGTTTTACAGGCAGAACCAGAAGAACAGGCAAATCCAGCTGCATCAAGCAAGGTGAGAAGCAAATTACCATCTGCATTTTTAAATGCAAAACTGGCATGTTGTGGCAAGCGCCTTTCAAGATGCCCGGTCACGATCGTATCGGGGATTTGTTCCAAGACTGTACCGATTATTTGATCGCGTAATGGTTTTACATGGATGGCGCGTTCATTTCGTTCATGTGCAGCCAAGCGTAATGCTTCTGCAAAACCTACAATATAGGGTACATTGTGGGTCCCGGCGCGCTGACCGAATTCTTGCCCTCCACCTGTTAGCATTGGTAAGAGCGGGGTGCCTTTACGAACATATAATGCACCCACGCCCTTTGGTCCATAGAATTTATGTCCGCCAAGCGAAAGCAAATCCACGCCTAATTCTTGAACATCCACTGGCAGGTAAGCACCAGCCTGAACTGCATCTGAATGAAACAATACACCATGTTGATGGCAAATTTCAGCAATCTTTTGGATTGGATTGATCGTGCCGATCTCATTATTGGCATACATCACAGAAACAATCGAAGCATCAGCCGCAATGACGTTTTCGACGCTTTCAGGTGTAACCATGCCGAAGGAATCCAATTGAAGCCATTCAACTTTGAAACCATAATACTTTTCAAGTTGTTCTGCAGTTTTACTTACTGCATGATGCTCGCCTTTGGAAGTAATAATCCTCATTGCGCCTGTATTTTCACGTCGAGGAAAGGCTGCACCACGCAAGGCCAGATTGTCAGATTCTGATCCGCAGGAAGTAAATACAATTTCATCTGGATGACAGTTTAAAACTGTTGCAACTGTTTCTCGCGCAGAATCAACCGCGGCCTCTGCTTGTTGTCCGTAACGGTGTACCGAAGACGGATTTCCGAATTTATTGCTAAAGTAAGGTAGCATTACATCCAGCACACGGCTGTCCAAAGGAGTTGTGGCGGCATAGTCCAAATAGATCTTATCCATAATTCACCTATCGCACGATTATACCTGTGCTTTCTACACTATAATATCAACTTATGGACTCATTATTTGCCGTTACCGCTCCTGGTCTTGGTTTGCTCGCCGCTCAGGAGTTACAAAAACTAAATTTATCCCCGCAAGTCGAGCCTGGTGGTGTAAGTTTCAAGGCAGACTTGGATGGGCTGTACAGCGCTAATTTACATTTGCGCACCGCCAGTCGTATTCTTGCCAGGTTGGGGCAGTTTTTCTATGCTACTACTTTCGCTGAATTGCGTGATAAAGCCAGCCGCCTACCGTGGGAGCGGTTTTTAAAACCTGGTCAGCCGGTTAGCATTCGGGTAACCTGTCAAAAATCGAAATTAATGCACTCCGATGCAGTCGCCGAGAGAATTGTTGGGGCGATTTATGACCGGCTTGGAAAAGAATCTCCATTGAAAAAAACCGGTGATGAAGAATCAGACAGCGTGGCGCAATTAATTGTCGTGCGTGTGGCAAAAGACCAGGTAATGGTCAGCATGGATTCATCTGGCGAACTGCTTCACAAACGTGGATACCGTCTGGCTGTTGCCAAAGCCCCATTACGAGAGACCCTTGCAGCAGCAATTTTGATGGCTGCAAAATGGGATTCCAATTCACCGATCATTGATCCTTTTTGTGGATCAGGAACGATCTGCATAGAGGCAGCTCAAATTGCTTTGGGGATTCCTCCGGGAATCAATCGTCGTTTCGCTTTCATGGAATGGCCTGGCTACTCAGAAGAACGCTGGGAATCGCTGCATTCAGCCGCGCTTGCACCTAAAATGATAGACTTTCCAATTTATGGATCAGATAGAGATGCAGGAGCAATCAAAATGGCCGGGGAAAATGCCTTTCGGGCCAGGGTGGATAAATATACAGATTTTGCCTGCCATGCCGTATCTGCACTTCCATTACCAAACAGACCCGGATGGGTTGTTACCAATCCACCGTATGGGCTGCGCGTCAGTGAAGGCAAGGATCTTAGGAATTTATATGCTCAATTCGGTAATGTTTTACGGTCACAATTCCGCGGATGGAATGTAGCAATTTTGTGCAATGATCCACAGTTCCTTGGGCAGACTGGTCTTAAATTGGATACAACTTTGTCATTGATTAATGGTGGCGTAAGCGTTCGACTTGGAATTGGTCTTGTAAACTGAAGTCTGTTAACATTCAAAAATTAATATCAGGAGTAAGAAAATGAGCAAAGTGATAGTTATTACCGGGGCAAGCGCTGGGATAGGCGCAGTTCTGGCAAAAATGTTAGCTGCGCGTGGAGAGCAACTGATGTTGGCTGCACGGAGTGCCAAAGAATTGAACCAACTCGCCCGTTCCTGTGGGCGTGATACCTTTGCTTTTACTACCGACGTTACTCGCCGCCAGGACGTAAACCGCCTGAGGGACGAAGCTTTGCGAACCTTCGACCATGTGGACGTTTGGATCAACAACGCTGGACGGGGAATTACACGCAATGTACTTGAGCTTACTGACGATGATATTGATCAAATGATATCTATTAATGTTAAATCGGCATTATATGGAATGCAGGCAATCATCCCACACTTCCAGGAATGTGGGACAGGTCACTTGATTAATGTTTCTTCTATGCTTGGCCGAATTCCATTTGCAACTTTTCGTTCGGCCTACAATGCATCTAAAAGCGCTCTCAATGCGCTGACAGCCAACTTACGAATGGATCTTCGAGCCGAATACCCAAACATACATGTATCACTGGTAATGCCTGGAGCAGTCTCAACCGGTTTCGCTGGAAACGCCCTGCATGCTCCAGAAGATACTTCCCCTGTACCCTTTGGGCAAACACCTGAACAAGTGGCGCTTGCCATGATCGACCTGATTGACAATCCACGCGCGGAAGTTTACACCAATCCAACCGTGCAATTGGAACAGGTCAAACGTTATTTCAGTGACGTAGCCTTGTTTGAAGAAGATATGAGAAGATAAACTGTCAAATCAAAATAATGCCGTTTTCCGACACAATGAAATCCATCTGCACATCATTTGCATCATGTGGCAGGGCATTTAATAACAATGCATCATAAATAACGCCCAGGCTTGTTCCCATGAATCCTTTCAAGAATCGGTCGTAATAACCACCCCCATATCCAAGACGCCAGCCTTCCTGGTCATATGCAAGCCCCGGAACAAGCACCAGGTCAATTGCCTCGGGTGGGATTACTGGTAAATCTGCCTGCGGTTCTTGCATACCAAATGCGTGACGAATCATCCGATCTGGTAAATATTGGTGAAACTGCATCAGGTGATCTGTTTCGGGCAAAATCCGAGGCAAAACCCAATTTTTTTCTGGGAATCGTGCAAACAGCATGCGTAAATCTACTTCTGCCTTGATCGGCATATATGTCAGGATTACGCTCGCATTGCAAAAGGGTTTCCAATTTTCGATCTGTTTAATAATCGCGGTGTCTGAAAGATGGCGGAAATCTTCCCCCAATTTCTCCCGTATCTGCCGACATTCTTTGCGAAATTTGTTTTTTAAAGCAGCATTATTGTCAGTCATGAAATTAATTCCTGGAAAATCATGTGGCTTTATTCTTACCTAAAAGGGTAAAAACTATAATATTGAGTCTCAAATTTATTTCTCTTCAAAATCACTTCTGTTATAATTTCCAATCATATCATCAGGGAGAAACCTCATGGCATTTAATATAAAATTTGGAACGGATGGGTGGCGTGGCGTGATTGCCGATGATTACACCTTTGATAATGTTCGCCGGGCGACGCAAGGTTTTGCTTCGTATATGTTGGGCCAAGGGAAAATCGGACAATGGGTGGTGATTGGATACGACAAACGCTTCGCATCAGAAAGGTTTGCTGCCGCCGCTGCTGAGGTACTTGCAGGCAATGGTTTGAAGGTTTACCTTACCAACGGAGCGACGCCTACGCCTGTAATTGCTTTCTCAACTGTCCATAAAAAAGCCTGCGGCGCGATCAACATCACCGCCAGCCATAATCCGCCATCCGATAATGGTTTTAAAGTCCGGAATCAAACTGGTGGTGCAATCGAACCAGATGGGCTTATCCAAATCGAATCTCAGATCCCAGATTCTTTAGAAGACGTAAAACGGGTTGATTTTACTTTAGCGAAAAACAACGGGCAAATCGAAATATTCGACCCTGCCCCTGATTATATTCAACATGTCCAGAAGTTAATTGACCTCCAACCTATCAAAGATGCTGGGCTGACAGTGATGGTTGATACAATGTGGGGTAACGGTGCTGGGTGGTTTCCGCAATTCATCGGTGGAGGAAAAACACGCGTAATTGAAATTCATAACCAGAGGAACCCTTCCTTCCCAGAAATGAACCGCCCGGAACCCATACCACCCAATATTAATGTCGGGCTTAAGGCCACCCTTGAAAATCATGCTGATATATTACTCATTACCGATGGTGATGCCGATCGGCTTGGGGTTGGTGATGAGAGAGGCGAATTTATCAATCAACTGCGTGTTTATGGTTTATTAGCCTACTATTTACTCGAAATACGTGGTTTGCGCGGCGATATCGTAAAAACGCTTTCGACGACCGGCATGCTCAATATCCTTGGCGAAATTTATAAGGTGCCAGTTCACGAGACCGGTGTGGGCTTCAAATTCGTTGCGCCAAAAATGACCGAAACAAACGCCCTGATTGGTGGTGAGGAAAGCGGCGGCTATGCTTTCCGTGACAACGTCCCCGAACGAGACGGGATACTGGCTGGGCTTTACATGTTGGATTTTATGGTTCGCACAGGTAAAAAACCTACTGAGCTGCTCAAAATATTATTTGAGAAAGTTGGGGGTGAATTCTTTTATGATCGTATCGACAGTAGCTTTAGTGGAAACCGAAAAGATCGTGAGAACATGATCTTATCCGCTGATCCAATCACCATTGGTGGTTTAAAGGTTATGAGCCTTGTCACTATTGACGGATTCCAATTCCGTCTCGAGGATGGTGGTTGGCTGCTGATCAGGTTTAGCGGCACCGAGCCTATCCTTCGCGTATATTGCGAGACTCGCCATGGTGATAAAGTCCAAGCAATTTTACGAGATGGTCTTAAAGTTGCGGGAATAGCCTGAAAGTCTCGATATCAACAACGTTTTCATAAATAGTTTGGGGTACTTCGAAATTTAATACCGAAGTATCCCAAACTATTTAATTATACAAATGGAAAAACAATGCCTTAATCTTTCTTTGCCGCCCGGCTTTTTTTTCTAGCCAACAATTGTCGAATGCGAGCATGCTTTTCTCGAGTGAGTGGGTAGAACCATGCCATTCCAATAGCGCTAAGCAACAAGATCGCTCCCAATGGGCCGATCAAAAAGCGAATTGCTTGTAGGGCCGAATCCGGTTGTGAAAACTGCGTTGCGCCAACTGGAGGGGATTGATATCCAAACCATCCAATCACTTGAAGTGCGATAAATATTGCCAACGCGCCGGTCAATTTCCGCACAAAATTTTTAACTCCATAAAATATTCCTTCTCTGCGCGCACCAGTTCGCAATTCATCCCATTCTATAACATCCGGAAATATTGCATCTGGCAGCACATGCGCAGTTGAAACACTGATACCGGCCATGACAGCCAGCACCAAAATATAGTTTATTTGACCGGGTTGAATTGAATATATTAACAATTGCACAACTGCCCAGAATATCATCCCAATGATATAGGCCTTTTGTTTTCCAATTTTGCGAGCCAACCATACCCAAAAAGGCAGCACAATTACAGATGTAACCAGCAAACAAGCAAATACAGCCGAGCTAATAGGTAGTCCCAGCGCCTTCTGAAGTAGGTTACCCTTGGAGATCCAATATGCCAGGAAAAACGGCAGGACAAGAGCAACCAGATCGAAGGTGATCCAGTTCAACATGTAAAGCGCAGTTGCGAATCTGAAAGGGATATTAGCCCATGACATTTGCAAGGTTTTAGTAAAGGGGATTTTTTCTTCTGCCTCGTCATCAGAATTATTCCGCTCACGCACTACGGCGAAAATAATAAAAAATGGAATGACCGCCAATCCTCCGAAAAACGCTGACACGATAAAATACCCTTGTTGCTGACTTGCTCCGGCAGCCAGCGCGGCGCTTACAATCGCAGGTGCGGCGACTGCAGTCGCCAGCGATGCAAGCAGATTAAAAAACATACGATACCCACTCAGGCTCGTCCGTTCATCATAATCAGATGTGATTTCAGGTGTAAGCGCATAAAAAGGAATGGACACAAGTGTTTGCAAGGTATCGCTCAGCATAAAGGTCGCGCAAACAGTTGCCGCCAACAAGTATTGGTTGTGAAAAGGAGGTGCCCACCACAAAGCCACAAAACTCAATCCAAAAGGAATAGTAAAAAGCAGCAGGAAAGGACGCCGACGGCCCCAACGCGAACGCACTCTGTCACTTAATGTTCCAACAATGGGATCATTGATGGCATCCCAAATGATGCCAATCAGAGCCGCGAATGAGGCCAGCCGTGGCTCCAGGCCTACTACATCCGTCAGGAATATTGCATAAAAAACCTGTCGAAGAGTTCCAAAACTGGCCAGGCTCCAATCGCCGCTACCGTATGCCAGCTTAACCCAAAAAGAAAGAGCTCCACCTTTGGTTGATGTAGTCATGTCGCCTCCCAGCGGTTCATATCTTGATCACAAATATGGTGCGTTAGAAGATTCTGCCGGTCCTCCCGAACCGGCAGAATTCATTTTTTAACCTTTGTAACGAGTCATCCCATCCAGTAAATCCAACACCATTTCTTTGAGATCGCCTCGGTTTGGTAGAGAACCAATCAATCCATACATAGGAGCCATTTTCCCTGGCAAACCTGCTCCACCACTCAATAAGCTTGATACTTTATTCATCAGCCTGGTCGCCCAGGCTTCAGGGAGAATCCTTATCAATAGATTGGCGATTTTCAACAGCCAGACATTGGCTGTTTTTTCTAAACTGGGGCGTCGAACAACTTCTGCTGCAGACGCCAGGTCTTTCAGAAATTCTTCAACCACCCCGATGTGTCCAAATTGCACAGTCATGTGAAGAGTGGGCGGGAATTGCTGCCTATCCAAATGCCAGTTTCTGGTGGTCAGCTCATCCGCCAATGCATAAATATCCAATCCATCTGAGCCAATCGCAAAGACACTCATCTCTGGATTACTGATTACTTTAATCCCTGCTACCGCATTTACTCCTTGCTGAAGACGGTGGGTTGCCTGCATCACCAATTCCGTCATTTCAAGGTAGCCTGCCTCGCCCAGGTAATTCATCACAGCCCAAGCGGCAGCAATTGGTCCCCCAGGGCGCGTCCCTCCCATCGCTGGTGATGGATAGATGCCACCGGGCCAATCTGCATAAACGAACATCTGGTGTCGGCGCAATTGCGCAGTTTTGTAAAGGATTACCGAGGCCCCTTTGGCCGCGTATCCATACTTGTGCAAATCAGCTGAAATCGATGTCACACCGGGCACTGAAAGATCAAAGTCGGGAATGGTATAACCCAGTTTTCGTACAAAGGGCAGCATGAAGCCACCCACGCATGCATCGGTGTGGAAAAGAATGTTGTGTTCTTGAGCAATTGCTGCCAATTCGCGAATTGGATCAATTACACCATGGGGATACGCTGGTGCCGAGCCAATCATCAAGATTGTATTTGCTGTAATGGCTTTTCGCGCGGCCTCCACATCTGCGCGAAAATCATCTTTAACTGGAATATGAATGGATTTGACGCCGAAGTACTCGCTCGCCTTTTCAAACGCCGGGTGCCCCGTAATGGGTAGGATCATCTCGGGCGATTTGATTTCCGGTCGGTTTACCCGCGCCCAATCACGCGCAGTCTTGACAGCCATCAAAAGCGATTCGGTCCCGCCAGAAGTTACAGAACCGGCAGCATTTTCACCGCCTCCCAATAAAGAGGCGGTCATCGCGACAATTTCAGTTTCAAATTTTCGAAGTGAGGGGAATGCAGTTGGATTAAGGCCGTTTTCTGAAAAAAATAATAGCGACGCATCCTTTATCAAGTCATCCACGTCCTTTCCTGCGTGGTAAACCAGGCTGAAAGCGCGTCCTTTTTGCCATTGCACATCGTGATCACGCGCTGCGCGCATAGCAGTTAATACTGTTTCTTTAGATTTTCCGTTGGATGGGAATGGGAGTGTCATAGGAATAGTGTAGCATGAACAGCAAAAATTGCGCATGGGAAAATTGAAGGCTGATATAATCTCTGAAACCAAACCAATAAATAAAACCTAAAATGACCCTTACTGATACCCATTGCCATTTAGATTTGGATAAATTCGACTTTGATCGCGCTGACGTATTGGATCGAGCTTGCGCGGCGGGATTAAATCGGATATTGCTTCCTGCTCTTAATCTGGCTTCCAGCCAGCGAGTTATTACGCTGGCAAATTCACACCCAAATTTGTTTTGCGCTATCGGAACACACCCAAATGATTCCCTGGAATGGGATGAAAATTCAATAGCCCATTTAAGACAACTTTATCGTGATGACACTGATTTCCACTCAAGCACTGCTCAGCAGTTAGCAAAGCCATCGAAAATCAGAGCCATCGGTGAGATTGGGCTCGACTATTATTGGAATGATGCCCCCCACGATCATCAACGAATGACGCTTGTGAAACAGCTTGCACTGGCATCAGAATTAAAACTTCCTGTCATACTTCATATGAGAGAAAAAGGAGACGCTCTTGACGGAGAATGCGCCCGCGATTTGATCAATATTCTCAGTGACTGGGTACGAGAATTGCGAGAAAGTAACAATTCACTCGCAATTTCCCCGGGTGTGTTACACTCTTTCAGTGGGAATTTATTTACTGCCAATAAGGTGATCGATCTTAATTTTTTTATCGGAATCACTGGCCCGATTACCTTTAAAAATGCCGATGCAAAGCGTGAAGTGGTAAAATCTCTTCCACTCGAGCGCATACTGATCGAAACCGACGCGCCTTTTCTCGCCCCCGTTCCTCAACGGGGGCGCCGTAACGAACCTGCCTTTGTGCGGCATATTGCTGATAAAATTGCAGAAATCCATAATATAGACCCGGATGAAGTCGCGGAATTAACAACCAAAAACTCCGCACGCCTTTTTTCCTGGGGAGGTTGATTTTTTGAGCACTACGTTCTTTACACCGGTACAAGATGGCATTAAGGAAGTAGAACAATTGATGCGGGCACAGGCGGGCAACGATCATCATCCCGACCTGCGTGCAGCCTTGGAACATTTGCTAAGCGCAGGCGGAAAACGTGTGCGCCCTACAATTGTTTTTCTTGCAGGGAATATGTTTGACGCCCCTCATGAAAAATTGGTCACTCTTGGCGCAGCTGTTGAAATGCTTCATACAGCTACCCTTGTCCATGATGATCTAATCGATGGATCTCTACTACGCCGAGGAATCCCAACGTTAAATGCGCGTTGGTCGCCTGCAGCGACTGTATTAACTGGTGATTTTTTATTTGGTCGTGCTGCCAAATTAGCTGCTGAAGCTGATTATCTACCCCTGATGAAGTTATTCGCCGAAACCCTTACTGTGATCGTTAATGGCGAATTGACTCAAATGTTTGCAGCTAAAGGTATTATTGAACGGAAAAATTACTATAATCGGATTTATGCAAAAACCGCATCACTTTTTGAAATGAGCGCCTTAGCCGCGACAATGATTGGCACTGAAAACGAGACAGTACGCCTTTCGATGAAGGTATATGGTTATGAGATTGGAATGGCTTTTCAAATAATGGATGATGTGCTGGATTTTACTGGCGAACAAGCAACAGTTGGTAAGCCAGTGGGATCGGATTTGTTGAATGGATTGGTTACTCTTCCTGCCATTTATTTTGCTGAAAGCCATCCGGATAATAACGAGGTGAAACTCCTCGCAGAAGGTGGCTGGGGAAATACCGAAAAAATGGAACAATTGGTTAAATCAATTCAATCCAGCAAAGCTATCGGGCATGCAACTGACGAAGCAAGCGAGCATATTGATAAAGCTCTGGATGCAATTAAACCCTTTCACGAATCAGCCGAGTATGAGGCTTTGGTCGGTTTGGCACATTATATTGTCGAACGTACCTTTTAGCTCTAATCGCAAGGGAAACCTTCACAAAAAAACACCAAATAAAAATTATTAAATGCTTCTGCGAGATGGGAATTTGGACGTTAATAGAGTAGGCATTCTGGCATTGGTTATATTACACGAAAAGCTTATTGACTTGACGATTCGCGCGTGCTAAAATAAACTAAATCTTATCAATATTTACAAGACTATTCCAGGTAGTGAATTCGGTGATCAATCCCAAAAAGCCATTAAAGCTAAATGTCGGTTTTATTATCAATGCATCAATCGGCTTCAGCCGCGATTTTGATTTTTATTTCCCTAAATTTATAGATGATGATTTGGAATTGTTAGAAGTTAATGGGATAGCAAAAGTAGGCCGAACCCCCCAGGGGCTAATAGTTCAGGGTGCATTTAACGGCCGTGCTACGCTGGAATGTGTGCGCTGTCTTACAGATTATGAACAATCAATCCATTGGGACTTCACTGAACTATACGCATTTAAGCCTGAAAACATTACCGATGCAGGCTTGTTAGTGCCAGATGATGCCCAAATAGATTTACAACCAATGGTTCGAGAATTTGCAATTTTGGAATTTCCAATCAAGCCACTTTGCAGAGATGATTGCAAGGGCTTATGCATGGAGTGTGGCCAAAATTTGAATGAAAATGATTGTGGTCATCGTCAGGAAATTGATACTCCTTTTTCAGCGCTCAAGGTTCTTTTAGAAAAAAATCAAGACCCAAATCCAAAGGACTAATCGATTTTCGGTTTCGAAACGATCTCTTCGCAGGAGGACAGGTGTGGTACATTCCGGACGCAAAAATAGAAACGAAGTCCTCAATATCTTATTGGAAAAAGCTGGCATTCAGGGTTTCCTTACCACCGATGATTTGATCGAAATTGCTCCAGATTTTGATTCTGAACGGATGTCTACGATTCTAACGGTTCTAAGGCGCAGAGGGGTTGATATTTTGGACCCGGATGGCGAGTATATTTCATCTGTCGATGAGACTGCCTCCCCAGATTTCAGCTTCGAGACCTGGACAAACCCGGTTGATTCAATTGTCATGGAAGATTCCGTGGGGTTGTATATTAAGGAAATGGCTCGTGTTCCACTATTAACCCGAGAAGAAGAGTTAGCTATTGCAAAAAGAATAGAGGCTGGAGACAAAGCAACGCTAGATTTGCTTCAACAGACTCGGTTACCGCTGGAGTACCGAAATTCTTTGGAGTCAGTCGTTGCAGATGGACAGGCTGCACGTGAACATCTCATCAAGGCCAATACGCGGCTTGTGGTGAGTATTGCCAAAAGATACATGGGGCGCGATATTGCATTTCTGGACTTGATCCAGGAAGGTAACTTGGGGTTGATGAAAGCAGTCATGAAATACGATTACAAACGGGGTTTCAGATTTTCGACCTATGCCACATGGTGGATCCGCCAGACAATTTCCCGTTCGATAGCCGATCAGGGCCGCACAATCCGTGTACCTGTTCACATGATCGATCGTATACGCCAAATGTACAAATCCAAACACGAGTTGGAACAAAAACTGGGGCGCATCCCTACAGCACAAGAACTTGCCGTTGATTTGAATATCAGTGAAAAAAAAGTTCAATGGATATTAAAGGTTTCGTGGCTGCCTCTTTCTTTGGAAAGCCCAGTGGGCGACGATGCTGAATCCGAACTTGGAATGTTTATTGAAGATGAATTCAGTCCAACACCGTTGCAAAGTGTTTACCAATCGATGTTAAGGGACAAGCTTTCGGAAGTTCTCTCAACCCTTTCTCCACGTGAAGCCAGAATTCTACAAATGAGGTTTGGGTTGGATGATGGAAATTCGTACACACTGGAAGAGGTGGGACAAAAATTTGGATTAACTCGTGAGAGGATTCGCCAGATTGAAGGAAAAGCTCTGCGCCGATTAAGACATCCTCGACGGGCACGACAGTTGAAAGATTATTTGTAAACAGATACAATATTGAAACTCTGATAAGAAATGTTAGCTGGGTGTAGTAAAATATTTCCATGTTTATACTTTTTAGCTTAATGCCCATGTTAAACAATAGAGCACTGTTCAATGCCAGATGAACTGAAGACGGTTTTTACTTGCCGCCTGGGAAATGCTGGCAAACGCCAGCATTTCTCTTTAATGCACCTATTATTCAAATATCTTAGCTGACCTTGGATCGAAAACAATAGATAAACTATCCACTATTGTTCAATATCCTCGGGTTACCGGAGGCTCCAATGACTGAAAATATCCTGATTGCCATCGCCTGGCCCTATGCCAACGCTGAAATCCATGTCGGCAATATCACTGGATCGCACTTACCCGGGGATATTGTTGCCCGTTATCACCGCCTGAAAGGTGATAATGTTTTGATGATTACAGGGACGGATTCGCATGGTACTCCCGTCACCATCGCCGCTGACAAAGAAAATGTACCGGTTGAATCTGTTTACAAAAAATATCATGCCGGGTTTATTAACCTTTTTCAGCAGTTAGGTATTTCTTATGATCTGTACACCACTACACATTCGGAAAATCACTTCAAAGTTTCGCAAAGTATTTTTCTTGCCCTTAAAGAAAACGGTTTCCTGTTTACTCGTGTGGAAGAGCAATGGTTTTCAAGTGCTGCGGGCAAGTTTCTGCCAGACCGATATGTGGAAGGTACTTGTTACATTTGTGGGTTCGAAGGCGCACGCTCAGATCAATGTGATAAATGCGGTAATGTGCTTGAACCGGCCAAACTTATTACGCCTCGTTCCAAGATCGACAATTCCACCCCTGAATTGCGCGATACCGAACATTTTTATATCAACCTATCGAAACTTGAGCCAGATGTTATAGAATTCTTGCGCGCCAGAGCCAGTCACCTTCGCGACACGGTGTTAGGTGAAAGCCTCGGCAAGATTGAGGCTGAAGGGCTTAAACCTCGTCCCATTACCCGTGACCTGGATTGGGGTATTCCAGTGCCAGTTGATGGCTGGGAAGGTAAATGCCTCTACGTATGGTTTGAAGCCGTTATTGGCTATCTCTCAGCCCCTATTGAATGGAGTAATTTGGTTGATGCCAAAGACGCATGGCAACAATGGTGGGCAAACCCTTCAGCAAAACAATTTCATTTTATCGGAAAAGATAACATCTTTTTCCATACTTCCCTCTGGCCAGCTGAATTGATGGGTGTCGGCGAAAAGTTTGCTGAGATTTTCAATGGTCAGACAGGCATTAAGCTTACGCTTCCTTATGATGTTCCAGCCAATCAGTTCATGAATCTCGAAGGACAAAAGATTAGCGGGTCACGTAATTGGGCCGTCTGGG
>CAIMZS010000215.1 GCA_903846015.1 uncultured Anaerolineae bacterium | reverse complement strand
GCTTTCCTGGGCTTCGGCGGCGAGCGTGTCAGTGAAGAGGAGCGAGTAATACTGGCCGAGTTGACTCAGGCGTTGGGCGTTCTTCAAGCTTAATCAATACGATGCGCAGCATAAACTTACAGTTTACTATTAACGCAATCTGTATCCCATTTGTTCCGCGAAATATTCAAATTTACTTGCATCCTACAAAAAAATAATTGGATTATGTTGCGACATCTCAAGGTACGTCCTCGATTAATGACAGCATTAGTGATCACTGGTATTATCCATTTCTTTTTGTTGCCGGAACACTGGCGAACTGCAACAAGATTATTGACGGCATGGGATTTTGGTATCTTTCTTTACCTAATACTGATTGCAGTCATGATGAGTAGATCAGATGTAGATACCATACAATCGCGGGCGACTGAACAAGACGGGGGGGCTTTAATAATCCTTGTTTTCACTATTCTTACGGTCATGGCAAGCTTGGTGGCCATAGTGGAAGAACTGGCAACAGCAAATGCCCAACATGCCACCACTCATATCCATATCATTCTAACGGCAATTACGATTGTCTTATCATGGATGTTTATGCAGGCCATGTTTGCATTGCATTATACCCATGAATATTATAATAATCGCACAAAAACCAAGAATGGCGGGCTAGAATTTCCCGATAAAGACCTGCAACCCGATTATTGGGATTTTATATATTTCTCATTTATTATTGGCACAGCAGCACAGACAGCTGATATTAATATCACCTCAAAATCCTTTCGTCGTCTTGTGACCCTTCATTGTGTGATTGTATTTTTTTTCAACATGACGATTTTAGCGTTGACAATCAACATAGGTGCCAGTTTACTCTGACTAATAACCTCAACCCCTCGTCATTCAAACGTCCGTTTGTTTGATATTGACAGGCAGCAGTCGGCCATTATGACAAGTGTCCTTTTATGCTCAGTGAGTTGCTGCGAGCAAGATGCAGCCAAGGTTCGAAGCATCAATTCCGCTCGCGAGCTTTGCATAATTATAGCGATTTCAAGAACTGGAGCAGGGAATCTAAAGCGCGATACCGGTGTGCCTTCATACCGGGCTCCTGAAGCCTGGCCAGTACCCGTTCTTTCATCGCCAAATCGGCTTCATCATACATGTACGTAGTTTTCGGTTTTCGTGTCCCAGCCACAACGCGATCACGATGATATCGACTCCGGACTGCAGCAGGTGCATCGCGGATGCGTGTCGAATGCAGTGTGGAGAAATGTGACTTCCAGACAAACTGGCGTTCGTTTGGAAAGCTGCGGTTGCCGTCAGACTCACGCGCCGAGCGACATTATTTCGCGTCATCACTTGCCCGTCACGGTTGGGCAACAAGGCCGAATCGTCTCCCATCTGTGGATTCAATCGCAGCTAAGCCCGGATTTCCTGACTCGTCGATTTCCATAATGGCACCGCACGGTGCTTTCGCCCTTTGCCATGCAAATGGACGCAGGCCACGCCGTCAAACACGATGTCCGCCACTTTAACATTGATAATTTCCGATACATACGCTGTTGTGTCGCTCCTGCTCCAAATGATCCAGGAAAGCCAAAATCAAAGCTGGCGTGATGTCGGCCATGTGTCCAGATGTTGGTGGGCTAACACCAAGAATAGTATGAAAGCATCCCGATAATCACCGGGTATTCTGATGGCTCATTTTGATTATTACGCAAATACAGATAAAGACACCAACACGACTTACCCATTTATTGTTGATGTTCAAGATGCTCTGTTAGACGGGCTCAATTCAAGGGTGGTAATTCCTCTGACATCGTTATTCAACCTCGAAAAATCTTATCCCAAAAATCCATGCCCGGAAAA
Source organism: uncultured Anaerolineae bacterium (assembly GCA_903846015.1). Taxonomy (GTDB): domain Bacteria; phylum Chloroflexota; class Anaerolineae; order Anaerolineales; family Villigracilaceae; genus UBA5195. Next base: position 653 of record CAIMZS010000215.1, on the reverse strand, counting down.
TACCATTGAAGGTAAGAAATACTCGCTACTTACCCATCAAATGGCAAGGGTATCAACGCGAACTTTAAACAATTGTGAAGGTTCGCTGGCACATATCAGGAACGAAATTATTTCAGCGATCGACTTTTTGATTACGGCTATTTAACGAAAAGCTAAACGTGCTCGGCCTGGTCGAATCGATACGTGTTAAATTGTGGATTTCACCCAAATTGCCTGCGAAAGCGCCAGACACCGAAATTGAAGAACACCGCCCCCAATGCCGTTAAGCCCAGCAGCGAGTCCCATAAAATATCAATCCCTGCGCCTTTAAGCAAGATGGCATAGCTCATTTCGTTATAGTAATACAAGGGCGAGATATACATAGCCCATTGTAAGGCTTGCGGCATCGCTTCTGGCGGTGTCCAGGCACCGGAAAGCAGTATGAGGGGCATAAGAAGCAGAATTACCAGCATAGTCACTTGCCCCAGGCTGTGGCTAATAGTGGAAATAAAAAGTCCAATACCGGAGGCCGTGAAGACAAACAAAGCCGTTACGGCAAAAAACAAGCTGATACTGCCCTTAACGGGTAAATCAAAGATGGGGATAATGATAAAAAATAAACAAACGGCAACGCCAAAAAGTATTACCAGACCCATGGAAATAACCTTGGGCAG
>CAIMZS010000214.1 GCA_903846015.1 uncultured Anaerolineae bacterium | reverse complement strand
TCATTGAAGACGATCTAGATATTGCTGATATGCTCAATGCATATTTCCGTGTGCAAGGTTATGAGGTTCTGACATCGAGCTGGGGCGAGGATGGTATCAGGTTGGCTGCGACGACCCATCCAAACCTAGTTATTTTGGATATTCGTCTTCCGGATATTGATGGTTATGAGGTTGCGCGACGCTTACGCTCGGATCGCAAAACCAGTACCGTTCCAATCATTTTTTTGACAGAGAAACGCGATCGCGCTGATCGTTTGCAAGGGTTAGAACTTGGGGCCGATGATTATATTACCAAGCCTTTTGACGTTCAGGAACTGCGCTTGCGAGTTCGAAACGCTTTGAACCGTGCAAGTCAGGATACGCTCACTAATCCGGTGACAGGTTTGCCCGAAGGTGAAATTGTTAACCAGCGCCTGGCCGATTGTCTAAGGCGAGAAAACTGGATGTTGGTGTTGGTTTCATTACAAAATCTGGATTCTTTTCGCGAAAGCTATGGATTTGTTGCATCTGATGATGTAATGCGTGCGGTCAGTTTAATGATCCACAATGCCATGCATGATGCCGGTGCCCCAGAAAGCTTTCTTGGACACCTATCTCCGACCGACTTTTTGATGATGATCGATCCTGGTACGTCCAGTTCTATTTCTGATCGTGTGCAAAAGAGGCTAGAGCAGTCTCTGGAATATTTTTATCCGATCAAAGATCGCGACCGTGCTCTTGAACTGACCGATCGCCTTGTCGTTCAATCGGCACACTTATCACCTGGCGGAAGGCGATTTATTTCGATCGATGAGATTAAGGCGGAGCTTTTTAAACGTAGAAAATAGGATCAATTTTGCAAATAACCGTGATTATTCCCACTTACAACGAAGCGGAGAACCTGCCTAATCTGGTCTCCGTTTTGTTTTCGCTACCATTGACTGGTTTGAAGGTTTTAGTAGTGGATGATAACAGCCCCGATGGTACTGGACGGGTGGCTGACGAATTGGCGGGCAAGTATGATGGGCGTGTTTTCGTCTATCATCGTGCCGCTAAACTGGGCCTGCGGACGGCATACCTGGATGGGTTTAAAAAGGCTATCGCAGATGGAGCGCAGGCTGTTGCGCAGATGGATGCTGATTTTTCGCACAACCCGGCCAGATTGGTAGAAATGGCCAAAGCCCTGGAAGATGCAGATGTGGTTTTGGGGTCAAGGTATGTGCCTGGCGGTAGTCTGGATGATAATTGGCCGGTATGGCGTAAGTGGCTTTCTGCTTTTGGGAATTTCTATGCGCGTACTATCCTTGGCTTACCTTTGCGTGATATTACGACTGGCTTTCGGCTTTGGCGCCGGAATGTTATCCTAGAGATGCCACTGAATCGTATCCAATCAAATGGTTATATTTTTCTGGTGGAAATGGCCTATATGGCATACTCACTGGAATATAAATTCGCCCAAGTGCCGATCCATTTTGCCGATCGTCGTTGGGGCAAATCCAAGATGTCTATTAAGATTCAGCTGGAAGCTGCCCTGCGCGTGTGGCAAGTCAGATTCAATTTTCGAGATTTGCACAAAAAAGGTAAAGATGCAAGGCTCACAACCATTTGATGCATCGTCATCAGGGTATGCTCTGCTTGAAGTGAGCGCTGAGCACAGACCATTCATCGATGCTGAGTGTTTCAGCGCGGCGCATTGGGTCAATCCCTGCTCCTTCAAGTAATTGAGATGTATCGGGTAGTGACAACCTCAACCCGGCGGAGAGCGAATTCCGCAGGGTTTTTCGTTTCTGGCTAAAACCAGCTTTAGTGATTTGGAAGAAACCAGTTAGAAGATTAGCGGGGATGCGAGGCTGGGTGTACATATCCACCCGGATGATGGCCGAATCCACTTTTGGCACAGGGAAAAAAGTTTCTGCCGGGATAATTGCCTTAATCTGAGGCTGGCCATAAACCTGTACGCTTAGACTCAGAAGGCTCATGTCACCTGGACCAGCGCAGATACGTTCTGCCACCTCCTTCTGGATAGTCAGCACCATTCGTCGTGGTCGGGGCGGGTTTTCCAGCAGGTGGCGGAAAATGGCGGAGGTAATGTAGTAAGGAACGTTGGCTACCACCATGAAATCGGTGTTCAGCATAATTTTAGCGGGGTTAAGCTGCAAAATATCGCCATTCATTATTTTGACATTCGGATAGGGTGCGAGAACGGTGTGCAAGATCGGGATCATTTCGTGATCGAGTTCGACAGCCGTAACGGTCCTGGCACTTAGCGCCAGATAGCGTGTTAAGCTTCCCATTCCGGGACCAATCTCCAATACTGCATCAGTGGGTTGGATTTCTGCGGATGATACGATTTTTTCCAAGGAGGCTGGGTCGTGCAGGAAGTTTTGGCCGAGGCCTTTATCGGCATGTAGACCGTGTTCTCGCAGTAACGCATAGGCATTCAAGGGTGGCAGGTTCATGGACATTGGAAGTTTCCTTCTCCGCGTGGGCGCGGGGTTTCGGCGGAAATATTTGGGTTGGCGTTGGGCCAGGCACCACCCTCAAAACTTTTAACATAAAGCTGAAGTGTATTGAAATCGGCTTTGAAGATGTATACATCTTTTTGCACGCCAATATCGAAGGTGCGCGTTTCGGTCAGCAGTTCACGTGGAAAAGTGGTGAAGGTAATACTGCTGGATTTTAAATGGGGGATCATGCAGGCGAGTTGACTGATTTGCTGTGGGCTGAGGTCGGTTTGAACAGCTCCATCGAAAGTATTAATGATTTCGGGCAATTTGGGTAGGTTAGATGGATTGAGAATTGCATCCCGTGCTGCACACAAAATTCGATTTTGTTGATCTGCGCGAGCAAAAACACTGTATTCACGGATTCTCCCAAGCATAAGCGCCTGTTCGCCATTGAGATGGTGCTGACCGGGAGAAAAGTACAGATCAGTGCGTGTTTCCTGGTCAGCCTTACGAGCATCAACTGAGAAAGGCAGATTAATGTCGATGCCTCCAATGACGTTGATAAGACGCACAAAGGTTTGCATGTTGGCGGCGATGTAGTGATCCGGATGAGCTCCAAAATTCAGCTCGAGTGTGTGTGCGAGCAAGCCGGGACCCTGGCCAGGGCCCTGGTAATAACCCATGCCGGGGTTGCCGTAAAAATATGCCTGGTTCAGTTTGCCGTGTGTGATACCGTAGTGCTTTTCGATGCCCTGGATCTCCACCCAAATGTCGCGAGGAAATTCAAGCACGCTAACGCGCGGGGTTACAAAGTCGATGCGCACATAGCGAATGACATCAGCCAGTCCGTATAGATAGTTCCCGGCGCGTGTATCCGAGCCGATGGCGAGCAAGGTCATCGTTTTTGGCGCAACCCCATAAGGTCCACCAGAACATATTGGCTCAACAGATGTGCTGAGTGGTATGGGTGTAATTGATCCAAAAACAGGTGCTGCTGCTGTTTGTGTCATTGCGGCTCCGTTGATGACCAGCGGCAAAAGCGATTGACTTTCTGATGGGTCTTTTTGGGAAGTACCAAGCTGCGGGCCGAGCGGTGCCTGCCACTTGCCGAGATAAAAATCCCAGCCGATTTTGCCCCATAGCATAGCAGCGAAGAACATAAGTACCACAAGTACGTACTTGTGGGATTCTTCAGAACCTTTCGACGGGTGCGGCATAATTCTACTGTAAGCCTGCTGGAATGATGGCAGGGGCGGGTGCCAGAAAGTAAACTGTGACCATACCGGACCAGGACTGGTAATCATCATCGCTGTAACCCAGGTCGATCCACAAGCGCCCGTCTGGAAAGCCTCCCCCCACATCACCGATTACAGCGATGCCATAGCCAGGAATATACACCTGAGAACCAGCTAACTGGTTGTACATACTGGGGATCATGGCTACCACGCCGTGTTTAACAGGAATTCCGCTGGCTGTGCCGTATGAGCATTTTGGTGTTCCGGACCGGCAGGGCGAATAAGCAGTGGCGTACATCTGAACAGCCCGCCAGTATTGTATTTGTCCTCCTGGCAGGTTGAGCGTTTGTATTTGCGCCTGTGTGCCAACGCTGATAATGCTTGCCAAGGGCTGGCGTACCACGCTCTCAGCCTCTGTCACGCGAGAAACTTCCACGTTATCTTCAAAGCGTACTCTCATTCGACGGACGGATAATCCAGGTTGGCCGGGCTGAAGCACCTTCTGTTGGCCGGCAGCGAGCCTGGCTGAATACTCAATTTTTTGGGCAAAGGGGATGACTTTTTCTTCAAGCGTAACGGTTTCACTGACACGAATGACCCTGATCTGTCCATTCACTGGTAGTGGATCACCATCTGGCGGCAGACTTTTATCCAAGCCAATCAGTGCGATTCCTGCTGATGATAGCGCCTGCCCAATGGTTTGCTCGGATGATTTTATAGTGATAATCTGGTTATCCACAGTTATTGAAAGGTCACGGGCAGAGCGGTAGGTGACGACCATATCCGTGTTGAAGGGCGTTTCTGGAGCGGGTACCAGAAAATCTGCTGCGAAGAGTTTAATGCCGGTTTGCGCGAGGGCCATGCCAATGGTTGGGGCGGCGCTTAAAATGACCTGCTGTTTTTTGGGAGCGATCAGTGTCAAATTGTGGGCGCGTATGATTTGCAAGGTGTAATGACCACCGAAAGGCAGTGAAAAATCTGAGGGTAAATCGGCCCCGTTAAATAGTACCCGGTCTGCCTTGCCCAATGTCAGTCCTGCTTCTGCCAGAATGGTAACCGGGGTGCTGGACCCACTTTCCAGGCTGATTCTTTTATCCTCATCCAGGATCAATACGCTTGTACTCAATTTCTGCGGCTGGCAAGCCAATAAGGTCAAACTCATCCAACTCAGCAACGCTATGGAAAGTAAGCGACTACGAGTTATCCGCAGCCAAGGATTGAAGTCGTTAAAAAAGAAATAATGTAGAAAGGACCAGGTTGGGTGTTTCATTTGCTTAATTCTAACATACCGGCTGGAGAGCTGTGTTGTCTGAAAAACCTTTTCAACTGCGCCAATGGATTATAATTTTCATTCTTGTGCTGGTACCTGGATGACTGGACAAGAAAGCATCTTTTTTACCGTAGGCTGGAGAGTGAAAAATGATCGTTGGAAGCTGCACCCTGGAAGGCAAGCACGTGAGGCTGGAGCCATTAAGTGATGCTCATATTCCCGGTTTGGAGCTCGCCGGGCAGAACCCAACCATCTGGCGCTTTATGCCTTATGGCGATATGAGCGCCCCTGGGATGATGGAAATTTGGGTGCAAGAGATTCTACGCAGGGAATCGCTTGGCACGGATCGACCGTTTGCCGTTATCCACAAAGAAAGCGGTATGGTTGCCGGAGCTACTCGTTATATGGAGATTCGCTCGGAACACCGCGCGCTGGAGATCGGCGGAACCTGGTATGGTGAAAGATTTCAACATTCGCCCGTGAACACAGATGCCAAATACCTGTTGCTGTGCCATGCTTTTGATGTGCTTGGATGTGTGAGGGTACAGTTCAAGGCGGATTCTCGTAACCAACAATCCATTCGTGCGATTGAGCGCCTCGGGGCAGTCCGCGAGGGAATGTTGCGCAACCATATGATCATGCCGGATGGATTTATCCGCAACTCGGTATATTTCAGTATCATCGACAGCGAATGGCCAATAGTAAAAGCCAGGTTGGAAAACCTGATGAACCGCTGATCACCAAGGAGACAAGATGATTGTAATTTCAGATATGATGGGAACCTTGACCACTGGCTCGCCGGTGCTTGGTTTGGTTGATTGGGTGCGCCACAACCAGAGCAAATTTCGGGCCAACATGTTTATGGTAGGGATGATGCCATCCTATTTCCTGGCCAAACGAGGTTTGGTAGATTGGCAAAAATGGGGTCAAAGCTTGATGGTGAACAGCCTGTCATTGGTGAATGGGGCTACCCCTGAAAATTTCGCCGCTGCTGCCGAATGGTGCGTGGAGCATGACCTGTGGGTAAAACGCCGCGATGATGTGATTGATAGGCTGCGTTTGCATGTTGCCAAGGGGGCGCGGGTTTGTATAGCCAGCAGTGTTGTTGAGCCGATCGCGCAAGCTTTTGCAAACCGGATCAGTATCGATGCCATAGGTTCCCCGATCAGGTTTGTGGACGGAAGGGTCAGTCTTCTTGGTGAACTGGTAGCCAGCGAACGAAAAATTGAG
>CAIMZS010000213.1 GCA_903846015.1 uncultured Anaerolineae bacterium | reverse complement strand
GGTGTAGTGCTATTTTACCGAAAGACAGGACATCAACTCCACATATTTTGACAAATTCGTGGAGTTGATGTATAGTGGATGTATGTTCCCACGCGCATACGAACCCATTGAAACTCATCTTCAGCCAAACAAGGCGCTGGTCATTTATGGACCGCGCCGGGTTGGTAAAACAACTCTGCTGCAAACTTTCCTGAAACAAACTCACTTGAAGTACAAGCTCGATTCTGGGGACAACATCCGCACTCGGCAAATCTTAAGTTCACAGGATTTTGGGCAAATTCTGGCCTGTGTTGAAGGATATGAATTGCTGGCAGTAGATGATGCCCAGAACATTCCAAATATCGGCATTGGCCTGAAAATCATTGTCGATTAAGTACCTGGTATTCGCGTGGTGGTGACCGGTTCATCATCCTTCGAACTAGCAGCTTGTCGGAGAGAGCGAAGAAATGGTCTCTCCCGTGAAGAAATGGCGCTAAAAAGTCAGAACAAAGCGGTGAAAGTAGCCAAAACAGCGGATTTCATGAGTAAATTTTCCTAAAGTCCAATCAGCAGGCGCGTTAATAGAGTTCTTGTGACAGCCATATCGAGTGCATGCGTTTCAAATTAAACGCGAGACACACCAGACACCATTCGCCAGCTGCATTTTTTAGACCGCGCAAGGAAAACTGGCGAAACCCCAGTATCTCTTTGATGATGCCGATCACGGGTTCAACCGTACATTTGCGTAGGCGATAGATTTCTTTGCCAATATCTGTAGCAAGTTTATAGGCCATTTTCTCCTTTGGACTGGCATCCGCAGCTGGCTTATCTGGAAGATTGCCAAGCAAATCTTCCACACGTTTGTAGTGCGCCTCACGGCCTGTCGCGATGTATGGTTCGATACCACGTTCTTCCGTAGCTTTTATGTTGTTGGCGCTGAAATAGCCATTGTCCATCGCAACCCCATCCGGCTGACCCAATTCTGCTGGAAACGCATCCAAGGTCGGTTCCGCTTCTTGTTTATCGTTTGGATGATTGGAAAGCGAAGTTGCAACGATGAACATGCTGTTTTGGGTAACGGCCACCTGTGCGTTGTAATGCTGGTCATACCCGTTATTGGTGCTATTCTTCATGATGCGAGAGTCAGGATCGGTAAAATTATACTGATCATTATCACTCGGTCCTTCTTCTGGCGGTTTGGGCTCTTTCCCGCGTGGTTTCTGGTGTCGCTTACGGGCTTTTGCTTCTCGCTCCTTTAATTTCGCATCATATTCGGCTTTCTCGGCTTCATAACGTTCCTTGGCACGAGCATCCAGAATCGCCTTGGCAGTCGCAAGGTTTTCCAGACGCTCTCGCCGAAAAGAAATTTCATCCTGGATTACCAAACCTTCTGGCAGTTCCACGTCTCCCTGGTCAGCCTGTTCTCCCATTTCAAACAGACGCGCAACTTCTTCTCGCAGAGTCGTTTCTAATTCTTTCAACCGTCCGTAACTTACCGCCTTGCTTTTTGAAGCATCTGCATGGATCTTACTGCCATCCAAACTGAGATTGCCAACCTTCAATACTCCCGAAAGTTGCGCCAGCAGAAGAATCTGAACGAACAGCCCTTCCAATTCGGGTAAAAACGTTTTACGGAAATTTGCGATTGTGTCGTGATCTGGGTGCAAGCCACCGGCAACAAACCGAAACCCCAGATCTTCATATGTCGCTCTCTCTATTTTCCGCGAGCTGAACCTACCGGTACAATAACCGTAAAAAATCAATGCCAGCAACGCTTCGGGCGCTATTGCCTCTCCGCCCCGAACTCCATATCGTTTGTATATTGCGCTCAGATCCAGTTGAGCAACCATATCGACAACAAATCGCGCGAGATGATTCGCCGGGATGGCTTCTCCAAGACTGATTTGTATATTTGGTGTCGCTGTGTAATCGGGTTTCGTAAATTTTCGTGTCATTGTTCAAGTGTACCAATGTTTTTACGTCTTCATTTACTCCGACAAGCTGCTAGCACGGCCGGTTCAGACTAGCGTAATCATCGAACTTCACACACAAACTAAATACGATAATATTCACCCAAATTACCTATTGAACTCCCATCGTTCAGAACGTACACTATTATGGTACCCGGTTCTGCACGGGCATAAATAAACAAATCCAATTTTCTCTCAGTAACCTGATCCACCGGAAGTGGCACACCCACTTCCACAACTCAGATGCTTTATTTATTGGTTGGTTGTTTCAAAATTTGAGGAGTAATTTTGTATGGCAAATAAATGGGATTCAATCAACAACCTGCCAGCAGGTATTCGCCCGGAAACCATGCTGCTATTAACGGATGCATCGGTATTGGTCCATAACGCTTACGGCAAAGATTGGTATCGCCTGACACCCGATACACATGGTAGTTACTTGAGCGGCAGTTGGTCAGGCGCCTTGAACATGACCAATACACGCCAGTTCTTTGCATCTGGTGTACTCAGGGATGGGCGTGTCTTTGCAGTGGGCGGCGAAGTTTCAGACGCCGCCCCTGTTTCCGGTTTCACCCCGTTGGGCGAGATCTTTGACCCTCAGTCCAATCAGTGGACGCCTTTGAATAAACCCGCCTCATTTAATTGGATCAATGGCGATGTTTCCGCCTGCATCCTGGCTGATGGGCGTGTACTGATGGGCGACCTCAACTCCAACCGCACCGCCATCTGGGATCCGCGTTATGATGATTGGAGTGAAGCCGGGTTGGGCTTTGGCGCAGTTATCAATCCCAGCAAGATCGGCAAGATCGACGAGGAAACCTGGGTACTGTTACAGGATGGCAGCGTGCTAACGGTGGACATCTCCAACACGATCCGCGCCGAGAAATACGTTCCCGAAACGGATCTTTGGATCATCGCCGATCAAAGCCCGGCTACACTTACTCAGCGTTTGACACTGATGAGCGTGACGGATACAACCGTCAACCCAAACGTCTCGGTCGGCGTCAGCGAAATCGGCCCTGCAATGACTCTGCCAAATGGAAAGGTATTTTTTGTGGGTGGTACCGGCCATACGGCCATTTACACCCCGGGCGCCAGTTCCACCCAGCCCGGAAGTTGGAGCAATGGGCCAGACCTTCCAACGGATACCAGCTCGGCCAACTTCAATAGCCCGAATGGCAACATCCAGACAGCCATCGATGCCCCGGCGGTGCTGCTGCCGGGCGGCAAGGTGCTGCTGGTAGGCGGTAACACCATCCGCGAGATCAGCAATACTGGATCAACCCAATTCTGGTCCAATCCATGCAACGTCTATGTTTATGACCCAATCACAAATGCCACTCCAGTTGCGCTTAGCCCGCAGCCGCCCTCCAACGCTGTGGATGTATGGCGCTCGCGCTTTTTGCTGCTGCCAAACGGCCAGGTAGCCTTTACCACTCAGCAAAACATGCTGGCGCTTTTAACCGTCGATACCGCCTTTCTCGGCAGTCCAAATCCAGCCTGGCGGCCTACCCTGATTAATTTCCCCGGTCAAATGGTGGCAGGCCATACCTACAGCCTGGGCGGCACACTCTTTAACGGCCTCTCACAAGCCAACTCCTACGGCGACGATGCCCAGATGTCCACCAACTTCCCCATTGTATTGCTGACGAACACCGCAACCAACGAAGTGGTGCGAGCACGAACCTTTAATTTTTCAACCCTCGGCATTGCCACCGGTCCCACAATCGTAACAACCAGCATACAGATACCATCGGATGCAACCGTGGGCAATTATAACATGGTGGTAATTGCCAACGCTATCGCATCCCCTTCGGTCAGCGTTCACATCGCCAAACAGGACAGTTTCCTGATTATCGACCGCTCAACTTACTCACAGGGCGAGATTCAGTCACTGATTCACCTCAGCGGGGCGCCAGCCATGATCGACAATGCTGTCTATGTGGTGGTGGAAGGTTTCAAACCCGGCGAGCTTGGACTGACAGGCGCCAACTTGAGCAACCCGCCTCACAGGCCCATCATCGCCAGCCCTGCTGCGGGTATTAATTTCGCCTTCAGCGGAGCGGTCATTCCCCAGGATCCATCCCTGCCAGATAGCCCACAGCGTTTCACTTTCCCATTCAAAATTAGCTTCGATAATGGCAATGACCCGGGTGTGTTCGGATTTGGCACATCCACCGAAACCCTGCCGGTAATCGCCAGCCTTACGGCCGCGGGAGCTTCAGTTTCCGCGGCTGGGACCATTCAACTCACCAAAAACCCAAATCCCTACATCCTGCACGGCGACAGCGCCCACGGCAAGGACTGGTTCCTGAGCGTGGATATCAAGGTATTCCAGATCAAGGCTGGTCAAACCCGTTTTGCTGCCACAGTGAACAACAACGGCACGGCTCGTGCCGCTGCCACCAACTTTATTCAGCAAGCCATCACCAACCTGAATGGCAGCAAGGCCTCTGCCGGCCCGTTGTTTGATGCCATCGCCCCAGAGGAAGCTGCCGAATCACTGGCGCTTTCTCCGGTGGATGTCAACAATGTTCCAGTTTACAATTTTGCCCTGGCGCGTGTGCGCTACCGTGACACCATTCCGGCCAACAATGTGCGCTTGTTCTTCAGAATGTGGCCTGCCCAACAGACCAACGCTACCTTCGATGTGAACACCCTGTACCGCTCAGCTAGCAACGCATCCGGGCAGAAGATCCCGCTGCTGGGCATCATCGCGGACGAGATCATGACCATTCCTTTCTTTGCCACACCCCGCATCGACACCACCAGTTCCAGTATGAACAGCCAGACAGATGCCCCCAATGTTCAGCCAATCAGCCCTGATCTGATCGGTGGCGAAAGTTACCAATATTTTGGCTGTTGGCTGGATATCAACCAACCCGCTGAAAAGCTCTTCCCTGAACGCATGATCGGCGGGTTGCCCGCGAATCGCCCGGATGGCCCCTTCACCGGAATGGGTGCGCTTCAATCAATCCAGCAGTTGGTACGCAGCGAACACCAATGCCTGATCGCGGAAATCGCATTTGACCTTGACCCGATCCCCACCAATGCCGACCCATCCATCTCGGACAAGCTGGCGCAGCGCAACCTGGCCTTTGTAAACGTGCCCAACCCAGGGTTAATCGAATCGCGCCGCGCCCCGCAAACCTTCGAGATCCGTCCCACACCTTTCCAGCTTAATCCCATCCTGGGCCACGACGAATTGATGATCGAATGGGGCAGCATCCCGCCCGGCAGCGAGGCCGAGATCTACCTGCCGGATGCATCGGCAGATGAGATCATCGACCTGGCAAACCAAATGTACTCCACCCGGCTGCTGAAGAAAACCGACGACCATACCCTGCGCTGTCCCACCGGCGGGGTTACCTATATCCCCATCCCGCGCCGCCTGGGGCCTAACTATGCCGGGCTGATGACCATCGACCTGCCGCCCACAGTCAAGAAGGGCAATATCCACCACATTGTTGTCAAGCAGATCACCAGTGTCATGATCGGCCTTGAAAAGATCAACGTACGGGGGCGCGGAGCCAGGATAGGAATTGCCAGCGATGCAAACACCACCCTGGTCACCGGTGCGCAAAAGATCGGGGCAGGCGCGGATGCAGGCGTCTTCAGCCTTGAAAACTCTGCCGTACAAAGCTCGGTAGGTGTTGGAATGTACAATTCCATCCACCCGAACGCTATCCAATGGCGGCGAGTGTTGGGCGAGTTCGAATTGACCATCCCAATCAGCACCAAACACGACCTGCTTGCGCCCGAAGAGCGCCGCCTTTCAATCCTGCGCTATATCCAGCTTTCCATCTCTCTGACCAGCCGTTGGTATCTCGTCTTCCAACGCTACGTTCAGCAAATCGAAGGGAGAGTACGCCACATGGGCGGGAACCCAGACCTGGTCATCCCCACCAACGACGGCAACTGGCAGGGCAACAGCAAGGGTGACGACATTGGGCACGAACACGAGCATGAGGAAAATGATCACGAGGGCAAACACGAAGATCATGAACACGGGCATGAGCACGGCGAGCAGATGGTCAGCTTCCACGGCAAAATCGCCGGATTGATCTATGACCATTTCGGTGATTTTGCGGGTTTTGCCCTCGAAACAGATGACAAAACGCTTCACTTCGAGAGCCGCGAACAAGCCATCGAGGCATTGGCCGAACATGCCTGGGAACAGCGCCTGCCAGTGACTGTCTTTGCCGAACGTCATGATCCCGATAACCCACAGATGATCCTGCTGGGGAACTCAAGCCACTCATAAGCACCCGCTAGAAATCAAATCTGTCCGCAGGCTGAGCTTGCGGACAGATTTTTATTTTCAAATGGTACCCGCTTTTGTACGGGCATCGAAGCCCCACACCACGAGTTGCACCGCACCCGTTCAAAAATCCTAAGTTGCAAACTTATTTTTTTCATGCTATGATATCCTTATCGAGTCCACTGAAAAAAGATTAACCGTGGAGAACACAGAGTTCGCAGCGCTTAATTTTTGGCTAAACCACAAAAATTAAGCATTTTTAATGATAAATCCGATGATGTTCTGCGTTCTTTGCGCACTCGGCGGTGAAAGCTCCTTTTTACAGTTAAGCCCTTATTGCTTCGCCAAACCCATAGGAGGAAATATGTTGAAGAAAACAAGCTCTATAAAGATATTTACCGTTTTTTTGGTCATGCTGTTCATGCTGACGGCCTGCGGGTCAACCCCCACACCGGTTCCCACCACAGGGGCAGTACAGAAACAAGTCACACCTGGCCCGGATACTAAAGCCTGCGACCAAATTAAAGAACCTGTAATCGACAAAGATAATGGCGTTGTCTGGGAATGGCTCTGCACAACGCAAAACGGGCACGAAGTGAAAATCTCGCATCTGCCGGATGGTGTCCAGCCATATAGTTTCTCCTTTGATGAAACTGCGCTGATGAAAATGCCAAAAGACAACAGCATCGAAGCCATACTGGGAGTTTCATCTGATATCCGCTTTTTTAAGCAGGATGGCAAAACTTACACCCTGGTTACCACATTTACCCCGGCAATCCAGGTGGGCTTTCTCTTCAACGAGCAGGATTTAAAGAACCTGGAAGAATACAATATAAATAATAAAAAGGAACCGAAAATAGATATCTCCGCTCTGATCCCCCTGGTCAACTTCACCGATGGAGCCAACAAATGGAAACGGTTCCCCGATGGAACGGTAGCAAAAATGAGAGGCAACGTGCCTGGTACAGAGAGCCAGATTAACGGATTCCTGATCAACATCTTCGATTGGGGCGACCCGAGCCAGGGACCAGGGATTGGTCGATCCAACATCGCTCCACGTATCTGATCTTTTCGTTCAAGTTTGTAATTACACAGGCTACTCGTCCACCTCATGCAAGGCACTTTCAGCCAGCCTCAGCCCAGGCTGGCTGTTGAGGGCCTCAAAGTCTCTCCTTGCCTCCAGCAAAGCCGTACGCGCGGAGCCCAGTTTGCCAATTTTCCGCAGATAAGCGCCAAATTCAAGCTGGGCCCGCGCTCTTTCATATTGACCAGCCTCGCCCTTAAGCAGCTCAAAGACTTGGCTGAAGTATTTGTTCGCTTCAACCAACTGGCCCTGTCTCCATGCCAGCCCGGCGCGCAGCCGCATGGCATGGCCCAGATAGACAGGGTTTTGCGATTCGGTCAGCAGAGCCGCCAGGCCATCAAGCACACCCTGGGCATCGTCCAATCTGTTCAGGGCAATATTCGTCTCCGCCAGGTACAGTCCAGCCGTCAGTTCATTCCCGGTAAATTTCTTTTTATGCGCCAGTTCAACCGCCTGTTCAAGTTCCTGGCGGGCCTCTTCAAACCTGCCCAGCTGCAGGAACAAATCTCCCAGGTTCCAATGACCCATCATCACACCATATTCATCGCTGATTTCCTGGCAGGCAACAACCGAGCGGTGAAAATTTTCCAGGGCAAGTTCAAACTGGTTCTGATAGGAATAAGCCACCCCAATCTCCATGGTTGTGAAAGCGACTCCCTGCGAATTGGCCAGTGCTTCAAAAGTCGCGCGTGAAGCTTCCAGGCTTTCAATCGCGCGATCAAACTCTCCCAACCCAACACAAGCCTCCCCCTGCAGCTGCAGGGCCTGGGCCTTCAACAGGCCATCCGGCTTTGTTGCCAGCATCTCCAATACCTGACGGCTGCAATCAATGGCGGCACTGTTCTGGTTGTCAAAACGCAGCGCATCCCCCAACCGGACCAGGACTCGTGCGCGCGTGTGGGCATCATCATCACCGCTCAGCACCTGTAACGCGCGTTGGTTAACCGTGATGCTCGCGCCGATATTGCGCTGAATGAAATAGGCATCGCCCAGGGCAAGCAGCAGGCTGACCATCTCCAGGCGCGTAATCGCTTCAGGAGTCTGCTCCAGCCCGGCCAGGATATCCTCGCACAGCCCACGCAGCAGGGCAAATTCATTCCAACTTTTTAACGATAAGCAAGCACCCGTGGAAAAGATGGCCGCGAAAGCACTGCCAACCTCACCACCCTGGATGGCATGATAATGCCACTCTAGAGCGCTGGCATAATCATCGATCTGCCTGGCAATAATGGGGCGTTTCTGCTTGCGGTAAAACTCGAGCGCGCGCATGTGACACGGACGCATGTCTGGTAAGTCGCTCCTCCGCAGGCTGGCTCGGATCAGCGACGGCAGCCAGAAACCGCCTGATATATTGCTCTCGAGCAGACCTGCTTCCTTCAATCGACCGATCATGGCCGGGCGGGCCTGGGCAACCTTGCACAAACCATCCATGGAAATGTCCCGTTGCAAAACAGTCAGATGCTGCAGCGCCTGATACTCTTCTTCGGAAAGACGCTGAAGTAAAGTCGCCTGAAAATGTTCCAGGAATCCATCCAGCCCACCTTCCAGGTTGTCCAGCGCAGCCTGCACGCCCATCGTGACAATATACCTGGCAACATGCTTGAGCGCAAACGGATGCCCGTCCACCAACCGGGTGATGGGCGCCAGCACATCGTCCTGATAATCCTGCAGCCCATTGGCGCGCAGGCAGTTGATCGACGCGGTCTGGTCCAGCCCCTGCAGTGTGAGCGGCTGGCTGCCAGACTCGAGTAAAAACTCGCCGCCCTGCAGGATGGGCACCAGCGGGCTGGTAATGACCACCCTGGCCCTATGACTGCTGTTCTTTAACCCATCGAATAAGATCTCCAGGTTTTTATCCAGAAACCCATTGCCGCCCTTGGACAAGGCCGCTTCCAGGTTATCGAACACCAGCCAGAGCGAAATATCCTGGTTCAGAAAGTCAATCAGCATATCCACATCGTGCACAGAGGCTTGCTGGTCTTTATCACGAAAGGCCATAATCTCATCACGCACGCTCCCGCCCAAAACGCGGTCCAAATAGGCCGAGATGCGGTCAAGCAGTACGCCCAGTGTATTTCCGCTGCTCTTCTGGCGTTCAAAATCATACCAAAATGGCGGCGGCGTATCCATCGGCATAAACTCGAGCAAGGCGCGCGCCAGGGTGCTCTTGCCAATGCCTGGCATACCGGTGATCACCAACAGTCGGTGATCATTTAATTGAAAAGAACTGGCTGCAAGTTCCTTTTGACGGTTGGAGAAGATTTGTTCCTTTTCCCCTGGGCCGAGCACCGGAACAGAAGACTTGGGGTAACTTTTCCGGCGCCAATCCTTCTCCAAATCCTTACTTCCGATAGTGCCGGTTCTAGCGATAGCGCCGGTTCTAGCACGGCCACGGCCCCTGGCCCGGGAATCAGCCGAATCACCGAGCGCCTGAGTTTTTTGCGAGTTGGCAGAAAAAACCTGGGGTTGCACCCAGTCAGACTGCATAATGGTCAACGTCGCTTCGACCACCTGGGCAGATTCGGGCCGATCTTGCGGTTTCCGGCTGAGCAGCTGCATGACCAATGTGTTTAGCAAATCCGGAATATCCGGGTTGTGAGTTTTAGGAGATGGCACTTCTCCGCGTAAAAGCGCAGCAAACAAATGGGCTATATCGTTGCCCTTGAAAGGCAGATCGCCAGTCAGCAATTCATAGAGCAGCACTCCCAAAGCATACAAATCTGACTGAGGACTGGGGTCATCACCCTGGATTAATTCTGGGGCCAGGTAAGCAAACGTACCTATCAAAAGCCCGGCATCCGTTACGCGGGGAGTATCCATCCGGCGGGCCAGGCCAAAATCATTTAATTTTACGAGACCACCCGGAGAGATCAAAACATTATCCGGCTTGATATCGCGATGAATGATGCCCCGAGCATGCGCATGCACCAGCGCAGCGGACAACTGGCGCGCATACTCAATACTTTGCCTTACGCCAGGAAATGGAATGCTGCGCAGCGTGCCACCCTCGACCAATTCCATCACAATGCAAGGCGTGCCCTCGGATTCGATCGCATCATACACGGTGACGATATTCGGATGGTTCAACCGGGCTACGGCGCGGGCTTCAGCCAGCAGCCGAGTACGCGCTTCATTGCCCAAATTCGACGATGAAATCATTTTGATCGCCACCGGGCGGGCGAGCAGCAGATCAAAACCGCGGTAAACAACCCCCATACCGCCGTGCCCAAGCTCGGCATCAATTCTATAACGATCGACCAGAGTTTGTCCAAGCATGTTCACACCTTCCATGTCTTTCTATATCGGGCGGATCATCACGGCGATCTCGTACTGGAACCGGGACTTCCGTAAATCACCGTGCTAGGGGAATGATGGTTTTGTGTTGTGGCTAACCACCCGCCACTTTCACCTTATATCCAAGCCCGCGCATCACCACTGCGATTTTTTCACGGTGATCGCCCTGGATCTCGATGATGCCATCCTTGATGGTGCCGCCGCTGCCGCACACCTGCTTGAGCGATTTTGTCAATGCGGTAAGATCATCCCCCGAAAGTACCAGGTTCTTTACCAGCGTGACAGCCTTACCGCGGCGCCCCTTCGATTCGCGCCCAACGATAATATTCTGTTGGGCAGGTGGCAGCGATATCTGGCGGATGCCGGCAGCATTTTTCTTGCGCAGATCACCCTGCTCTGATGACCAGACGATTGACGAATCATTTTTGGGCATAGGCCAACTTGATCCTGTGAGATAGCCGCAATGGTACCCGGTTCTGCGATAGTGCCGGTTCTAGCACGGCCACGGGCACAGCCATCAGTAAAAACTCGAAATCTGCGGTTCAGACACTTGCTTCTTGCTCTAATCTGTGTAATCATCGAAATCTGCGTAAATCTGCGGTTCAGACACGCCATCAATGGGGTCGCTGCGGTAATGACATCCAAATACACAAAATCGACAAATCACATTGAATAACACTATTTTACAACTTGGAAGATTAATGTCCATCCCCAAATCGGATGAAATATCCAGGCTGGGCATGAAACGAAAAAAACGGGTGAATGAGATGAAATTTCATCCCATTCACCCGTAGGCCGGCATCCGGCAGGCTGGGCAGTTATCCAACCAGGTCGGATGACCGATCTGCTTGATGACAAAATCCATTTCAGCCCGGCTCACCATCGGCTGACCACAAGCCCTGCAAGGCACCCTTTCCGAAAGACGCAGCGCTCGGGGAGCATCGGAGACAACTTCGGTTGGAGGCACTGGCTCCATGCGGATCAGCGCTGTGTCACACACCGCGGCGCAGCGTCCGCAACCCGTACAGCTTTTCGCCAGGAGTACCAGAGCTGTCTGATCCGAAGTTTCACGGACCACCAACGCGCCTGTAGGGCAGCGCTGGGCACAGAAACCACACAAAGTACAGGCGGAAGCCTCCCGCAATGCGGGCAGACGCGCACAGGTTAACTGCCCTGAGGCGGGCAGCGTTGGCGCCCGACTGGCAGCGCGAGTAATCCAATCCGAGAGAAGTTGTCCAATGGCGGCATAGACCGGGTCTGTGCCGCGGGCCAGGGCTTGTCCCAGGGAGGGGAGCCATAGGGCCGCATGTTCCTTGAGAAATTTTTGCTCAGCAGATGGATCATTCGCAGCCAGGTACGATAAAAAAGCCAGTTCGGGCACAACGCCATCCGGTAATTCACTGCCTTCCACCTGCAGCCCGGCCTGTGAATAGCATTTTGCCACCGCAAAAGTCGCCTCGCCCAGAATACGCCCGGTCAGAAAAGCCGATTCGTACAGCCAATAATGTGGCTGCCCGGGTTGCCCGCCGATCAGCGCAGCGTAGCGGGCCTGGCGCCCGCTCAGGACTTCATCCTGAATCAGGGCCAGACCCGGCACAGCCGTGGAATTGGGCAGCAACCCAGATGCCAGCTCGAAGAGCGGCCATTCCCGACCCGGCAGGCACAACCACTGCGCCGGTTCAGCCAGGGCCTCAGCCAGGGCGGCATACATATCCGCTCTGGATGCGGCAAAGGTAACCGGAGTGGGCATCATTTTTTCTTGTTTTGCGAGGATGTGCGGGTATCGGGCTCACCCCCACGCATGATGTATCGGATCAGAATGGAATAAATGGCGGCGGCCACAACAACGACCGAGATAACCACAATTCCACCAGGCCCATCCGAAGTAATAAGTGGTATTGTTAAAATCGCGAAGGCAATCAAAAAATTTCCAATAATCTTTTTCGTCAGTAAAAAAATTCTGCTTGCTTACGCCTCTATTATAAATATGGTAAAGATCG
>CAIMZS010000212.1 GCA_903846015.1 uncultured Anaerolineae bacterium | reverse complement strand
GGAAAATTCTCGCCTGGTTGTGGAATGTTCGTTTCAGGCTGCATTGATGGGCTTTGAAACCTTGAGTCTTGACGTGAAACATCATATTGCTCTCGTTTGTCAGAAGTTTTTAACATCCCATAAGCTTCATTGATTAACTTGGTTTTTTCTTCGGCTTTTTGTTTATAGTCTGCCGTAGGGAATTTATCGGGATGCCAGGCTTGAATCAAAAAGAAATACTGGTTTTTGATCTGTTCTTGCGTCGCGTCTGGGCTTACTTCTAATATTGCATAATAATCATTCATAGCTGCCTGTTTTGGTAAAACCTGAAATCAACTTTCAGATAATTCTACCAAACCTTTCCATTATCACTAACTAGACTATTCCACAAACACAGAGCTTTCCCTTAAAAATAAGCTCATCCTTGCGCCCTTGTTCGGCCACAAGGCGGTTCAGACACTCGCTATTGTTCTTGCTCTAATCTGCGTCATCATCTAAATCTGCGTAAATCTGCGGTTCAGACACGGCCACAGGCATGGAAAAGAAAATTCTTAAAAAGCCCTTCCTTCCTGCTCTTCGTGCCCTTCGTGGTAAAAGGTTTTTTATCTTTTGTGGTAAAAGGTCTATGCCCACTTCGCGGTAAAAAGATTTTTCCAATCGAACCTTCCCCAACTACCCAAAGCCAACCCTCAAAAAGTTTTATCCTCCCCATCCTGTACATCCTGTTACCCACCCGCCTTTCACAACCACCACCAACCGAATCGCCGATCCTGCATCAAGACAGGACCGGGCATGACCTGCCGCCCAAATAACCCCAAGCTGTGGCTATAAAACCAAACCTACCCCCATATCTTGTCTCTGACGATCGTCGGTCTCGTCAAAACACCTAAACCACTGTACACTATTGACAACACACGTCACTGCTCCAACCCTAACCAACTTCTAACTCCGCCGGAGAGTGGCAACCGAAAAACCGCGCCGAACCAGCCGCCCTATCCACTCGCCGCCATCACCCTGCATCAAAAAAGGACACCCCATGCTCACCTGGAACCCCTCCGACCCGACCAAACCTGCCACAACTGAAAACGGCCGCACCGAAAGCCCCCTCGCCCATCAAGTCCTCCTCGACTTCATCCGACTCGGTCCCGCTCGCACCCTCGCAGAATTACGCCAGCAATACAAAAATAATCCCCCTGCCCCCACATCATCTCACGGCACCCTCCGCAAATGGTCATCCCAATACGAATGGCCAGCCCGCGCCGCCGCCTATGACGCAATCGAAGAAGAACACGTCCAGCATGAATACCGCGCCCACCGCGATGCCATCCTTCAACGCGGCCTCGCCCTCCAACACGAACGCATCCAACTTCTTGTCACCATGTACGAACGCCTCTCATCCCTCGCTCACACCGACGAAGCCCTCTGGATCGTCGATGTCAAAGCCCTTCGCCTCGAAAACGACCGCATCGAACGCATCGAACTGCGCCGCTTCAACGGCGAACTCTTCCGCCAGATGCGCGGCATCCTCGATGACATCGCCACCGAAACCGGTGGACGCCTCAACCGCCCCCAACCCCCTGCCCAGGCCTCAGACCTCGATATGGACGACTATTCCCTCGACACCCTCCCACCTGACGAACGCGCCGAATTCCTTCGCCTTCAGCGCAAACTCTTATCACGTTCCTAAACACGCCTTCCTTAACCTCAAAACAGTGACCCAATGTTACCCAGTGTTACCCAATGTGACCACATGACCTCCAAAAACACCAACCAACCAACCTCAAAGAACAATCGTCAAATGGCCGAGATCATCGCCTGTCGCGACAACCTCTATCAATACGTCCGCCTCGCCTGGCCCATCGTCGAACCCGCCACACCCTACATCGACAACTGGCACATCGGCCTCATCTGCGAATACCTCCAGGCCGTCACCGATCTTCAGATCCACAACCTCATCATCAACATCCCGCCCCGCCACATGAAAAGCCTGCTCGTCTCCGTCTTCTGGCCCACCTGGAGCTGGATCAAATCCCCCCACCTTCGCTGGCTCACAGGCTCATATGCCCAACCAATCGCCATCCGTGACACCAACAAAAGCCGCCGCATCCTCCTCAGCCCCTGGTACCGCACCAATTTTGGGCACATCTTCACCCTGTCCCCAGACCAGAACACCAAAAACCGCTACGAAAACGACAAAACCGGTTACCGCCTCGCCTTCAGCTTCAACACCGCCGTCACCGGCGAAGGCGCCGACATCCTCGTCGTCGACGACCCCCTCAAAGCCCAGGACGCCGATAGTCCCGTCATGCGCTCCCAAGTCAACGAAATCTACGACACCACCTTGACCACCCGCGCCAACAACCCGCGCCTCACCCGCCGCGTCATCATCATGCAGCGCCTCCACCAGGACGACCTCACCGGGCACCTGCTCGCCAAACTCCATCCCGGTGACATTCCCTCTTACGAATACCTCTGCCTCCCCACCGAATATGAACCCCAGCGCTACATCTCCAGCCTCGGCTTCAACGACCCCCGCACCCAACCAGGTCAACTCCTCTGGCCCGCCCGCTTTGGCGAAAAAGAAAACACCGCCGCCAGGCTCGATCTTGGCCCCCGTGCCTATGCCGGTCAGCACGCCCAACGCCCCGCTCCCGCTGGCGGCAGCATTTACCAGACCGCATGGTGGCAAGGCCGCAACCGCATCACCCCCACCCCGCGCCAGGTCATCGCCCGCTGGCTCTCTTGGGACACCGCCTTCAAAGACTCCGAACAAAACGATACCAGCGCCCTCACCGTCTGCGAACTACTCGAAGACTACCGCATCTACCTTCGTTTCGCCAGTTGGCAGCGCCTCCAATTCCCCCAACTCGCCAGCGCCATCACCAACGAAGCCTTGCGCTGGATGCAGGATGGCAAACTTCGCGGCATCATCATCGAAGACAAAGCCAGCGGCATCAGCCTACTTCAAACCCTTCAGCAAAGCGCCACCTACGAAATTGCCAGTATGCTCAAATCCTTCACCCCTGGCCAAACCAGCAAAGCCACCCGCGCCCGCCAAGCCAGCCTCTGGTGTGAACGCGGCTGCATCCTCCTCCCCAACCCCTCCAGCGAAGTCCCCTGGCTCTACGACTTCGAAGACCAGCTCTACAAATTCCCATCCGCCCACATCAATGACCCCGTCGACAGCCTCACCCAGGCCATCCTCTTCCTTGAACACCTCATCGCCAACGGCTGGCAATCCCGCACCGCAGCTTATGCCTGACGTCAGCGCACCTCTCCGTGCTCCCACCGCTAATATTCCGCGCCAAACGAACGAACGAGTTTTTCTTAAAAAATGCTCTTCTTTGCGTCCTTTGCGTGAGTCGGCTCTTCTACGCTCATCCCTGTACGAACACCATTTATTCACAAATTTCCGTTAAATTCCTCTCCAAAAATAAAATGCGCTTGCCCTGACCATACCATAAAGACATTCCTCAATACTCCGTGAATCTGCTATACTTTGGCAAAACTTTGCGAGACGAACATTATCATTCAATTGACGACCTCATACTGCACCAAGATTTTAGGCGAAACTTTAAGGTCTTAACGAATAAGCATGGGGCACTTGCTCTTGCTGTCATTGCGAAGGAGCGTGCTCTTCGCAACGTGGCAATCTCCGGTTTACCGGCGGGACCCTCTCGCCTCGGACTTCCCCGTTTTGCTGCGAGCAGCACGCTCTCCGAGACGATAGTCCCGGTTCCAACATGGGGCACGAGGCGGTTCAGACACTCGCTCTTGTCCTTGCTCTAATCTGCGTCATCATCTAAATCTGCGTAAATCTGCGGTTCAGACTTGGTCTAATCTGCAATAGTGCCGGTTCTAGCACGGACACGAGGTGCCATCCTCGTAATCAGCGAAAATCTGCGATTCGGACACGGCCACGGGCATGGAAAAGAAAATTCTTAAAAAGCCCTTCCTTCGTGCTCTTCGTGCCGTGGTTAAAATGTGTTCCCACACAAAACCATCATCCGTCCCAAAGGGACTATCACCTCAATTCCACAGAACCAATAGCAAATTTCTACCAGCTTTACCACCGGAGGAATTATGATGCCAGCTTCTTCAACAACTTTAGCCTTGGTCAGTGGTTATAGTACCGCCCATGAACCAGGCATCCATGCTTTCACTTTTGACGAAACCACTGGCTTGCTCACTCAGCATGGTATCTTTTCTGGAATTCGAAACCCATCCTTTCTCAGTCTTCACCCGAACGGGCATTGGTTGTATTCAGTCAGCGAAACAAATCAGAGCATCGATGGTGAATCAGGACAAGTCTTCAGCATGCTGCTTTCACGCACCCCATTTTCAATCAGCACACAAAACAGCAATCCAACGGATGGCGATTGGCCTTGTCATACCCAGCTCGATAACACCGGACAATGGCTTTTTATTGCCAACTACGGTTCCGGCAGCGTCAGTGTATTTCCCGTTGAAGCTGACGGCTCACTCGCTAAAAAGAGTGCTCACGTACAACATGCTGGATCTGGAATGAACAGCGAGCGCCAGAAAGGCCCGCACGCGCACTCTGTAACCCTGACCCCAGATAACAAATTCGCCCTGGTTGCCGACCTGGGGCTGGATAAAATAGTGATCTACCGCTTTGATCCCAGCAATGGGAATTTGAGTCTCCACGCAGAAACTCAGACCAAACCTGGTTCTGGACCCCGTCATCTTGTTTTTCACAAGAATTCTCGCTGGTTGTACGTGACAAACGAACTGGATAATACCGTCACGTTTTATGAATACGAAAAGACAAAAGGTACTTTATTTCTAAAGCAATCTCTAACCAGCCTGCCTGCTTTCCCTTCCGAAAGTTCGCTGGCTGATATTCACATTTCACCATCCGGAAAGAGGCTATACGCATCCAATCGCGGGCACAACAGTCTAACTCTGTATAATATTGGAATCGATGGCTTCCTGACGCTGATTGCAAATTACCCTTGCGGAGGAAACTGGCCCCGAAATTTTGCTATCTCTCCAAATGGACGATTTATGCTGGTAGTCAATCAATATAGTCATGAAGTCTGTGTTTTACCGGTAGACGATGATGGAGCACTTGGTCTGCCCCTATCGCGCATGACCGTTCCAGGCGCGTCATGTGTTATCCTGGCATAACCCATCCCCCTGTAACCGTGAGCCGGTGCCCTTCCGACATGGCGATCTCCTTGTAATCGTTGGAATTCCATACTCGCTATAACTACCCGGTCGAATTCCGAATAACACGGCGATTTATCGCCGTGGACACCGGGATAAATCCATTTTTATCCGACTATTACACATACGCAGACCTTTCCCTGACGATAGTCCCGGTTCCAGCGATAGTGCCGGTCCTAGCACGGCCACAAGAAAAAAAACCCTTCTTGGCGGCCTTTGCAACTTTGCGTGAGTCGGAATTTGGATGGCCATTTCTTGACGAATACATTTTGTGAATATTTGCCTGATAATTCATGCCAGTTCTCAACCATCTTTCGTCTCTTCCGTACCATCTGCATATCTGGCAAAGCGCCCCTTACTGCGACCATGCACTGGATCGCTGCGCGTCCACGGCCAACCGCCAAACTCATCACGACGATAATCCTCGTATGCCTGGCGGATTTCCCTCTCACTGTTCATCACAAACGGACCATATTGCACAACCTGCTCACCAATTGGGCAGCCCTGCAGCAACAGCAGCCGAACCGGCTCCGCACCTGCCTCAAGCTTAATCTCATCTTCGGGTTGAACTTCAAAACCATGATAAGCCGGTATATTCACCCCGGCAGCCTTCAACGATGATCCAGCAAAGAAATTCAATGCCCGGATAACCGTATCAGGCGCGGAAGGTAAACTCCAGGTTGCGCCTGCTTCCATTTCAATGATCCAAATAGCCACACCATGCTCTGGGTCGGCTGCCCAAGAATCCGGAGCAGGCGCAAGTGCCCTAACACCATCCAATTCACCCGCAATCAAGGTAATTTGGATATTCTTGCCCTGGCTGTCTTCCCGGTGAACTTTCGCCATCTCTTCAGCCCACAACATCTTGTAATGCGGAGAAACGAACTTTTTCGAGCCGGGCAGATTCAGCCAGATCTGGAACAGCTCCATCCGGTTCGGGCCATCCTGGTCCAACAGTGGGAACATTTCTGCATGTTGCAGACCCCTACCTGCTGTCATCCACTGCACATCACCGTTACCATAACGTCCCGCTGCACCGTGTGAATCGGAATGATCCACAAACCCATCCAAAACGACAGTAACGGTTTCAAATCCACGGTGCGGATGCGCAGGAAAACCCGGAACAGCTTCACCATGATACATTCGCCAGCCATCCCGGGGCGTAAAATCCTGACCGATATCCCTGCCAGCCAGCGAAGCAGCCGGGCCAAGCTGATCGTTCCCCTTCGGATAGGCATCCTGATGGTGCACGCAAAACAAAAACGGGTCGTTAGTTTCCCAGGCAAAACCCAATGGCCGCAAATTGAAAATCGATTTATTCACACTCACACAGCACCTTCTTTCTAAAAATCTTAACAGGGATTGGTTTCCCGAACAGTCAATTCACTGGCATCGCCAGCCCAGCTCACTAATCTTATACCGGCACCATCTTCCAACAACAAAAGACCCGTCAGACAAACAAAAGCAATTCTTTGGGTGCATTACATTTGAGTTGAAATCAGGCCTCAATCTGGCAAAGTCAGTTTCCACAAACCACCTTCAATCAACAGACCCTGGCTTCCAACTCACAAGAAATTATATTATCTGATCAAAACATTATACAAGACGTTCACTCGCAATTCCAACATTTGCTCAGAGGGGATTGCATCTAAATTCAAATTACTGTAATGGTCAGCAATAGCGCGAACAAAATTCCTATTAATTCAGAGCCAATTTACTGGTCGGATTCCGATAGCCCCGGTTCCAGCACGAGGCGACTTTGCGTGAACCCGGGTTTGTATATGCCCATTTCTTGACAAATACAATTTCTTAAAAAAACCTTGAATTTCCTTGGTGCTCTTCGTGCCATTTGTAGGTAAAAGGTTTTTACCGTACAGTCACATATTATTTGAATTATTATCGCTTAACTGCCAATTACAGAATGGTGTTTGGATACCATGCTACTTTCCGCCCAGAAAGTGATTCCACGGTTAGAAAGAGTGCCGAGACCTTGCAAATTGAAATGATCATGACTGTTCCACAAATGGGCATTATTCAGGTTCATTATGCATGAGGCTGAACTATCGATTTCACATTCGAAAGGATCCCCATATTGGTATAATGCCCCCGCTCACAAATTTGCGGTTTTCCACATTAAGCAAAAAAGCGCAATTTGTGAGCGTGAAGGGTATAAAATGGATGCTATCCATTATTCAGTTGGGTCTGCCAGGCACGGCGTAGCATTGGCCACACATCCTGGCAAACTAACTCAGACAAACAATCCATCTGGAGCAAATTATGCTTTCGATTTCAGGAACGGATGAATGGCGGGCTGCCCATCCCTCGGCAACAATAGGTTTATTGGAACTATCAGGAATTGATAATACAATATCATCCCCCAGGTTAAATGCAAAAAAACGAGATTTAGAAGCCCACCTGAGAACAATTTATCAAGGCCTTACCCGCAAGGATTTCATCTCACTTCCCATCATGGCAGCCTACGAGCGTTATTACAAACGTTTCGACAAGACCTACCATGTTCTACTGCAGGTTGAGTCAATCGTGCTGAAAGGAAAAAGCCTGCCGGATGTGTCACCCCTGGTAGATTCAAACTTCATGGCAGAATTGGATACCCTGATTCTCACTGCCGGCCATGACGTTGCAAAATTACGCGAACCGGTTTTCATGGATGTGGCACGGGTGGGAGACCAGATGGACCTGATGAAAAGCGCCTCCAAAAATATCTTACCCAATGATATGATCATGCGAGACGCCGAGAGTATTTGCTGCACCATTATTTATGGGCAGGATAACCGCTCGCCGATTTCAGCGCAGACATCCCACGTCCTCTACGTTGCATACGCTCCAGTGGGCGTCCCGGCACAAGCTGTGGATTTACAATTGGAAAGGATCGAAGAGAACATTCGCTCCTTCTCAACGAGTGCTCATTTGGAAAATCGTCAGCTGATTTCGGCATAATCACCCTACCAGCAAACAACCTTACACGGCAGACAGATCAACGATAACTGCTGGTCTCACCCATGATCTCCCAGCCGCGCGCCGTGGCAATTGCCCTGAGCTTCGCATCCGGATAAACCGCCACAGGATGATCGGCATGTTCCAGCAGGGGGATGTCCATGGCAGTGTCGCCATAAGCTACATCCACACGCTCTACCCCCAGACGGCTGAGCACCAGATCGGAAGAGCGTCGTGTAGGGAAAGAGTGTTCAGAGCCGTGGGGG
>CAIMZS010000211.1 GCA_903846015.1 uncultured Anaerolineae bacterium | reverse complement strand
TTCAGCATCGAAAACACACGCTGGATGGTGGTGATGACCACCCGGTTGACCGGGTCGACGTGGTTGCTCTGCAAATGCTGGACGTTGTATAGCTCGGTAAACTTGCGGCCATCATCCGGCGTTGTGTAAGCCTGGAACTCCTTGAGCGTCTGGCGCGCCAGATTGGCGCGGTCCACCAGGAACAGCACGCGCCGCGCCTTGCCGAATTTGAGCATGCGATAGATGAAGCTAACCGCGGTAAAAGTCTTACCCGAACCGGTCGCCATCTGGATCAGGGCGCGGGGTTTGTCGGCTGCCAGCGAGGCTTCCAGGTTGCTGATGGCTTCGATCTGGGCTTTCCACAGGCCTGTCGTATTGAGCGGCGGGTATTGCTGCAACCGTCCACGAAGAGTCGGTCGGGGCACGGCAGCGCCGTGCCCGTACGCGCCGAGGTCCACCCAATCCGCCAGCGTCTCCGGGCGATGAAAGCTAAAGACCCGGCGCGAACGCGGCTGCGGGTCGCGCTCATCACGGAAAAAAGTCTCTACGCCAGTGCTCTCGTAGAGAAACGGCAGAGGCAGGGTAATATGTGGGATGTTCGCCGGCAGCCCGACCGAATAGCGCGCCGCTTGATCGGCGACATGCGAAAGAGTGCTGCCTTCCTGTTTGGCTTCCACCACCCTAACGGCTTTTTTATCCACGAACAACAGGTAATCCGCAAAGCCGGTTTGCAGCGGGAACTCGCGCACCGCCACGCCGCGCCCGGCATACAGGTTCATGGCAACACGGTCCTGCACCATCCAACCGCAAGCGGTCAGTTGGGCGTCGATATTTTGGCGGGCGAGGAATTCGGGGGTAGGGGTCATGGGATCAGATAAGTGTATAGGAAATGTAGAGGTGCGTCAAATGACATACGTACCTGTTAAGTGTAATCGTTTTCTCCCCTATTCGGCCCAAAAGCGATATCATTGTATCCGTTTCTGCACCGGCAAAGTAAACAACTCATCCAACTGCGCATAATTGGTTTTGATAAACACCTCCACTTTTCGATACGAAATTGCCCCACACAAAAGAGCCAATATCGAGAAATACAAGATGTGCCCAAGTTGCTAAGGCTATTCCAGAAAAATAATCACCCCAGGGCTGCTCGTGGGCCAGGAACAATTTTTACGAACCACTTACCCAGGTCAGATAGCTGCTTGAAGCGTTTTTCTAACTCATCCATCTCTTTCTGTGTCAAACGAACACCGGTTTTGTACACTTTTTCTACCAATTTTACGACCGTGTGAAGTCCATTCCAAGTCAAGGTCTCCGCGAATTTGAGTACGGTGTTGACCGTATCTAACAGATTGCCGTTCCAATGCTTGTCCAAGATTCCCCAAGTCCGCCCAATCGGGTTGTACTTGCTGTGATAAGGTGGATAATAAGCCAGGACACCGGTAAGTTGCAATTGGTCGGCAAACTCGGTCACCCTTTTCATAAATTGGGTTCGACGGCTATTATTTTCCGGACCATTATCCTGGTTGAGCAAGAGCGTCGTCACCTGAGGAAAACGCCAGCTTATCATTTTCCAGAAATCAACCAGGCAATCCACAAGGCTCTCTGGGAATCGGCGTGGTAAAAAACCATTGGATGCGGACGAGCGGCCCCGCTAGAACCCTGCTAGAACGGGCACTATCGCGGAAACGCGGATAAAACCTTTTTATTTGATGTTGAACGAAGCAATTTCCCTTGTTGAACCCAACTCTGGACCGTCCCGCGATTCCACTTCAATTCTTCTTTGACCTTGCTCTTGCTCTAATCTGCGTAAATCTGCGGTTCAGACAAGGGCTGGTTCAGACAAGGGCCGGTTCTAGCACGGCCACGGCCACAGGCATAGTACCCGGTACTGCACGGGCATGGTACCCGGTACTGCACGGGCATGGTACCCGGTACTGCACGGGCAAAGATACGCCGCGCACTGCCGGATAATGCTTTCGCTGTTCGCGTGAACAATTTTTTAAGCTCTTCTGTGAATTCCATTATCATCATCCGGCTTGCAAATTAGGATGATAGTTTTACCCCATTTTGGAATGATTTATTTTCTGGAAATTCCTCAAGCAAAACAAATCCCTTTTCCTGGAGCCTTGCATGTCCCACACCGTCCGCTGGACAATCGAAAAAATCACCCAACGCCTGGCGTTGATTGCGCCGCTTGTTTATCGCCGTCAGGCGAGAATCCCAAATTTTACCTATTTCCCCTCCCCCAAATCGGGCGAACTCCAGCCCGGTTCGGGGCAGGCCGGGACTGGGCTGGTTATCGAGCCCTACACGACCTGGGGCAAGCCTTTCACCGAATTTACCCTGCGTACCATCTTCCAAATTCCAGATGATTGGGATAATGACAAACCGATTGTCCTCTACCTGCCGCTGGGTGATGCCGGGAATTTCAGCCATCCCGAAGCACTGCTCTGCATTGATGGCCAATCCTACGCCGCCTGTGACCGCCACCACCAGGAAATCCTGATCGACCCACGCTATGCCGATAACCAGCCGCACGAACTGGTTTTGCAAGGCTGGACCGGCCTGGGCGACGACTGGAACACCAGTCCGGTCACCAAAACGGTCATGTATCCTTGCGCCATCGTGCAGATTGACCAGCCCACCCGCGAGTTCATCATCAGCGCGCGCACCGCTTTAGCCACGGCAAAAATCCTCGATAACGGCGACCCGGTGCGGGTGAGTCTGCTTAACGCTCTGGATAACGGGTTCAAACTGCTCGACACCCGCGAGCCATTCGGCGAATCCTTCTACAAGAGCGTCATCATCGCCCTTGTCACGCTAAACAGCGACATCGCCCAGGCTGGCGCACCGCTCGATGTAACCATAACTGCCACCGGCCACGCTCACATTGACGTAGCCTGGCTGTGGACGCTTGACCAGACCCGCAAAAAGGCTGCCCGCACCTTTCATACTGTGCTGCGCCTGATGGAGCAGTTCCCGGAGTATCACTTCACCCAAAGCCAGCCGCAGTTATACGAGTACATCCGCCAGGACTACCCGGAAATCTTCCAGGCCATTCAAAACCGCATCGCCGAAGGCCGCTGGGAGCCCATCGGTGGGATGTGGGTGGAGGCCGATTGCAACCTGAGCGGCGCTGAATCGCTCGCGCGTCAGTTCCTGCTGGGACGCAGTTACTTCCGCGAGCATTTTGGGGCGCAGGCTGAATCGCCGGTGCTCTGGTTGCCGGACGTTTTTGGTTATGCCTGGGCGCTGCCGCAACTCATCAAACAAGCCGGGCTGGATTACTTTTTTACGATTAAGCTTGGCTGGAACCAGTACAACCGTATCCCCTATGACTCGTTCTGGTGGCAGGGTCTGGATGGCACGCGCGTTTTGACCCATTTCAGCACCGCGCCGGAGAATGGTTCCGCCTACGCCAGCACTTACAATGCCCCTGCCGATCCTGAATCTGCGCTATTTGCCTGGAAAAACTTCCAGCAGAAGGAAATCCAGAAGGATGTCTTTATGGCCTTTGGTTATGGCGATGGCGGCGGTGGCCCCACCCGCGAAATGCTCGAAAACCTGCGCGAGATGGAGCATTTCCCCGGCTTGCCGCAAGCTCGCCAGCGTTCCGCCGCGGATTTTTTCCGTGACCTGGAAGAGAAATCCGGCGCGAACCTGCCTTCCTGGAACGGCGAACTGTACCTGGAATATCATCGCGGCACCTACACCACCCAGGCCCGTAACAAACGCGCCAACCGCAAGGCCGAGTTCGCCCTGCACGACGCCGAATTCCTTGCCAGCCTGGCCAACCTGCTCGACTCGGCCTACTCCTATCCTGCCGAAACCTTCACCCGCGCCTGGCAATTGGTCTGCCTGAATCAGTTCCACGATATCATCCCCGGCAGCAGCATCGGCCCGGTCTATGTGGATTCGCTCAACCAGTACGCCGAAATCCAGGGGCTGACGGACGAGGTGCGCGACTCTGCCTTAGCCTGTCTCTCCGCCAAAGTGGGTGGCGACTGGCTGTTGGTCAATCCCACTTCCTTTGCCTGTTCGGATGTGGTTTTCATGCCGGCAGAGTTTAATTCTGGCTTTGAACGGGATGGCGCTGCACTGGCGCTGCAACCTGTTAAAGGGGGCGTTCTCATTAGCCCCGGCGTACTACCCCCTTACAGTATCACGCCGATTAAACAGATAGCCGCCCTCTCTGTGCCGTATTCTTCCAGGATTGACGAAAACTGTCTCGAGAATGACCTGATCAGGGTTGAGTTTTCTGCGGACGGAGACATCCAGCGCATTTTTGACAAAATCAATCAGCGTGAAATCCTGCCCCCTGGCGCAGTTGCCAACCAGTTCCAGGCCTTTGAAGACCGCCCGAAGTTCTGGGACGCCTGGGATATCGACATTTTCTATGATGACAAAATGTGGCTCGCTGAACCAGCTGCATCCATGCAACTGGTTGAATCTGGCCCGCTGCGTTGGACGATGGAAATCAAATGCCAAATCCTGAACAGTGTCTACACCCAGCGTATTTCGCTGACCCACAACTCCGCCCGCCTGGATTTCGACACCCACATAGACTGGCGCGAGCGCCACATCCTGCTGAAAGTGGCTTTCCCGGTGGATATTCTCGCTCCGCAGGCCACCTATGAAATCCAGTGGGGCAATGTCCAGCGCCCCACGCACCGCAACACCAGTTGGGATTGGGCACGCTTCGAAACCTGTGCCCACAAATGGGTAGATTTGAGCGAAGGTGGCTACGGCGTTAGTCTACTCAACGACTGCAAATACGGGCACGATATCCG
The DNA here is from genome assembly GCA_903846015.1 of uncultured Anaerolineae bacterium. Classification (GTDB taxonomy): domain Bacteria; phylum Chloroflexota; class Anaerolineae; order Anaerolineales; family Villigracilaceae; genus UBA5195. Next base: position 19,388 of record CAIMZS010000211.1, on the reverse strand, counting down.
CGACAACGTTATGCGTTTGACGCTCCTGCGCGCACCCACCATCCCCGATCCTGAAGCCGACCAGGGTGAACATGCCTTCACCTATAGCCTGTATCCTCACGCGGGTGGCTGGGAAGCAGGGACAGCGGCAGAGGCTTACCGGTTGAATGATCCCGTTATAGTATCAAAAGTCGAAAGTCAAAGGTTACAAATCACCAATATCCAATCCCTCATCTCGACTTCGTCGCCCAACATCATCATCGAAACCATCAAACGCGCCGAAGATGGGGATGGAATTATCGTCCGTTTCTACGAAAGCCAGCGCCGTCGGGGTGAAGTAAACATCACTGCCGCCTTCCCCCTGGAACGCGTTGAAAAAGTTAATTTATTGGAAGAGAATCAGGAAACGCTGACGCCCCAGGGCAATCAGGTAACACTTTTTGTCAGACCGTTTGAGATTTTTTCATTACGCTTGATCTTCAAATAAGAAGAATCGTTCACGCGCCAATGTCATAGGTGTGATTCCAACGGCTGATTTGTTATAATCGTTTTAACAAAAGGATTGACCTTGCCTGATAACGCCTTGCTGACCACGAAATTGCACATTCCACCCCTGCGAAGTGACTATGTGCCGCGTCCGCAACTGGTGGCACGTTTGCAGGCAGGTCTCTCGAGAAAACTGACCCTGATTTCCACACCAGCAGGATTTGGGAAAACGACTTTGCTGTGTGAATGGCTTAAAGAAAAAAAATTGGCAGCTGCTTGGGTGGCGCTGGATGATGGCGATAATGATCACGGTCGATTTATCGCTTACGTGATGGCAGCTCTGCGCGCATTGAATATGGGGCTCGATGAGCATATCCAGGCTATTTCACAGGCAGCCGCTCAGGGAGTGCCACTTGAGTCTCCAATGACCATCCTGTTAAATGACTTTGCAGCGCTGCCTGCCAGGGATACACCGATTATTTTAATTTTGGATGATTACCATGTCATCCAGAATCCTGCCGTCCACAATTCAATGGCTTTTGCGCTGGAATATATCCCGGACAATCTGCACATTGTCATTGCAGGGCGTACTGATCCACCCTTTCCGCTTTCGCGATTTCGGGCCCGCCGCCAGTTAAGCGAATTGCATGCCCCGGATTTGCGCTTTACCCGTGCTGAAACGGAGGCTTTTCTCAATCAGTCCAGCGGATTGACGCTTTCCCCGGCGCAAGTGGCGGCCCTGGATGATCGCACTGAGGGATGGATAGCCGGCTTGCAACTGGCTGTGCTGGCGCTGAGCGGACACAACGACATAGACCGTTTTGTGCGCGATTTTACCGGCAGCCACCGTTATATTCTCGATTACCTGGCTGATGAAGTTTTTTCGCGCCAAACCCCCGAAACTTGCGATTTTTTATTAAAAACATCCATTCTGGAACGGATGACCGCAGGACTGTGCGACGCCGTCACCGGGCAAGAGAATGGCCGCGCCATGCTGGGTTGGCTGGAGCATGAAAACTTGTTCGTTGTCCCGCTGGATGAACAGGGGCTGTGGTACCGTTATCACCATCTGTTTGCCGATTTACTGAAAAATCGCGCCGGGCAGTTCTCCGCGCCGGAACTGGCGAGCCTTCGTCACCGGGCGGCCCTCTGGCTGGATGCTCATCAACAATCTTATGAAGCCATCGAACAAGCCCTGGCGGCCCGCGAGTATGACCTGGCAATTGGGATGATGGTCAAAGCCACTCCGGCGCTGGCGATGCGCAGCGAAATTGGCACCATGCTCAAGTGGCTGGACGCCTTGCCGCGCGAAATGAAACTTTCAAACCCGCGCATCCCGTTGATGTTTGCCTGGGCGCATTTTTTCAAGACGGACATTGACGCGGTCGAGCCGCACCTGCGCGCTGCGCTGCGCGCGCTGGGACACGAGCCGGAAAGCGTTGAGACCTGGCCTGCCAACCTTGCGCCCCAAATCAGCGAAATCCTGGCGCAGGTTTTTGCGCTGCGCGCTTTTGTAGCGGTCAATCACGGCGTGCCGGAGCAAGGTATTCGCCTGGCGCGGGAGGCACTGGCGCACTTACCTGCCGTGGAAATACTGGGTCGTTTTGCGGTCCTGGCCGCGCTTGGCGATGCCTATCGCGACGCCGATAATTTTGCCGCCGCCAGCCAGGCTTATTCCGAAGCGCTGACAATGGCCGAAGCCCTTGACCAGTATCCTGCCAGCCTGACGATGCGCATGGATTTGGCGCGCTTGCGGGTCAAGATGGGCCAACTGCGCCATGCTGAAACCATCTGTCGCGAGGTGCTGGCATGGGGCGGCGAGCGCTATCATCCCCTGTTCCCGGTGGCGCAGGCTTACACCTTGCTGGGCGACATTCTACGCGAGCGTAACGACCTCGACGCTGCCGAGCAAATCCTTTTGGCCAGCATCCAGCAGTGCGAATGGGCCGGCTACCAGCGTTATCTTGTCTTTAGCCTGGTTTCGCTGGCTCGGTTGAAATCTACGCGTGGGGATGCACAGGCTGTAGAACAGGCTCTGGGATCTGCCGAACGCGCCGCGGCAACCTCGGGCAGTGAACCGCTGCGTGCTTGGGTGGAACAGTTTCGCGTACGGCTGTTGAAAAGTGGGGAAACGAACTGGTTGTCCGCTCATAAATTGGAGGGGGCTGTCAGTTTTCAGCGTGAGGATGAAGCCCTGACCCTGGTGCGCATGCAGCTCGAACGGGCCTGTTATTCCCGCTCCACCGACCCACAAGCAATTTACATTTTTCTTGAACGCATGCTCGCCTCGGCTGAGAAATCCGCCCGCACCGGCAGTATCATCGAAATTCTGTTACTGCAAGCCCAGGCGCTGCAACTGCTCGGGCGCACCGCCGATGCCCTGCAAAAATTTCACCGCGCCCTGACCCTGGCCGAGTCGGAAAGTTATGTACGCCTGTTCCTGGATGGAGGGGCTCCTGTAGCCGAACTGCTTTTACTCGCTATCCAGCATAATCTGCATCCTGAATATGCAAGCCGGCTGTTGTCACTGCTGAATGTGAGCCACCCCACACCTGGAAATTTACCCGATGCGCTAACCGAACGCGAGTCGGAAGTCTTGCGATTGCTGGCCACAGGGTTGTCAAACCAGGAAATCGCTGAAAAGCTGGTCATTTCGATCAGCACGATCAAAACCCACATCACACGTATTTACAACAAGCTGGCTGTCACCAGCCGCACCCAGGCCATCATCCGGGCTCGCGAGTTGAAAATCATCTAAAAACATCATCCTCTCGTATCAGACCTTCGGTTGACGCAGCCGAGGGTCTTTTTCTTTATCATTAATATGGAATGCAAAACCATTTTTCCGGCTCTTTGGGATTTTCCGTGAAATTCAAAGTTAGCCTGGTGCATTCATATAAAAAACGCAGAAATGACCTTAAAAATACGGTTTTATCCACGTTTTCCGCGCTTGTCCGCGGCCAATTTGTTTTTTACCATGCCAATTCCCAGAGAGCCGCAAAACCATTTTCCGCGCAGGAGATGATTTATGCAAGATCCACGTATCGGTAAACTGGCTGACCTTATCGTCAGTTATTCCATTAATGTTCAGCCGGGAGAGAAGGTGGTAATCCGCAGCCTGACCCCGGCGGAGCCGCTGTTGAATGAGATTTCTGCCCGGATCATCAGGGCGGGCGGTTACCCCTTTTTGGCGCTGAAATTTCCCGAAACGGCTGAACAGTTATTTGAATTCGCATCGGATGAGCAGCTATCGCATGTTTCTGATGTAGAGCAGTTTGTAGTAGATACATTCGATGGCGTTATTCTGGTACGTGGTGAGAATAACACCCGTGCCCTGGGCAACGTCCCAGCCCGTAAACTCATGCTGGCTCAACAGGCCGAAGCTGTACTGATGCAAAAGGTGATGCAGCGTGCTGCCGCCGGGAAAATCAAATGGGTATCGACCCTGTTTCCGACCAATGCCTATGCTCAGGATGCGGCTATGAGCCTGCGGGAATACGAGGATTTTGTCTACCGCGCCTGTATGCCTGATCAAAATGATCCGGTAGGGTATTGGCGCGGAGTCGAACACAAGCAGGCGCGCATCGTTGACTGGCTAAAGGGCAAAAAACAGGTTCGCCTGCTCGGTGCGGATACTGATTTGCAGCTCAGTATTGATGGGCGGCGTTTCATGAATTCATGCTGCAAGAACAATGTTCCCGATGGTGAAATATTCACCGGACCGGTGGAATCCAGTGTCAACGGGCACGTTTCCTTCTCATACCCGGCCATCTACAACGGCCACGAACTGGCTGGCGTGCGCCTGTGGTTCGAAAATGGCCGCGTTGTGCGCGCCGAAGCCGACAAAAACGAGCAATTTCTCCATGCCGCACTCGACACCGATGCCGGAGCGCGCTACCTGGGCGAATTCGCCATCGGCACCAACTACGGTATCGACCGTTTTACTGGTCAGATACTGTTTGATGAAAAAATCGGCGGCAGTTTCCACCTGGCCCTTGGTAATTCCTATCCGATTACTGGCGGGCAGAACAAATCTGTCATTCACTGGGATTTGATTTGTGATTTACGTTCAGGTGGCAGTATTGACGTGGATGGGGAACGCCTGTATCAAAACGGAAAATTTATGTTGGAGTAAAACAATGTCATCCGAGCATCCTGTCAAAGAACAAATCCTGGCGCGCTACATAGCGCGTACTTCCAAATCCCGCGGACTTGACCAACAGGCCAAAACCTCGCTGCCTGGCGGTGATACTCGCTGGGCAACCTATCACCTGCCTTATCCGGTTTACATGCTGCGCGGCGAGGGCTGCACCCTGACCGATGCCGATGGCAATCGCTATCTCGACTTCCAGAATAACTATACATCCCTTGTGCATGGGCATGCTCATCCGGCCATCACCGCCGCCATCCAGGAACAGGCCGTGAAAAGCGTGGTTTATGGCGCCCCAGCGGAGCAGCAGTTCCAACTGGCCGATCTGATCACCAAACGTTTACCCGGCGTTGACCAGTTGCGTTTTACCAACTCCGGCACCGAAGCCAGCATGATGGCCATGCGCGCCGCCCGCGCCTTTACCGGAAAACCGGTCATTCTTAAAATGGATGGCGGCTATCATGGCTCGCACGACATGACCGAAGTCAACATTACTCCCGACCTGAGCGGCAGCCGCCTGCCCATTCCACGCGTCGAGGCCGATGGTGTGCCCGATTCGGTGCTGGAAGCGGTAGCGGTGGCGCGCTTCAACGATCTGGAGAGCGTCGAGACCATTCTGAATTCCAAGAGTGGAAAAATCGCTGCCATCATCACCGAACCGCTGATGAACACGGCCGGTATCATCCTGCCGGACGAGGGCTTCCTGCGCGGCCTGCGTGAACTCGCCGACCGTTATGGTGTTCTGCTGATTTTCGATGAAGTCGTCACCCTGCGCCTTGACGAAGGCGGCTACCAGGGCAAAACCGGCGTCCTGCCCGACCTGACCGCCCTCGGCAAATTGATTGGCGGCGGTCTGCCGGTTGGTGCCTTTGGCGGACGGGCGGATATTATGGCCCTCTACGACCCGGCCCGCCCCAATGGCTTCCATCACTCCGGAACATTTAACGGAAATCCGCTGACGATGGCGGCGGGCATTGCCTCGGTCAAAGCGCTCACGCCCCAGGCCATCGCGCATATCAACCAACTCGGCGCAGAATTCCGCCGCGGAGTTGACGAAGCCTTTGCCGAAGCGGGACTGCGTGGCTATGCCACCGGCGAAGGCTCGCTGGCTTATGTTCACTGGACGACTGAAAAGATCACATCTGCCGCCGATGTGGTGCGCTGGAAACAAAAAGCTGCCGAACTGCCGCGCCTGCTGCACATGGAACTGCTCAACCTGGGCATTTTCGCCGCCAACCGCGGGCTGTTCAACCTTTCCACGCCCATGACCAGACAGGAAATTGACCAGGCGCTCGAAGCTTTCCGCGCCGCGTTGTTCATGCTCAAGCCCTACGTCGCCGACCAGGCGCCGCACTTGATGATTTGAGTTCATGGTACCCGGTTCTGCGATAATGCCGGTTCTATAGCTCTTCAGAAAAAGAATTTGGATTTGAAGTAACGACTTCAGTCGTTTAGCCATGAAAAGCAATGAAAATCGCCGCTGCGATGCAAAATCATTATCTGAAAAACTATAGCACGGCCACGGCCACAGGAGAAAATAATGTCATTCGACTTGCTAATTCGCGGCGGGCGCGTGTTCGACCCCTCCCAAAATATCGACCAGGTGATGGATATTGCCGTCACTGATGGAAAAATCGCCACCCTGAATGTGCCCCCTGCTGCCGAAGCCGTTGACATCCTTGATGCCACCGGCAAACTGGTCTGCCCCGGGCTGATCGATATCCATTCCCATGTTTCCCGCGACCTGGTCTCGCTGGCGGTTGACCCTGACGAAGCGGGCGTACTCGCTGGAGTCACAGCGGTCAATGACGCGGGCAGTGTCGGTTATCTCCATCTGCATCCGTTCCGGAAGTATGCCATCACCCAGGCTCGGACGGATGTATTTGTTTTCCTGAATGTCTCTCCCTTTGGCGAAGTTGTCCTGCCAGAAACCGGTTTCGACATCATCGATGAAGCCGCCTTCCTCGCCACCATCGAATCCAACCGTGACGTGGTGCGCGGTATCAAGCTGCGCGCCATCGCCGAACTGATTTACGCCGTTAAAGTGGATGTCGTTGAAATGGCCGTTCGCATCGCTCGTAAGGCCGGGTTGCCGTTGATGGTGCATTTGGGGATGGGATTTAACGAACCGGTTTCTTCGGATGAAATCGATGCTTTCATCACCCGCCTGCTGGGGCGTCTGGAAAAAGGCGACATCCTGACCCATGCCTTTACCGATAAACCTGGCGGTGTGATCCGTCTCGATGGCACGCCCCTGTCCGGGTTGGAAGCCGCCCTGGCGCGGGGCGTCTATCTCGACGCCGCTCCCGGACGTGGGCACATCAATTTCAACCTGGCGCGCGCTGCTCTCCAGCGTGGATTTGCTCCCTACTCTATGGGAACAGACGTTGTTCAGCTCCCTGATGAACAGCCGCATTTCTACAACGTCGCCGCCGTTGCCAGCAAATTCATTGCGCTGGGAATGCCGTTGAAAGAGGCGTTGGCCGCCATCACCTGCAACCCGGCGCAAATGCTCGGCGAACAGGGCAAACGCGGCAGCCTGCAACCCGGTATGTTGGCCGACCTCACTGTTCTGGACTATTGCCAGGGCGAATTCCTGTTCCACGATGGCCGCGCCGGGAACGTTATTCCTGGCAATGTGTTCTTGTCGCCTCAACTTACCATCAAAAACGGCGTAGTCATCCCTGTGCGAGAAAGTATCAGCAAACACATTCCGGAAAAAACGATGATGGAAGCATTGTTGATGAAATAATCCCAGTTCTTGTGGGATGAAATAATCCCAGTTCTTGTGGGAAAAAGTAATCACAGGAGAATCCGATGAAACCCTTAGCCAAAGCCCAAAGCGAGTCCCTGTACCAGACCGTCTACCACCTCGAAGGGATGCGCCACCCTGTCGAAAGCCCGGAAGCGCTGGACAAAGCGGCAGATTATATCGCTGCGAAAATGCGTGAGTACGGGTTGACCGTCCGCGAGCAGGTTTTCTACATCGAAGGCTGGGAACGCCCTTTTCGCAACATCGAAGGAAGTATTGGTCCTGTGGGAGAAAAACCCGCCGCCGTGTTGACCGCCCATTATGACAGCGTTAGCCCGGGAGCGAACGACGATGCAGCGGGAATATGCGTCATCCTTGAAGCCGGCCGCTTACTGGCGCAGATGGATAACCCGCCCCCCGTTTATATTGTCGCTGTCAGTATCGAGGAGAGCAGCAATCCGGTCATCTATACCAAAATCCAGGAGAGTGCCCTACGGCATGGTGTCCTGGATGGTCAGAAACGCTATACCAGTTGGGCCTGCGCCAAAATGGGGCAGAAAATCCAATCGCGCGCGATTGAGATTCTCGATTCAGGCAAGACCCAGGCGGAAGGCTATCGTCAGGCGTTGAGCGAGTTGGGCGACTCTGTCCCCGCCAATTTGCGCGCGCACATTGAAGAGATCGCGCCGCTGTTCGAAGCGGTCACGGTGGAATCCGCCATCGGTTCGCGCAGCCGCATTGGCAGCACCCGCTGGGTGAAAGAAGCATTGGAAACGGGAAAGAAGATCGCCTTCAACGTCAACGTGGATGAGCCGGGGATTTTCCGCTCCGAGCCCAAGACCCAGGGTTTGCTGGGCGGGATGGGGTTTGAGTCTTTCAGCAAGCAGTACCACACCGACCCACAAAAGGAGATCGGCAACTTCTCCTTGCTGGTCACACACCAGACATCTCAACACCTGGGCACGGTTTTCACCGAACACTGCGAAGTTGATGATATCAACCTGCCCTACGCCTGGCTTCATGCGCCGTTGACGTTCGAGCAGGTTGTGGCTTACCAGCCGATGGGGCTAAACTCTGATCACGCGCCCTTCTGGCAGGCAGGCATTCCGGCTCTATTCATCTTTGACTCGTCCACTGCCCGTTCACATTTTGTGCATACTCCCGCCGACACCATCGACAAAATCGACTTCGATCGTCTGACCGATATTACCCAGGCGCTGGCTGCCACCGTTGCCGATGAACGTGTTTACCAGCCAGGATAATGGAGCAATCAAAATGGAATTTGACCGACTCGCTATACTGTCTGAACGAATGGCTAACTACTCGTTGAAATTGAAACGGGGCGAACGCTGTCTCATCGCGGCCGGACACAGCGCCATGCCGCTGGTCAAAGCCTTTGCGGATGCGTGTGTGCAAGCAGGCGCTATTCCCATCACCTATTTCATGGATGAGGAAATAACCCGGCTCTTTCTCGTCTCCCTGCCACAGGATGACGACAAAATCTTGACTGAAGCCATTGGGACGTATGTTGACCCAATAAACCTGATGATGGATGGGGTGGAAGCTGTGGTGGTTATCCGCTCGAAGGAAACGGATACGCCCTACGCTGGCGCAACCGGTAAAACGTTGATGGCCTACCAGAACAAATTCGGGCAACTGTTCCATCGTTTCACCAACGAAAAGAAGTGGGTGGTGCTGGATTGGCCGACGGATCTCCAGGCCGCGAAGGCCAATATGACCTATGCTGAGTTCTACAAATTTGTCATGGATATCTCTCTGGTGGACTATGCCGCAATGTACGAGGCCGCCCTGCCGGCTAAGGCCATTCTGGACGCGGCGGACCAGGTTCACGTCAAAGGCCCCGGCACCGACCTGCGCTTTAGCAAAAGAGGCATCAACACCATCATCGGCGCGGCAGCCAATAGCTACCCCGACGGCGAACTCTATACCGCCCCGGTCAGGGACAGTGTTGAGGGCTATGTCACTTTTACAGTCCCATCCATTTACATGGGACGGACCTTCGAGGGCATTCGCCTGGAATTCGAGCAGGGCAAAATTGTCAAAGCCACCTGCCAGAAGGGTGATGAAGCCGCGCTGAATGCCATTTTCCAGACCGACGCAGGCGCCGCCTATATCGGCGAATTTGCCCTGGGCATCAACCCGGATGTCACCCGCCCGATGAACGATATCCACTACGATGAAAAAATCGCCGGTTCTTTTCACTTTACTCCCGGCAACTGCTACAACGACGCCTATAACGGCAACCGTTCATCCATCCACTGGGATCAGGTGTGTATGCAGGATCCGGCCCACGGCGGCGGCGAAATCTGGTTGGACGGCCAACTGCTGCGCAAAGACGGCATTTTTGTCCTGGAACCATTTACGGCATTGAATCCCGGGCACGGCGATCTCGTGCTGGAACCGGGACTATCGTAAATCGCCGTGCTATGGTACCCGGTTCTGCACGGGCATCGAAATAAGGAGCGACTATGGCAATTTTCAACATGCGTGTGTTGACTTTGGAAGGCACGCCCCGCCAACGGGGCCGGCAGCATGGCGAGGAACTGCGCGAGATGATTGGCCGCCATCTTGACCTGTATCGTGAAAACATCCAGCAGGATACCGGTCTCGATGCCCAGGCTTTCTTTGACCGTTTCTACGCTGAAACCGACTTCCTCCCAATCATCGAAAAATACACCCCTGACCTGCTGGATGAAGTACGCGGCATCGCTGAGGGCTCCGGGCGCAATTTTGACGAGGTGCTGGCGCGCCAACTCAGCGACGAGGACCCCTGGTTTCGCCAAATCGTCAAATTCGGGCGCGAAGTCCCCGAAAACTGTTCCTGTCTTGGCACGAGCGAAACCGGCCGCAGCCTGATTGCCCAGAACATGGATTCTCCCGCCTACTATGATGGTTTTCAGATGCTGCTGCGGGTGCGTGAACCGGACTCGGATGTGGAAAGTCTCGTGTTCACCGTCGCCGGGAAGTTATCGCTGGCCGGAATGAATAATCAGGGCATTGGAATTTGCTGCAACACCGTCCTGCAGCTGGATTTCAACCCGCGCGGCCTGCCCGAAGATTTCATCGTTCGCAAGGTGCTCCAGCAAACGAACCTGCCCGACGTGCTGTCCTTTATGCGCTCCATCCCGCACGCCTCCGGCCAAAATTATCTGCTTGGTGGCCCCACCGGCGTGGTGGATTTGGAATGTTCGGCTCACAAGGTTGTCGAAGTTCCGCCCCTGCTTAATAACCGGCGGGTCTACCATACCAACCATCCGCTGGCAAACAACGACACCCAAAGTTGGGACGCCCTTTTGGAGCGCGGTGCGCGCGAAGCCCCTCAGATGGTAGCGCAAATGAAAGCCCGCCAAACCACCTTCGACCGTTTTGCGGCTCTGAAGCGCGACGTCGAAGCCGATCAAGCCCTGGATGTGCGCCGCGCCGCCGATATTCTCAGCGACCACACAGCCCCGGTCTGTCTGCATCACCTCCACCAGGGCAACTACACCCTGGGCTGTCTCATCATGGAATTGGATGTCCGGGACCCGCGTCTGAACGCCGCTGGTGGCCCGCCCTGTTCCACGCCATTCCGAACCTATACGTTCGATGCCCGTACAGAACCGGGTACCATTAGAAGGACTGAATGATGACTGAACCAAAAGCAATCAACGGCGCGCGCTTCATCGCCGAATCTTTCAAGGGTTATGGTGTCACCCACGTTTTCTTTGTTGACGCTATGCTGCGTAAGGCCATGGTCGATTTGGAAGAACTCGGCATCCGCCGCGTGGTCACCCACAGCGAAAAAGCCGCCGCCTACATGGCGGATGGCTATGCCCGTATCAGCGGCCGGGCCGGAGTGTGCATGGCGCAATCCGTCGGCGCAGCCAATCTGGCCGCTGGTTTGCAGGATGCCTTTCTCGCCAGCAGCCCGGTCATCGCCCTGACCGGCAAAAAGCCGCCGCTCTGGCAGTATCGCAACTCCTACCAGGAAATCAATCACTGGCCGATGTTCGAGCCGGTCACCAAATATAATGCGGATGTCGTCACTCCGGAACAACTGCCGTATCTCTTGCGCCAGGCCTTCCGCGAAGCCGTTAGCGGTAAACCCGGCCCGGTGCATCTCGACATGGTTGGGCGCGAAGCGCGTGAGTTGGAAATCTCTCCGATACTTGCTGGCGTGACTGTTGATGAACATTTTGTCCAAACCCCGCCCTTCCGTCCTGCTCCCGATGCGGATGCCGTTCAGGATGCAGTGCATGCGATCGCATCCGCTCAACGTCCGATCATTGTGGCCGGTGGTGGGGTGCGCATTTCAGGCGCGGCGGCAGAAATCGTTGCCCTCGCCGAAAAGTGCCAGATTCCGGTCGCTACATCGGTGGATGGCAAAGGCAGCATTCCTGAAACCCATCCGCTCAGCCTAGGCGTGGTCGGAAATTATTCGGCCTGGTGCGCCAATAAAGCCGTTTGCGAGGCCGACCTGGTGATTTACATCGGCTCGGCTACCGGCGACCAAACCACCAACAGTTGGAAAGTGCCCGCCATCGGCACCAAAATCGTCCAGATTGACATCGATCCTGCCGAATTAGGCCGCAACTACCCGAATACCATCAGTGTGCTTGGAGATGCAAAAATCACACTCCAGCACCTGCTTGCTGCGCTTGAACCAGCCTCTGGTAATGCGGATTGGCTGGCCCGTACCCGCCAACTGGTTGCCGATTGGCTGGCCGAAGTCAACCCGCTGCGTTTCTCCGCCGAAACCCCCATCCGTCCAGAGCGTATTTGCAAAGAACTGACGGAAGCCCTGCCCGAAAATGGGATTCTGGTCACGGATACGGGCTACTCCGCGATTTGGGCGGCCACCATGCTGGGCATCACCCAGCCGACCCAGACCTTCATCCGCGCAGCGGGTTCGCTCGGCTGGGGCTTCCCGGCTTCGCTGGGCGCGAAGTGTGCTGCGCCTGACCGTCCTGTTATTTGCTTCACTGGCGATGGGGGCTTCTGGTATCACTTCGCCGAGTTGGAGACGGCCCGCCGCCACAATATTCACACGGTTACGGTGGTGAACAACAATAACGGTTTCAGCCAGGGCATCGAGGATGTCCACAAAATGTACGGCGACCGCCCCGGCGATCCGACCGAATTGTATCGTTTTGAAAAAATCAGTTTTGCGCAAATTGCCAGGGACATGGGCTGTTTCGGAATCCGTGTGGAAACGCCCGCAGAAATCGCCCCGGCCATCCAGCAGGCGCTGGCTGCCAACGCTCCCGCCGTTGTGGAAGTGATGACCGATTTTTCCGCTCGCGTTCCGCCACCCTGGGCGCCACAATAACGGTAGTCCCGGTTCTATAGCTCTTCAGAAAAAGAATTAGGATTTGTAGTAACGACTTCAGTCGTTTAGCGAGGAAAAGCAATGAAAGTCGCCGCTGCCATGCAAAATCATTATCTGAAAAACTATAGTACGAGAAGGAGAAAATTATGACCAAACCTATCATCGGATTCATCGGCCTGGGCATTATGGGACGCCCGATGGCCGGACATCTACTCAACGCCGGGTATAGCCTGGTTGTGTTGGATAAAAATCCTGTTCCAGTGAGCGAACTCGTCGCTTTGGGCGCGAAATCCGCCGTTTCTCCGAAAGAAGTTGCGCTGCAAAGCGAGATTATTATCACCATGCTGCCCGATTCGCCGGATGTGGAAGCAGTGGCGTTGGACGAAAATGGCATCATTGCAGGCGCAAAAGCAGGAAGTGTCCACATCGATATGAGCAGCATTGCCCCAGCCAGCGCGGTCAAGGTGGCCAAAGCCCTGGGCGAGAAGGGCGTGCGCTGCCTGGATGCGCCGGTCAGCGGCGGGCAGGTAGGGGCGCAGAACGCCGCCCTGTCCATTATGGTTGGCGGCGAGAAAGATTTGTTTGATGAAATGCTGCCTATTTTTCAGGGTATGGGCAAAACCATCACGCACTGTGGCGGGCATGGGGCCGGGCAAATCGTCAAGGCCTGCAACCAGATCCAGGTGGCGTTGAATATTGCCGGGATGTGCGAAGCACTCGTATTGGGAGCCAAAGCCGGAGTCGACCCGGCCGTCATCATCCAGGTTCTCAGCGGTGGCTATGCCCAGAACCGGGTGATGGATGTGCGCGGGCCGAAAGTCATCAAAGGCGATTTCCAGCCCGGCTTCAAGAGCCGTTTCCATTTCAAGGATTTGAATATTATTTTGAAAACCGGCGCAGATTATGATGTGTCGCTGCCCGTCACGACCACCGTCCATAAACTATTCGCGGAATTGCTCGACGCAGGTGGTGGTGATCTTGATCATACTGGTTTGATTACTGTGCTTGAAAAAATAGCAAATCATGAAGCGAGAACCAGGCCTGGTGGTTAGTAGCCGCTCAAAGCCCCGCGTGAAGCGATATTCGAGTTTTGATGAAAGGAGCAGCACTCAGATAAATAATTTGCCCGTGCAGAACCGGGTACCATCGCCAGAGTCCGTTTCGCTATCCAAACCCATTTTCAACATTTGAAAGGAGAATAAAGATGTCTGAAAAAAATGCTCCAAAAGTAAACATCAACTGGAAATACACCATCATCTTTGGCTTGTGGTTTGCCTCGTGGTTCGTGATTTGGGGGACGTATAACTCTTACCTGCCAGTGATTTTCCAATCGGGAAATCCCGAATTCAATGTGTTGGGCGCTTCCAAAGCGGTGGGGTTTGGTCTGGGAGCCTTCATCACCGGGCTAATCATGTCCCTCGACAACCTGAGTATCGTGCTTCTGCAACCCATCTTTGGCAACCTTAGTGACCGTGTCAAAAGTCGCAAACGCATGGTAGTTGGCGGCGGTTTATTGGCGGCGTTATGTTACATTGCGCTACCCTTTGGGTTTCTCGGCATTCCACCAGAGAAGAGCGGTAACCTGAGTGCGTTGATTCCATTTTTTATCATCACTATTGTGGCTGCCTCTGCAATGGTCTTTAGTTGGAGCATTGCGCTGCCCGCAGAAAATGGGTTGAAGTTCGTGCTGGTGCCTTCGGCTGTGCGCACACGCGTCTGGAGTATTGTGGCTTTCTTTGGCGGCATCGCCTTTGTGGCCACATTTATGACCAGCAATATGCTCTACAGCATTCACCCCGGTTTGCCGTTTTGGGTGGGCGGTGGATTCCTTTTGCTAGTGGTGATCTTATATGCCATCTTCATTAAGGAACCTGATTATGTTGCGCCTGAGAAAAGTGAAGCAGATGAGCCGCGCGGATTGGCTGCTCTGGTAAGCGGTTTAAAGCAATTCCCCAAAGAAGACCTGAACGCGTTGTTGACAATTTCCTTTGTCAAATTCCTGACAATCTTTGGCGTTGCTGCGTTGGAAACCTTCGGCGTCTCTTACATTATTAATGAACTGGGTGTGCCCGAAAACCAGGGAGCCATGAATGTGGCCATCTACTTTGTTGGGTATCTTATTGCCGCCATTCCAGCAGGCTTTCTTGCCAATTGGATTGGGCGCAAGAATATGCTGCGGATCGCATTGGTCATTTTTATCGTCATGGCGATTGTGCAATTCATGCTCAACAGCATGGCGCTCCTGTTAGTGGTGTTGGTGATGCTTGGCGTAGCAAATGGTATTACAGACGTGATGTGCCTGCCAATGGCGACGGAAATGGTTCCTTCCAAGAGAGTTATGGGTGTGACAGTTGGCGCGATGGCGGCTATCACTTCTTTAGCTTCGGTTATCTCAGTGCCGTTTTGGGGTGCGATCATCCAGTTGTTAGGTAATGATTTCCGTGTCATCTTTATTGCCCTCATCGTTGGCCCCTTCCTCGCGCTTCTGTTGACTTTCCGTCTGAAAGGCGATACAGGCGAAGCCAAGCCCGTCACAAACGAAGAAACGAATTGGTAAAGAACCAGTCTCTAAAGGTACCCGGTTCCGTTTGTCATTGCGATAGTCCCGGTTCCAGCGATAGTGCCGGTTCCATCACGGCCACGAGGCGCTTCAGTCTTGTTCTAAAATCATGCTATTCCTTCGAGGTAGACCCCAGTTCTTGTGGGGATAATCCTCAAAATCAAGCTTAAGCCACGGATTATTTTATGCTTAAATGGTCTGCAAATCTAACGATGTTATTCAAGGAATTACCCTTTGTGGAACGCCTGGGCGCTGCCGCTCAGGCAGGTTTTGGCGCGGTTGAGTTCATGTGGCCGATCGGCGTTGATCATGATGCATTGGTCACTGCCAAGCGCTCCTCAGGGGTGGAAGTGGTTTTATTCAACGTTGATTCAGGCGATGTCCCAGCGGGCGATCGTGGTTTTCCGAATGATCCGGCTAAAAAGGATTGGTGGCGAGAACGAACGCTGGCTGCAATCGAACTGGCGGGTCACCTGGGATGTAGCCGTCTCAACGTTCAGGCTGGTAACGAGGTGCCGGGTCTATCCCGCGCTGAGATGTTCGACTGTCTTTCAGAAAATCTTGCCTGGGCGATCGAGCAGACTTTAAACATCACCTTTTTCCTCGAGCCGCTCAATCGCTTTGAACACACGCGCTACATCTTAGGCCGTACCTCCGATGCGCTCGAAATCATTGCAGGCGTGAACAGTTCGCGCCTGCAATTGCAATTTGATGTTTACCACACCCAGCGCACCGAGGGCAACCTGGTCAAATTGCTGCAGTTGCACTTTGCGCAGATAGGACATATCCAGATCGCCGATTCCCCTACTCGCAACCAACCCGGCACAGGGGAAATCAACTGGAAATACCTGCTCGGGCAAATCGAAGCCATGAACTACGCTGGTTATATCGGCCTGGAATACATCCCCGTTCCCGATACCCCTGGCTCGTTCGGCTGGCTTCCCACAGATAAACGCATTGCCTGTTCCACCTCTGATTTGACTTTCTAATGAACGCGCCCAATTGGAAGCAGATGCTCGTCGCCGCCCTGGTGCCGGCCAGCGCCGAACTGGTCTGGGTGTTGTACAACACCTACGTTCCGCTCTGGCTCCAGGCGGGAAATCCGAACTTCGCGAGTAACTTGAGCGGTTTTGGATTAAGTGCGGCGGCGACGGGCCTGGTTCTGACCCTCGGTAATCTGATTGGGCTGGTGGTGAATCCCGTTGTTGGGATATTGAGTGACTCCACCCACAGTCGTTTCGGGCGAAGAAAACCCTGGTACGCACTTCCGGCACCGTTCATCCTGCTAACCCTGTGCCTGATTCCATTTCTTGCGCAGAATGCCACCTTAACAATTTTCCTGCTCAACCTGGGTCTTTTCCTGTTTGCCCTGGCAATTATCCGCGGCCCGGCGACGGTGCTGCTCTACGACATCACGCCCTCCAAATATCGCGGCATGGCGGCGGCTCTGAGCGGTATCGCCGGCGGGACGGCAGGGATTGTTGGGGCGTTGGCGGCAGCCGCTTTATTTGGAATCCGCCCGGAACTGCCGTTTTGGGTGGTGAGCGGCATAGTCGGTGCAGCAATTCTTTCAGCGGCAGTGTATGTTCGGGAACCGACGGCGCAAACCAGGGTGGAGCCGGATTCCCGCCCTTCGCCCCGGAAAATGCTCGGGATATTGCGTACCCTGCCGCGCGAACATCTCATCAGCACCATCCTGCTCATTTTCAACACCTTTTTTACTTACATCGCTTTCGGACAGATGCAAACTTTCACCAGTTCTTATGGCGTTGCGGTGCTCGGTCTCAATGCGGGCAATTCGTCACTGGTGTATGCAATGGGCGGCGCGGCGTTTATCCTGTTCAGTTTCCCGGCCAGCGCAATTGCAACGAAGTGGCTGAAGCGTAAATCTACGCAGGCTTTGGGCATCTCCTTATTTATACCGGTTGCCCTAATGATCTATTGGTTTGCCAGCCCGGTTACCATTTGGGGGTTGATGGCCTTTCTTGGCGCATCCTGGGCCATGGTCATGGTCACACAGGAGCCGATGATGCTCGATTCTGCCCCTTCGGATGCCCTGTTGGGAACGTACAGCGCCATTTTGCAGGTGGCGCGCACGCTGGGGTTTGTTGCCAGCCCGATTTTAGGCGGTTGGGTCATCCAGTTGGCGGGCAGTGATTACAATGTCATCTGGCTGGTAATGGCTGGTGCGCAGCTGCTGGCGCTGTTGGCGCTGTTGCCCGTCACGCATGGCGAGGCGCGCGAGGAGATATGATGCTAAACTCACTTTTGACCTTTCTGGGGATACTGTTCGCGCTTATTTTGCTATTGGTGGGCGGGTTTTTGGCATATCGTTATTTTGGCCCGCGCCGCACTCTCGCAATTCAGGGCGAACACGCCATCGCCGAGTTGTTTTCAGTTCCGATTAACGGCGTAAAACAATGGCTGCTGATTCGCGGTGTGGATCGGCGCAACCCCGTTTTGTTGTTCCTGCACGGTGGCCCAGGGTCGGCGCACATCGGCATTCTGCGCAATTTCCAAAAAGAACTCGAAAAGCATTTTGTTGTTGTGCAGTGGGATCAGCGCGGTGCCGGGCTTTCGGGGTTGGAACCGGTGCCGGACGAGACCTATAACAAGCAGCAGTTTGTCGCCGATGGGCTGGATGTTACCCAGTACCTGCGCGAACGCTTCAAGCAGGATAAGATTTTCCTGGTCGGGCATTCTTGGGGCAGCGGCCTGGGTTACATGCTGGCGGTCAGGCATCCTGAATACTACCGGGCTTTTGCCGGGTTGGGACAGATGTCGCGAGACGGTGAAGGCATGGCGTACGCGGAAACGCTGAAGGTGGCCCGGCAGGCGAAAAATCAGGAAGCCATCCGGGAATTGGAATTATTAGGTGCGCCGCCTTACAAGAATGTTCCCAAAGTCAAAGGGGTCTTGCACCAGGCTGAACCGGGTCACGAGGCATTTGCCGGGATGATGGTGCGCTTCAAGTGGAGCAATGTTCTGGGCGGGGATGCCAAATATATCAATATCGCCAACCTGGTTGTCAGGGAATTGCTTTTCTCCACTGAGTACACATTCACCGATGCATTGGCCTGGCTCAGGAACAAGGCGCATTCCGTCAATCTGACCTATGAGGAGTGTAACCAGAACATTGACCTGTACAAAGATGGTACTGAATTCAAAATCCCGGTCTTTTTCCTGCTCGGCAAATGGGATTTGCTGACCGTCCCCTCCAGTGCGGTGGCGCTGATGGATGCCATCACTGCACCCCAAAAAGAAATCATCTGGTTTGATACGGGACACGAGATCCATTGGGAACAGCCCAATGAGTACCAAAAGGTGCTCATTAATAGATTCAAAAACCTGCCTCGATCTGGCCAGGTGTAAATAAAAAAGCGGCCATAAAATGGTACCCCGTTCTGCACGGCCACGGGCATGGTTGTCTCGTGACTACGATGGGAGTCACCATTACGTGAACTATCCAGGAGACTGCGAGATTGAAGTCAGCGCCTGGCCGTAGTTTATGCCCATGGATTATTTATTTCAACGCCTGTGCCATTGAAATCGTCAACGTTTCGGGTGACTAATGTTAACTTGTGGGTTAGAGCTGTTGCTGAAATAAGCGAGTCTATTGCTGGTAAAGTTATTCCTGTAGACTCAAGCTGCGCAATGAGCCTTCCCCACTCCAGCAAAATCTGCACAGCTTTAAACAACAGCTTGATTTTCCGCGGCGGCATGAGCAGCATTTCAATAAACCAACCTCCCAAACGTCTGTCGATGCGAAAGGCAGACACTTTTCATCCGCAGTGTACTCTACGCCGCGGATACGAGCGGCATCACTTGCGACATTACTTCGTCAGATGAGAAGACACGACCAGTGTTTTGTTCCTTGACCCAACTGGAAATCTTGGCTGATACCCACTGGCAGAAGAAATGCGTATTTATCAGGAAACGCGCAAGAAAAGACTTGCCCAACTGCCAAATAGTACTACTGGCAGTTTTAAAATCAAACGATGGTACCCGGTTCTGCGATAGTGCCGGTTCTAGCACGGCCGATAGTGCCGGTTCTAGCACGGCCGATAGTGCCGGTTCTAGCACGGCCGATAGTGCCGGTTCTAGCACGGCCGATAGTGCCGGTTCGGACACT
>CAIMZS010000210.1 GCA_903846015.1 uncultured Anaerolineae bacterium | reverse complement strand
TCTGTTCCTACCGGACGAGTGGGGAGTGCTTTTCATTTGCGTAATCTGTCAAAACCGTAGGGATGGCCCAGAGCAGTGCAGGGTCCCAAAATAAAAAGAGCGCATTCCGTTGCGGGAATCCGCTCTTTTTGAGTGCTTCGCTTACCCGATCAGGGCTGCGAGCATGTGCATAGGCGCTTTTAAGAAGGACAGCAGTCCTGCTTTTCGGCTGCCACCGGTTTGCACTGGCGGCAGACCCCAGGCGGTTTCTTCGTTCAGCATCCGGACCCGCTGGCTTTCGTGCTTGCGAGCCGCAAGCTCAATCTCATAAGCGCTTTTCCAGCCCTGGTGTTCGTCTGGAAGTAGGTAGTTGATATAGTTATACATCGCGTTCTCCTTTAAGTAAAAACAAGTCTATCTGTCGTCCGACAATTCCCTTCGCAATGCGCGAAGCCTCACGACGAAAAAACACCCATTGCAATGGTATTTCCTGTGTGATCTTCGACGCCTACGAGGTTAGCTGCCGGGCTGGAACAGAAGACTTGCTCTACCACGCGAATGCGTAGTTTCGCCCCGAAATTGGGTTCCCCGATCAATAAGATTCGGCGTTCATCCATCAATTACTTTGAGCATTCTAACACAAAGAGTAAAACTTTGCAAAATAATTGCTCAAGCTTTAACGAAACTTTAACAATACCGCTATGTTTTGGGTGAATCATTGATGATTCACCGGCAAATGGCACCAAGTCTTCTTGGGGGACATTACCAGGCGCATCGTATTATTGTTATCGTCCAGCTTGAAGCGCACACGAAACTGAGTAAGACCGCCAAGCCTGGGCAGCTTATTAATGATACCTGCGCCATTGGTCAGATCGAAGGAATACCAGCCATCAGACGGGACCGGGTTGAATGGCGCCTGGAAGTCGGCTGGGCGCAGGGCGGCAGGGGTATCTTCCCAGAAATTAGTGAGAGCGAAGCATCGTAGAGGTAAACCTTACAAACAGCTTTCAAAGAATTGCATATTGGGCTCTTGCCTAATATAATGATTTTATAGCTCGAATTAGCAAACTTGGTGAAAATCAGGGACGCAAAGCTAAGGGTCTAAAGCTGGGACTTCCAGCCATGATCGCCAGGCCGCCGAAAGCTTAGAGAGGGACAATATTTCTTTTCTCTGAGAATTATCAGCGGACCTAAACCGATGGTCCGTTTTTCGATTTGAAGGGAGAAAATGAATGAAAAAAATATTGTTTGCAGCCATTTGTATAATGTTGACGCTCGTTTTGGTTGGACCATTCCCCCCATTAAAAGTTCAGGCATTAGGAAACAATGCTGAAAAATATTCGGCCAGTTTTCTTCAATCCCGAAACCTAATATTCCCTGGGACAGGAACCTGGTACATCTGTCAAGGATTCAATACAAAAGAAATTACGCATACAGGTAAATTAAAGTATTCAATTGACCTGACAACTGACCCTGCAAGTGTGACCAGCGGAAACTATGGTTGCAATGGAAATAACAAAGCAGCCTCTGGCAAACTGATTACAGCCCCAACAAATGGAACAATTTATTACCTCAGCACC
This sequence comes from uncultured Anaerolineae bacterium, assembly GCA_903846015.1. Lineage (GTDB taxonomy): Bacteria > Chloroflexota > Anaerolineae > Anaerolineales > Villigracilaceae > UBA5195. Next base: position 8,892 of record CAIMZS010000210.1, on the reverse strand, counting down.
CGGACAGACATGATTAATTTCCAATTGGATTCTGGCGGTTGTTATCAAATTGGACATTTGTCATCAAGAGCCCCAGCAGTTCATGTTACAAGTGGTAGTTATGTAGGAACATTGGCAGCGCCTGCAACCGAGAATGGTAATTATTCCCATTTACACATTGAAGCTTTTTCAAGTTCTTGCGCATCTATTTCGGAAGCAACTGCAGTGGGCTTTTCAGATAGTTCAAATTTCCGGTTTTATGGAGGACCAGATTTACCGGCAACTTCGACTATCTGGGCCTATAGAAAGACATCCATTACTCAATCCATCCCCAATTCTCAACCCGCTGCTGCGAGCAATTTGACGGTTACCGGTGTCAGCACAAGCAGTGTCAGGCTAAATTGGTCCGACAATTCTTCGAATGAAACCGGTTTTAAAATTTACAACAATAATAACTTTATTACCACCGCATCCGCAAATTCGACTACCTTCTCATTTACGAGTCTCTCTGCTGGGAGTACATATTGCTTCCAGGTCTCTGCCTACAACTCCTCTGGGGAATCATCCAAAACAAGTGTTGCTTGCGGGTCAACCTTTTCAAATGGTACCAGTCCATATGCACCAAGCAATCTGTCAGTCACGGGTGTCAGCACCAGCAGTGTCAGATTAAATTGGTCTGACAATTCTTCGAATGAAAGTGGTTTTAAAATTTACAACAATAATAACTGGATCACCACCCCACCCATTAATTCGACAACCTACACAATTACAGGTCTCTCTGCCGGGAGTTCATATTGCTTCCAGATCTCTGCTTATAACTCCTATGGGGAATCGTCCAGAACTAGCTCCGTTTGCGGATCAACCTTTTCAAATGGCACCAGTCCATATGCACCAGGCAATCTATCAGTCACGGGTACCAGCACCAGCAGCGTCAGGCTAGATTGGTCTGACAATTCTTCAAATGAAACCGGTTTTAAAATTTATAACAATAATAACTGGATCGCCACGCCATCCATTAATTCGACAAACTACACATTTACAGGTCTCTCTGCCGGGAGTACATATTGCTTCCAGATCTCTGCCTATAACTCCTATGGAGAATCATCCAGAACAAACGTCGTTTGCGGATCAACTTCATCCACAGGATCATCCAATTTTGCCTTGAATAAACCGGCGTATGCAACATCATCCGAAAGCAGCAGCTACTTGCCTGCAAAGGGAAATGATGGTAATTTCGGTACTCGCTGGTCATCAGGCATCAGCTCAACACTCGGAACACAAAATTATTTTGTAGATTTTGGGAGCAGCCAAACCTTCAACCAATATGTGATTACTTGGGAGAATGCTTATGCGGCAAGATTCTATGTGATCTGGTCCAGCGATTGTGTAAATTTCTATTACGATGGAGTTACATATTCTCGAGGTTCTGCTGGAACTTCCACAATTACAATTTCACAGCAAACGGCGCGCTGCGTTGGCATTCAGATGATTCAAAGGGCTCCTTATATGAATAATTACTCCCTTTATGAATTTGAGGTGTACAAACGCTAATTATTAGCGCTTATTTGGATTAGAAAACAGGACGGTGGAATAAAACCACTGTCCTGTTTTCTAATTTCGCATGTTTCCGTCATTTAATTTGCGACTGAAATATTGTTTATGGTTTATTCGCCCAGCGAGACGAGCTCAGTGCGGACCCCCTCCGGCCTTCGGCCACCTCCCCAAAATTGCAAAGTGCGCAATTTATGGGAGGCGATCCCCTCCCAACCTCCCCCATTTGGAGAGCGCAAATGGGGGAGGGGCAGTTTACTCGAGCGCCTGGTAAGCCAGCATCGCAAAATCGTTGGTGATTGGAACGGTGAAAGCAGGCATATACTGCAGCATCAGGATGCCTTGCAGCTCTTCGGATGGGTCCATCCACCAATTGGTATTGGCCGCGCCGCTCCAGCCGTATTTCCCGACTGAGCCTGGCTCAGGGGATACACCAGGGTTGATCATGACTGAACCACCCAGCCCCATGCCGTTCCAGGCTTCATCGAAGGGGTAAACTCCCTGCGGCAGGCGGTTTTGCAGCATCCATGCCACCGTCTTGCGCCCCAACAAGCGGATCCCATCCAATTCACCTGCGTTCAACATCATCTGACCAAAGCGAAAATAATCACTGATGGTGGAGACCAACCCGCCCCCGCCGGATGGGTTGCGGGTGGGCTGGAGGTAGCGGCTGCCCTGGGACGGCTCGATGGCCTGGATGCCGCCTTTTTCCGCCGGTCCATATACGGCTGCCAGGCGGTGCGCTTTTTCGGACGGCACATAGAAGGCCGTGTCCACCATTCCCAGCGGTTGAAAAATACGCTCCAGCAGAAAATCCTCAAACAACTGACCAGATACCTTTTGGACGATATAACCGAGGATATCGGTCGAAACGCTGTATCGAAAACCCGTGCCCGGTTGAAAGGCCAGCGGTAACCTGGCCTGGGCAAAGGCAGTCATCCTCTGCTCCAGCACCGGCTCGACCTGCTTGTCCATGTGTTCTAAAGTCTTCCGATACAGATCGTCCAGGGCAGATTGCGGGTCAGACCCATAGCTCAAACCCCCTGAATGAGTCAGCAAGTCTTGAATGGTTATCTCGCGCTTGGCGGGTACCAGATCATAGTCACAGCCGCCACGCGCAACCATCACACGGGCATCTTTAAACTCAGAGATGAAGCGCGAGACCGGGTCGCTCAGGCGCAGCCGGCCTTCTTCGCACAGCATCATTACCGCGGCGCTGGTGACCGGTTTGGTCATCGAGTAAATCCGGAAAATGGTATCCAGCCTCATGGGCCGGTTGGTTTCCAGCTCCTGCCAGCCGAAGGCCTCCAGATGGGCTACCTGTCCCTTACGCGCCACCAGGGTAATGATCCCGGCGAAAGCCTGCTGATCAACATACTGCTGCATGGTCTGGCTCATGCGCTGCAAGCGTCTGGATGACAATCCAACTTTTTCTGGTTGTACAATTTCCATAAGAATCTCCATGTTTAAGATTATTGCCACGCGCAACATACAGCAAAATACAGCAAAATACAAATGAGACGTCCATGCAAATCACGGCGAAAAGTGGCGCGTTGTTCCTGGCAAATGGAAAGTATACAACAAAACATTTGTACATCCCTGGCGAGATTTGCATTTTATATGCAGATGGCTTTAACCCCGCGCTTTATTCATGCCTGGCAAACTTAATTTTGTTCGCCAGTTTCCGGATGTTTGAATGAACTTGAAACAGTAGTATAGCCCGCAGCAAACCAGAAGCGCACTCTGGTTTGAAGGAGCGGATTAGAATGCTTTTTCGAGCGCTTCACTCAAGCGGACAAATTGTTTTTCGAGTTCGCCGGTACGTTGTCGAACGGCGGACAGGTTGCCAGATTTCCCAAACACTTCCATTTCACCCGCGACTGCTCGCAGGGCCTCGGCACCTATATTGGCAGCCGCGCCCTTGATGGAGTGGGCCTGGCGCTCGGCACCACAGGCATCCCCTGACTTCAGGAAGTCTTTCAAGGCCTGGATTTGCAGCGGGATATCGTCCACAAAGCCATCGACAACGATGCGGGCCAGTTCAACATCATCCAGCAAGCGATCCATCAGGGCAAGTCTGTCAAAGACAGTTTTGTCTGGAATAATTTCTTCTATGGCTGGTATGGCCTCTTGAGCCAGAGCAGGCAGGTTGGCCGGCGCGGCTGGCCTGGTCATCCCAACCAATCGCAGCCAGCGTTCAAGTGTCTCGGCCAGCACCTGTGGATTGACCGGCTTGGAAACATAATCGTTCATTCCAGCCTGCAGGCACAGATCGCGGTCGCTCTGCATGGCGTGGGCTGTCATGGCTATGATTGGAATAGTGTGATTAAGAACCTTTGAACGCGGATCACGGATACGCCGGGTGGCTTCCAAACCATCCATCTCAGGCATCTGAACATCCATCAACACCAGGTCATAGGGTATGTTTTCCAGGGCCTTGAGTGCTTCGAGGCCGTTGGCGGCGGCATCGGCTCTCAGACCGAATTTTTTGAGAATACCCAGGGCCACTTGCTGATTGGTGATGTTGTCCTCTGCCAGCAAAATATGTGTCCCGGCGGCGATGTTGACTTGCTGGAATTCACGGACTGAGTGCCGCGTCAAGATCGAGCCAGGTTCAACCGCCTCAGCCCTGCCAACCAGGGCGGTGGAAAGAACGCTAAAAAGATCGGCGTGTCGCAGGGGTTTGGTCAGATAACCTTCAAACCCAAGCTGCTCAAACCGTCTGGCATCGCCCCGCTCTCCCAGCGATGACAACAAGACCAGGTGTGTGCCAGCCAGGCGCGGATCGCTTTTAATAACCTGCCCAAGTGTCGCGCCGTCCATTTCAGGCATCTGCATATCCAAAATTGCAACCTGGAAAGGGTCATCCTGCTCGTACGCGGTAATCAGGGCTTGCAGAGCAGCCGCGCCGCCGCTCGCTTCTGAGTTGCGCATGCCCCAGGAAGTCAGCCGCAGGTTGAGAATTTCCCGGCTGGTGGTGTTATCATCGACCACCAAAATGCGCGTACCCATCAGCGTGAGCTGGGTTTGGGCTTCATTGCGGCTTTCAGGCCGGCCCACCGGCTGCAGCCTCAGGCGCACGGTAAACCAGAATTCAGACCCCTGGCCTGGCTGACTGTTCACACCGATGCTGCCGCCCATCAATTCTGCCAACTGCTTGGAAATGGCCAAACCCAACCCGGTACCGCCAAACTTGCGGGTGGTGGAAGCATCCACCTGGCTGAACTTGTTGAAGAGCAGCGCAAGCTTCTCAGAGGGAATCCCAATGCCTGAGTCACGGATCGAGAAACGCAGCTCAACCTGATTCTCGATTTCAGGGTGCAAATCGGACATCGTAACCCGCACGGCAACTTCGCCAAAGGATGTAAATTTGATGGCGTTGCCCACCAGGTTGGTGAGAATTTGGCGCAAGCGTCCCGGGTCGCCTTGCAACAAGGCGGGCACATCCGGGTCAGCAGCGCACAACAGTTCCAGGCCTTTTTCATGGGCGCGCATGGCCAGGGTGGCAGCAAAATCATCCAGCATACTCAGCAAGTCGAAGTCGAGCAGCTCCAGCTCCAGCTTGCCGGCTTCAATTTTAGAGAAATCCAGGATATCGTTGATCAAGGTCAGCAGCGACTCGCCGCTGGAACGCACGATTTCAGCATAGCGGCGCTGTTCTTCGTCCAGGTTGGTATCCAGGAGCAGGCCGGTCATGCCAATGACCCCGTTCATGGGGGTGCGAATTTCATGGCTCATATTTGCCAAAAACTCACTCTTGGCGATATTAGCCAGTTCGGCCTGGGCGGCATACATGTTGGCGCGGGTGATAGTCTCCTTGAGCTGGCGGTTGCTTTCCAGGATTTCGGCCTCGGCCTGTTTGCGGCTGGTGATATCGCTGATAATCCCGACGGCATACCAGGCGTCATTCAAGCGAAAAGTGGAAAGAGAAAGTTGAACGGGGATTTCAGTCCCATCTTTTCGGCATGCGGCCATTTCAAGCGATTTGCCAATCGCGGCGCCCTCCCCGGTTTTCAGAAAAGCCGGCAGCGCGGCGTTAACGTCGGAATGATAGCGCTGCGGCACGATCAGGTTGTGGAGATTCTGCCCAATGGCTTCGGCGTGAGAATATCCAAAAATGGTCTCGGCAGCCGGGTTCCAGTAGGAAATCTTGCCTTGCGGGTCCATCATCAAAATGGCATCCATAGCCGAGTTGGCAATGGCGCGTATTTTGGCATCACTTTCTTCCAGCGCCGCTTCATTTCCTTTTTGTTTGGTAATATCAGCCAAAAGCCCCTGGATCAACTTTGTACCTGTGGCGTTATCCTCTATTACAACGCCATGATCGCGCACCCACACGAAGCCGCCAGCGCGTGTCTTAATTTGATACTCGGCATTTAACACGTCTCCATCAACCAGGGAATTGACTTTCGCCTTCAACTCAGCGCGATCTTCGACCTGGATCATGTTCAGCCAAAGGATTGGATCAGCTAACAATTCTTCGGCGCTATATCCACACAAAGACTTGATATTCGGTCCCAGAAAGCGCCAACTGCCTCCGATTTCATCGGTATAAATCACTTCGGGCACCTGTTCAACCAGTTGACGATAGACTTGCTGGCTGGCGCGCAGCGCCGCTTCGGCCTGCGTGCGCTGCAGCAGCAGCCCCACCTGGCGCACATAAATGGAAACCTGGTTATCAGCAGCGAATCTTTGGCCCGATGGCATGATGATGGTGAAATCACCCAGGTTTTGCTCACTGGTAAAAATTTTGGCAACCACGGCCTCACCGGGCTTGAATATTTTTTTCACCAGGTTCATGACGGGTTTTTGAATCACTTCCCCAGCCAGATCCAACATGGATGGAAAGCGGGTGATGATGTTATCCCTAATTTTTGCTTCGCGCAGCGGGTCATGCGCCCATTTTTTCCCTTTCAAATCAAACCCGAGCATCGAGGTTACTTTCTGGAATTGCTCACTCAAACCGGAGAATGCCACAGTCCGAAAATCTTTGCCGTTTTTGTCAAACAGGTTAAAAACAGCAAACTTGCCGCCTGAAATCTCCAGAAGGTTATCGGTTATTTTTTGAACATCCAGCTCGGCGGCAGAATTTTCCAGAAATTCCTGTGAAACAGATAGTAATTTCGCCAGGGATTGCTTTTCCTGCTGGATCACAGTTTCCACCTCGACGCGCATGGTGATGTCTGCAAACGAGGTCAGCGCTGCATAGGGGCTGGTTTCGCCTGGGTTGAACATCGGTTCAGCATTGACATTAAACCACCCCACTCCACCACCCGGTTTGGAAATCCCCATGACCTGGTTGCGCACCGCCTGTCCGGTGCGCAAAGCAAGCGCAGCCGGGTGCATTTCAATGGGGAAATCTGAGCCGTCGGCATGGATGGTATGCCAGTGCGGATCGATGAGCGTATTTTCCAGCATCTGGTCTTGGGTCAGCCCGAGCATTTGGGCGGCGGCGGGGTTGCAGGTGATGATCTTACCGCTGGCATTTTGCATGATAATGCCATCGCTGAGCGCCGTAAACATGGAACGATATTTGTCTTCACTCTGGAGCAAGGCTGCTTGCGTACGCCGCAGCAGGACAAAGCTAAAAACCAGCCACAAAGCCAGAAGCAGCGACACAGGCAGGGCGGCCCTGGTAAGCACATCCATATTCCAATAAACCGCATCGACATCCATCCCCACCACGGCGATGACTTCTCCCGTAACCGGATCGACCAGGGGAGTCAGCGCCGAGACCCAGCTGCCCCAATGGTCAGAGACCGGGCCCTCCACATTGGCGGTCTTATTGTCAAATACGCTGTAATCTTCAGATGAGGCTTCAGCGTAAATATCACCGGGCGCAGAATAATCGGGCGAATCGACTGGTTCAGAATCTACAAAGAAAAATATTTGTCCAGCGCTATTGCGCCCCATGAGATACAGAAAACGGTATTTTGAATTGGCCGCTCGCAGGGTGATGAGCAGCTGCTTGATAGACTGATATTGGGAAGATGTCAAATCATCCGGGGAGCCCGAGAGGGTTTTTATGCTCGCGACATCCAGGGCCTGGGTAACCAGGCGGGCCTGATCCAGCAAATCGTCGCGCTTCTGGTGGTCTGCGCTTTGAAACATCCAAACGCTAAACAGCGCCCCCGCCACAAGGAAAACAGATACCAGGATCAACGTGGTTTTTGTTTTTACAAATAAAGACAACTGTTTCATCACCTTGCTCCAGCTTGTGACGTGAGGTAACCAACAGTCTAACAATCATCTTGTCAGTCCCCTGTACAGTTGGATTTAAAAAAACATATATGATACAGTGTGGCTGTTTTTACAGAAACGAAGGGAATTTATCTGAGTTTCTTAGATTCTATTTGGTATCGATACACTGAGTTTAGCACGTAATGCAGAATCCGGTAATAAATATTTAATTAATACTGAGTGGCGGCGCTGCTGGCTTTGCTCTGCTTGGGAAGCCGAAAACTATACCGCGCTGAAATCGGTGATTGATACGGGTGCTTTGCCTGGAATTGATCCTTTCATCGTCATAAAATATTCGTGAAATTCGTCCCATTCGCGCTCCTATTCGTGATTAAATTTTCACTGGACATTCCAGATCGGGGCCGCGCACCCGCGCCCCTACGAAGCCCCCACCTTTGTGCAAGTTTTGTTTAAGCCTGGCTTAAACAAAACTTACACAAAAGTTAAACGCTGTGGTGCGGGGTTAAACAGGTTTTTAGAGTATAGTTATAGCTGCAATGTTTGTTTTTTCTATTCAATGCTGTTCACAAGGAGAATCCAATGGAAAATGAAACCCCCGCACCCCAGCAAGAACAAGAGCAAAACACCGTTCAAAGCGCACCCGTCCTGCGCCCGTGGGTCACGCCGCGCCTGATGCGGCTTAATCATGCAGGTGATGGAACAGCCAAGTTGTTTTCGAATTCAGAAAGTACTATCCTTGGGGAGCATATAGGCCCTTCCTAATCTTTTATTTCCGGCTCCTGCACCTATTTTCAAGCGCTAGGCAAAACAGTTCACCTATCAGAATTGACGTGTTTCCGGGTAAAAGATGGCCCGAAAGCACACTTGTAGCTGTTGAATATTTAGAAAGCAATCCATAAATCCTCGTCATTCGGCGGGGATTTATGGTTGGGGGCAGTGGAGCGGGAAATCCTTTTGATGATAAAAAATATTCGTGAAATTCGTAATAGTCAGGCAAAGGTTGAACACATGCCGCTGGGTAGCTGGGATAACCTTTTTTGTACATTGACGAGCGGTTTTGCTCGAATAATCGCTGACCAATCTGAAAATCGCAAAATTTGGGTTCAACATGGGAAATTTCTTCCTTCAACAATAATTAAAAAAGGTTTTATCCGCGTTTTC
>CAIMZS010000209.1 GCA_903846015.1 uncultured Anaerolineae bacterium | reverse complement strand
CACTGCTTATGTGCCCACGCAGGCAGCTGTTGAATCAGCCACCGAGCGCGCCTGGACGATGACCGGTTGGACGGCCACCGCCTCGGTCCAACAAACCGCTTCTTCCGCCAATAGCACATCCACAGAGCAGTCCATTCGGGCTACGGCAACCCAGGGGGCTTTAGGTATGGCTGCCACTCAGCAGACCTGGCAGGCTACTTCCACCCAGCGCGCTTTGGACATCACCGCCACAGTGGATGCTGCCGCAGCCAGCGCCCAGGCAACTGCTTTGCATGGTCAGGCCGTCAGCGTGGAACTGGCGATCGAGCGTGAACGCATGATGAACAAAGTCCAGGCCACCGCTCCCTGGGTGGCGTTGGGGATCACCCTGATGGTCTTGCTGGTGATTGCCTTGCGTTGGAGCAAGGTGCGTCCGATCCAACGTGATTTACGCGGTGATGCGCCTTTGTTGATTATCGATGGCAATGTCTATGATGCGGATCGCAACCCCTACCCACTTCTGGATCTCTCCGGTAAAAAGCCGTCCATCCCAGCCCTGACCTCCCCGGAAATCCAGTCAGCCACCACCGCGAGAGATCAGATGATCGACCTGGCCACGCGTGGAACACAAATACAGCCCAACCCACAACGCAAGGCGCTGGCTCAAAAGATGGCTGCGCAAAGCATGTTGCCAACACCCACAGTTGTTCAAGTAATTACACCAGAGCAGGCCCGCCCACTGCTGGGCGATGTCATTCCTGGCATTATCCGGGATGCCATCGAGACCGATTTGAGGGAACAAGGAGAAAATCATGTTTCAACAAGCTCAACCAACAACGACTAACCTCACGATTTCTCACCGCGAAATGCGATTGGCAGAAACTGTCTCGCACCAGTTGTCTGCTGCACTGACGCGCCGAAAGCTCACCCCGGCCTTCAGCAGTTTCTATGTGACCCAACTGGCGGGCATGACACCATTGATCGCCGTGTTGGACACGGCCAAACTGGGCGATCACAGCCCCTACATCAACCCGGATTTGCTGCACCAACTCAGCACCGACCTGGGCGGTCTACCAGTCTATCTTTCGAATCACTCCGGGCTCCGCTACGTGGTTCTGCTCTCGCCATTGCCAAAGCTGCCTCGCAAGGTGGATCTGCCGATGGATGCGCCGAGTGGAAAGCTGGCGATTGGCGTGCGTTTCAGTGGCCAGCCGGTGCTGCTGGCCTGGGATCAGTTCCTGCACCTGGCTGTGCTGGGCAATACCGGTTCCGGCAAGTCGATCTTCCTGCAGTCGTTGGTCTCCCAGGCCATCCGAGATGACATGAAGGTTTTGCTCTCGGACATCGACCAGACCACGTTCGGGATGCTCGAAGGTCACCCTAATCTGGCCGCTCCTATTGCCACGAGCCCACAGGCTGCTCTTAGTCTGATCGAATACGCCCTGGCCGAATGTGACCGGCGCGCAGAATTGTTCAAGAGCTTATCGGAGCATCCGCAAAAGCTGAGCGAATACAACGCGCTCGCTGTGAAATTCCACCTGGAACCTTTGCCGCGTATCCTGGTCGTTCTGGACGAGGCCAGTTCAGTGCTGACAGCACTGGGTGGAGCTAAAGGCGCGATGGGCCAGGCATTGGCCACACTGGGCTGGCGCGGGCGCAAATTTGGCATTCATTTTGTTTTCGCAGCGCAGGAGTTCACCAAGGATATTGTCGGACCAGTGCGCGACCAGGTCGGTCTGACGCTCTGCTTCCGGGTGCGCAATGGCCAAATGGCCGAACGGATGGGTTGCAAAGGCGCGGACCGTATCCCCGGAAATCGACCTGGTCTAGCGATCAGCGACCGGCATGGGCCGATACAGACTTACTTTGTGGATCAGTCGGCTTTATCCCAGGCGCACAATATTCTGCCTGCCATCAGTGTTGAGGAACACCCGCTCTTCGCCCGATCCTTGCGCGAAACGGATGGGAGGCTTTCGATCCCGATCCTGGTGGGCTGGGGCAGCCGCGAACGGGTGGCGCGCCAACTACTCGAATCCTGGGAACTACGCGGCTGGGTGCTGCGCGACCCCCAGCGCGATAACGCGCGCTACATTACGCCGAAATTGGCCCAAATCCTGTCAAACCGTCAAACCGGTCAAACCGCGTCAAACCCATCCTAAAACCGTCAAACCGGCGTCAAACCGCTGTCAAACCCGGCACAAGGGTGTCAAACCACTTGAAACCACAATAAACCCAAAACAAGGAGAATTTTCATGAACGACACCAACTTTTTGTACCTCGGCGAGGATCTCGGCATGGGCGCGAACAAACTGTTCGGTGCGCCTGGTG
>CAIMZS010000208.1 GCA_903846015.1 uncultured Anaerolineae bacterium | reverse complement strand
ATCTTCAATCTTCAATCTTCATTCTTCATTCTTCAATCTTCAGTCTACCCTTCCAGAGTGGCAATGTAAATCTCGAACGCGCCCAGGTGGATTTCGCTGAGATTCTCAACTGTTTTGCTGCGCCCGGCGCTCGAGAAAATCGTCCGCGCGTGGAGCCCCGGGGCGACAGGTTGGATGGAGGCCTTCCCAGCCGCCAAAACTTCCGGCACATCCGAAAAATCCAACCTTATCCGCTCCTTAGAAAAACTCAACACCACCAAAACAGTCTGATGTTCGTTTTGACGAACGAAGGCCAGGTAATCACTGGCCTCCTGGTGCACAACCTGATAATTGCCATCGATCAAAGCCGGGGTTGAGCGGCGTAGATGCAGCATGCGTTTGTAAAAGCTGAACAAGGATAACGGATCGCCGAGCTGGTCTTTGACGTTAACCCCATCGGCATGGTTTGGATCGACCGGCAGCCAGGTAGGGACCGCAGCCGGGGAAAAGCCTGCATTCGGCCCGCCGGTCCACTGCATGGGCGTCCGGTTTTTGTCGCGAGACATCTTGCCGGCTCGCTCAGCAGCCTGAGGGGCAGGTACATGCAGATCATTAACGAGACGTTCGTAATACCAGGTTGCCATCGTATCCCGCAGCAGCGTGGCATCGCCAATCAGGCTATCGGTCATGCCGATTTCTTCACCGTTATAAAGGAAGGGCGTGCCCTTGAGGGTCAACATGGTCGCCAGCCCCAACCGGGCGCGCTCCGCATCATGGATGCCATCCCCAAAGCGGGTATACACCCGCGAACAATCGTGGTTTCCGAGCGTGTTACACGGCCAGGCCTCCGACGAGATTTTACCCAGCGCTGCCAGGCGTTGGGCCTGGTTTTCACGGATCCAACCAGGCGTGAACGTCTTGCCTTGATAACTGAGCGGGTCCAATTCGGTGCGCATCAGCGGAAAGTTAAACACCAACTGCAGCTCATCCTGTCCATTGCCCATATAATCCGGGTCGTCATCCTCGCCGACCAGCATCCGGTCACCGGGGTATTCATCCAGGATAGCGCGCAACTGCTTCATCAGATCGTGCACCCCTGGCTGGCCCAACTGATGTTGAAACATGTCATGCCAATATTTTTGAACAACTTCCTTTTGTTCGGGTGTTTGCGCCAGGTCAGAGGCGTTGCGAAGTTCCGCCAGGCTCATGGGCACGTCGTGCGGGGTCAGGTGCGGATCTTCAAAAATAGTGCCGACCGCATCCAGCCGGTAGCCATCCACCCCCATATCGAGCCAGAAACGCGCAGCCTTCCACATGGCGTCCACCACCTGTGGATTGTGCCAGTTGAGATCGGGCTGCTGGCGCATAAAGTAATGATAGTAATACTGCCCGCGTTCTGGAACATAAGTCCATGCTTCGCCATCAAAGCACGACTGCCAGTTATTGGGCGGGACATCCTGCCAGACATACCAGTCGGCCTTCGGGTTGTTGCGGCTGGATTTCGACTCGAAAAACCAGGCATGTTCATCAGAAGTGTGGTTTAGCACCAGGTCAAGGATCACCTTCAAGCCATGATGATGCGCCTCATTGAGAAAAACTTCAAAATCTGACAAGCGGCCATATTCAGGCGCCACTCCGCAGTAATCGGAGATGTCATAACCACAGTCCCAGTTGGGGGAAGGAAAGTGAGGTGAAAGCCACAGCGCGTCAACCCCCAGGTCGCGAAGATAGGGTAATTTCTCGGTCATGCCTCTAAAATCGCCAACCCCGTCGCCATTGCCATCAGCAAAAGAACGTGGATAGATTTGATAAAAAACTGCCGTTTGCCACCATTTGAGTGCCATCAATCGCTCCTGCAAAAAATGATCCCTTGGTCGAAATAATCCCAGTACGTGTGGGACGAAATACTAACATCAGCTTGATTTTACAGTAAAATTGAGACCTGCGGGAGGGCAAGATTCTCCACCTTCAGATCATTTTAATACCTTGGCACCGGCGGTGGATGTTTTTCCTCCCCCATTTGTGCTCTCCAAATGGGGGAGGTTGGGAGGGGGTCGCTCCTTGCACCACTGCGAACCAAAATACACAGGATCAAACCCAAGCAGGTTGAACAAGGGGAAATAAAAAACCTTTGCCTGAGTTATTGAAGTTCTTAAACAAAATTCAAATAAAAATCTGCGTCAGCCGGTAGACAACAATATTACAATAGCCTGTATGATTCCACATCGCCCCACAGGGTGGTCTTGATTCCTACGACGGTCTCGGTCCATGCCCAGGGCACGGGCTGTGAAATGGATTGTCATTTGCAAGCCACACCATTGGTGTGGAAGTTTTGGTTAACCGGCAGCAGCTTGTCGTCATGACAATATCGCTTACGAATGGATTGCCCAGACTGGCATGGAATAAACGCCCCGATCTCGCACGAGGCGTCCTTTCGCACACCAGTCCCGGTGTTCTTCGGGAATGAGAGTACATCAGGAGTAATGCCCATGAAAGACATGCCGGCGGTTTTGGTTGCAGCAGCAAATATGCTACTACGCAATGAGACAACCCGTGTTTTTGATAAAGCTGGCTTTCACAGCCTGTTAGCCACTGACGGTCTCAGCGCACTTCAAATAGTTCGCGAGCAAAAACCAGACCTGGTTTTGCTGGAAAGTAACCTACCCGATATGAACGGGGTGGATGTTTACCACCAGATCAAAGCAGACCCGGCGCTGGCAAACTGCTCTGTAATTTTACTGGCTGAGCAAACCCAGGTCGAAGTACCGGCAGACAGCCCGGATGGCAAACAGCCCGATCCCCATTCCCCACCCCACATAAACGCGCTCGAGAATTCGCCGGATGCCGTCTACCGGCAAAACCTGCTGACTAACGGTTTTGATTACTTCAGCCCGGCTATCACCGACATTTCTGGCTATTCCCCCGCCGAATTGACCGCCTTGACCGCAGAACAGGCACAAGAATTCATCCATCCCGATGATTGGGATTGTTGCAACCAGGTCATTGCCCAGGCAATCGAGACCCCCAAAAAGTCACACACGCTGCTTTACCGCTTCAAGCATAAAGATGGTGGTTATCGTTGGCTCGAAGATCATTTTTCAGTCACCCGTGATGCGCAAGGCAGCGCCATGTTTCGCATCGGAAACCTTCGAGACATCACCGATCGACACACCCTGGAAGATGCTGTACGCGAGAGTGAAGAACATTTCGCTAACATGTTCAATGCCAGCCCGGAAGCCATCAGTGTAAACAGCCTGTCAAACGGGCGCGTGATCGATGTTAATCCGGCCTTTTGCAGTTTGTTTGGCGGATCCCGTCAGCAGGTGATTGGTCAAAATATGCATAATTTGAACATTTGGGTGGATATTCAGGAACCCAGGTGGATAGTTGAGCTTGTGCAGGCCAATGGCGAGGCGAAAGATATCGAGATCCGTTTCAAGACTGCCACAGGGGCGATCGGCACGGGGCTGGTCTCGGCGCGGCGCATCAGCCTGGCGGGCGAACCCGTTTTGCTGGTCATCACCAGGGATATCACGCCGCGCAAACACGACGAAATGAAATTACAAGAGAGCGAATCCAAATTCCGCAAATTGTTTGAAAATATGGAGGAAGGCTTTTCGCTGCAAGAGATCATCACGGACGAAAACGGGCGTACGATCGACTTTCGCTTCCTGGAAGCGAACAGAGCCTATCAAAAGCATACAGGCTTAATCCCTCAGGCAATTATCGGCAAAACCATGCTGGAGATCATGCCTCTGGCCAACCCACGCCAGATAGAGGCCTATGGGCAGGTGGCGTTGACCGGCAAACCAATATCATTCGAATATTTTTCGGAAACATTCAACCGCCATCTGCGTGTGCGTGCCTTTTGCCCGCAGTTGGGGCGCTTTGCCACCATTTTTGAAGATATTACCTGGCTCAAGCAGGCCGAAATTACCCTGCGCCAGAACCAGGAACGTTTGCGATCAGTCCTGGAAAACTCACTGGATGCGGCTTACAAACGTAACCTGAAGACCAATGCCTATGATTACCTCAGCCCTGTTTTCAGTCATATCGCTGGTTATACCTATAAAGAGATGCTGGATTTGCCGGTCAATCAGTTTACGGATTGGATTCATCCAGATGACCAGGCCGAAATCGATCGTATCATGGATCTGGCTCAGGCTGGCACAACGGGGCTGGCATATCAGGTCGAATATCGTTTCAAACACAAGGATGGCAATTATCGTTGGTTTTTGGACCGCTTTACCTTTACAAAGGACAGCAATGGTTCTCCCCTGGCGTTAATTGGAAGCGTGAGCGACATCACCGAGCGCAAGCTGGCGCAGGAGGCCCTGCATTTGGCCAATGAGCAGCTCGCCAACATCATCGAGAGTTCCGGAGATGTTATCGCCGTGTTGGATCCGAATTTCTGCTACAGTGTGTTTAATTCTGCTTTCCACGACGAGTTCAAGCAGATATTTGGCCGGGATCTCAAACCGGGCGACTCGATGCTCGAAGCCCTGGCGCACCTTCCAAACGATAAGGCTGAGGCTGTGCACCTATGGAAGCGCGCCTTTGATGGCGAAAATTTTATCATTACACAGCAGTTTGGAGACACTGCCCTGGAACGCAAATGGTACGAGCTGCACTTTAGCCCCATCCGGAATAGCCTGGGCAAAATCAGCGGGGCAGTGCACATCGTTCACGATATCACCGAGCGCAAGCGCGCCGAGGCAGTTCTGCAGGCGGCACATGACGGACTTGAGCAGAATGTGATTGATCGCACCTATGATTTGCAAGAAGCCAACGTTGCACTGGAAAAAGCATCGCACGCCAAGGACGAGTTCCTGGCGATCATGAGCCACGAACTACGCACACCTCTGACCGGAGTCATCGGGCTGGCCCAGGTGCTGCAGATGAAAATCTATGGGGAATTGAACGAGAAACAAATGATAGCGATCAATAACATTGAACAAAGCGGGCAGCGGCTGCACAAATTGATCGAAGCAATTCTTAATTATTCCAGGCTGCAGTCTGATAAGCAAAATTTTAATTTGGGGGTGATTCCAATGGATACCGTCTGCAGGTACAACCTGAGAAAATTCGAAAAGCAGGCCCTTGCCCGAAACCAAACGCTGCGTTACAGCATATCTCCGGCAACAATCACGGTCAAAACCGATGAAAACAGCCTGGGAAAGATATTGAACAACCTGCTCAGCAATGCAGTCAAATTCACCCCGGAAGGCGGCAGCATTATGCTAAGCATTCTAGGAATGCCTGAAGAACAACAGGTGCGCATCAGCATCAGTGATACCGGCATTGGCATCCATGAAAATGATATGCAGCGCCTGTTTCAACCTTTCTCACAGTTGGATGTAAGTTTATCCCGCAAATACGAAGGCGCTGGCATGGGGCTGGCACTGGTCCAACTGATGGCCGAGCAAATAGGCGGCAAAATGGAAGTGGAGAGCGTTTTTGGTCAGGGCAGCATCTTCACCCTGGTCCTGCCCTGGCAACCCTAACCTCGCCTCCCGCCTCCTGTCTCCTGTCATTGCGAGGAGCGTGCTCTCCGCGACGTGGCAATCTCCAGCTAATCGGCGGGGCCTCCAGTCTCGGACCCAACCGGTTAACCGGAGATTGCGATAGTCTCGGTTCCCGCACGAGGCCACAACCGGCATAGTGCAAGTGCGCCAGTTTCGCACACCTGTCCCGGTGTTCTTCGGGAATGACAGGCAACGGCACAAAGCGTGCTTACAGAATTACCCGGGTTTCAAGACTCCAAAGCTACCCACAATCCCTACTGGATCTGATTATCATCATGATCCGTCTTCTTCCATTTGGTCTGCAACATACCAAACATCTCAAAAATGACCTTGACCGCCAGCCAGGAGGTAATATCGGCGTGATCAAGCGGCGGGGCCACCTCGACAATATCCATCGCGCGGATATTCAAGGCCGGCACCACCCGCCGCAGCAGACTCAACAACTCGCGCGTTGTCATGCCGCCCGCATTGGGCGTACCCGTGCCGGGCGCATAAGCCGGGTCAAGCGCATCAACATCCAGGGTGATATACACCTGCTTGAATGCCGACAAGCGCGCAATCACATCCGTGGCTACCGCAGGAATCCCGCGATCGATGATCGCGCGCATGGAATGCACCTGGATTTCAGGATGTTCAGCCAGGAAGCGGATATCGTCATCGATCGGCGCACGCAACCCCACGTAAACATAACCATCACTATGGACATTGGCATTTTCCAGGGCGCGCCGGGCAGTACAGGCATGGCTCCAGCGGCTGCCTTCAAATTCATCCTCCAAATCGGCATGCGCGTCAATGTGCAGAATACCGAAAGGCTCGCTGACTGCCGCACTCATGGCGCGTATGATCGGGATGCCCACGCTGTGATCCCCACCCAGGAAAAGGGCGAAACGATGATGCAGGGCATGCCGGGCGCGCTCAGCCACATGCTCAAAATAACGCGCCCAATCCAAATCGCGCGGCACATCGCCGTAATCCTTAAGGCTCAAAGCAATCACATCGCCATCTTCTGTAAATGGATCTGCGCAAGCAATACAGCGGCGAATATTTGCAGGCGCTTCGGCAGCACCGCGCCGGTTGCTGGTGGCATTATCCCAGGGCACACCCAGCACACCGATATCGGCATCGTCGCCAGCCAGGTTCATGCCAGCCCAGGGGACGTTGTAAGACGGAGTGTTATAGCGCATTTATCTCGCTTTTACCTCGACCCAAATTTGGTCATATAACGGAGTATTCTCGCCCAGGGGTTGAAGCCAGTGACCCTTTTTGATCACATCGGCAGGCACATTGGTGATATTCGAGGCCATATAGGCAGCATATACATCCGGCTCATTCGCTTTTGCGTAGGCAATCGCGGCAGACTCCGGGTTGGTACCGGGGTAATCACGCATCACCATCCAGAATACGTCTGGCTGGTAGAGATAATTCAACCAGGCATACGCCAAATCCTTATGCGCCGCGCCAGCCAGGATGGAGAAATTGTCTTCCCAAAGAATGACACCCTCCTTGGGATAAACATACTGTATGGATGCGTTCTCAAACTGCGCCGCAGATGCTTCGGTAGCCCAAATCACACCCAGGTCAGCATCCCCAGAAAGCAGCACGGTCTTTGGGCTGTCGCTGTCGAAGAGACGGACGCCCTCCAGCAGGACTAACAATTTGGCCTGGGCTTGCGCCAACTGGGCCGGATCGACAGAGTTGACATCGTAGCCCAGTGACAAAAGCGTCATACCGATGATGTTGCGCGAATCGTCCAACATAACCAGTTTACCCTTGTAGACCGGATTCCACATATCAGCATAAGAGCCCGGCACTGTCTTGACAGTGTCACTGTTATAGGCAATCCCGCTCGAACCCAGTTGATAAGGCAGCGAATAGACATTGCCCGGGTCAAATGGCGGGTTGAGAAACTCGGGGCTAAAATTACCAAGCACGGTCAACTTACCGTGGTCCAGTTTCTCCAGCAAGCCCTGTTTCACCAGCAGCTGCAGCATATTATCGGCAGGCTGGACAACATCATAACCAGACACGCCTTGCATCAGCTTGGATGACATCTCTTCCTGGCTGGAAAAAGAATCCAGGTTCACGTTTACCCCATAAACTTCCTGAAAACATTCCATCACCCGCTCAGGAATATACTGAGGCCAGGCAAACACGTTCAGATCAGTGGAAGTGATCGTCATCTTCGGGGATGCCGGCGGACATTTGACCGGTGATCCCGTTTCTGCGGTCGTCCCGGTTCCCGCACTGGGGTCGGGGGTGGAAGTATTTTGATTCTCTGATTGCGACCCTGTAACGGTGGGGTCAGGGGTGCTTGGGACAGGGCTGGCTGCCGGGGCAACGCTGGTTGATTGAGCGGTGGGCTGGGTAACAATTGGATTCGCCGCCTGGGTCGGAGTCGCAGCGGGTGAACAGGCTGCCAGGCTGAGTGACAGAATCAGCACAAAAATACTGGCTACGCGCAATAAACCCGATACCGCGATCTTCCCGGTTCTACGATCAGCCCGGTTCCTGCTCGAGGCACGAGCCACAGAGTAAATTTTTATGAATGACATCATTCTCTCCTATGTTTTTTTATATTCTAAAATCTTCTGAACCATAAAAGTCGAAATACCAATTCCGGCACAGGGCAAAAGACGAGAGGCGTGCTCTCCTTTTGCTGTCATTGCGAGGAGCGTGCTCTCCTTTTGTTGTCATTGCGGAGGAGCGTGCTCTCCTTTTGTTGTCATTGCGAGGAGCGTGCTCTCCTTTTGCTGTCATTGCGGAGGAGCGTGCTCTCCTTTTGTTGTCATTGCGGAGGAGCGTGCTCTCCTTTTGCTGTCATTGCGAGGAGCGTGCTCTCCGCGACGTGGCAATCTCCTCTTAATCGGTGCTACCCTCTCGCCTCGGACATTACCGTTTTTGCTATCATAGCGAAAGTCCCGGTTCCAGCACGAGACGAAAGTCCCGGTTCCTATACGAGACACGGAGCACAAGCTGGTTCAGACGATCTCCAATCCCTTGCTTTGAAGCGGAAGAGCATAACGCTGACCCCAGTCACCCATGGCATTGAGCACCGGTCCGAGCGTCTCACCGAGTGGGGTGATGCTGTATTCCACCTTTGGCGGCACGACCGCGTACACCTTACGGCTGATCAGACCTTCCGCCTCCAACGCGCGCAGCTCGGATGCCAGCATCTTCTTGGTAATGCTTGGAATTGCGCGCTGCAGCAAACCGAAACGGTTAACCTTGTTGGTGATAGCCCAAAGAATGATGATTTTCCATTTTCCTCCAATCATCTGCATTGTGGCGGTCACCGGACAGCGATACGGCTCGGTCCCAGAACCGGTCAAGACCGGGGTACGGATTTCCATCTGTATTTCATCCAAGGATGCGTTACTCATTTTCACCAGTCCATGTTCCTGATTATGCGAAAGTCCCTTTTCCAGCGATAGTGCCATTACTTTCACGGCCACGTCCGCGATTTGAAAGGGTTTAATATTTCTTAAAACATTCTTGAATTTCCTTCGCGCTCTTCGCGTCTTCGCGGTTAAAAGGTTCTTGCTCTCGCACTTGCTCTAATCTGTGTAATCATCTAAATCTGCGTAAATCTGCAGTTCAGACATGTTCTAGCACGGCCACGGCCACGAACCACCAGGCTTGATTACAAGAATACCATGATTTTAAGCCCCGAAGATACTCGTCGATTGCAGAATATGATCTTGATCTACGATCGCAAATCAACCAGCCCGCATAGTTACTTTTTAGTGCCTAATTGACGATTATTCCACTAGGCAGTATTATAACCCTACAAATTCAAAACAGGAGTACAACAATGGACCAAAAAGAAGTAGCACTGAGCGTTTCGAAAGCCATTCTGAACGGCGAATGGGATAAATTATCCGGGATCTTG
Source organism: uncultured Anaerolineae bacterium (assembly GCA_903846015.1). GTDB lineage: Bacteria > Chloroflexota > Anaerolineae > Anaerolineales > Villigracilaceae > UBA5195. The sequence continues at coordinate 8,752 of CAIMZS010000208.1, read as the reverse complement.
TCTGATGATTTTACCTACACAGGCGATGGCATGGCTTTTAACAAGCAGCAATACATCGACTTTATGAAGGGCATGAAGAGTGGCTTTAGCAATATGAAAATGGAGTTCACCCACACATTAAATGAAGGCGATCAGGTCAGTATTCGCTTTATCACCACCTGCAAACACACCGGCAACTTTATGGGAGCGCCTGCCACCAACAAAGACCTTAACATAGGCGGCATCTTCATCCGCAAGGTGAAAGGCGACAAGGTTGTACAGGAATGGCAAACCACCGATCTGCTCGGCACCATGAGCCAGATGGGTTTTGGAACTCTGATGGGGTATTCACTCTTTAATGTACTCTTCAAGCCAAAGAAGAAATAGCCGCCGGGGCACGCCATCCCACCACTCGATTGCGCCCAGCATTTTTAGCGGCATATAGCGCCGCATCAGCATGCAGCAACACTTCGATACTGGTCTTGCCATGATCTGGAAAACATGCCACCCCCGCTGAAAAAGTGTTTTGCATGGTGACGCCATGATATTCCAGCAGTAACCCCTCGAATTTTTTCCTGATCTGCCTGGCGCGTCGCATGGCTATTGCACAGGTCGCGCCGGGCAGCGCCAGAATAAACTCTTCACCACCGCTGCGGCAGGCAAAATCCGCACCGCGCATCTGGGATGCCAGCAGCTCGCTCAGGGACTTCAGCACATAATCTCCGCCATCATGACCAAACTGATCGTTGACCTGTTTGAAATGATCGAGATCAATCGCAATAATACTCAATGGCGATTGGGCGCGAAGCGAGCGCTGGATCTCACGATCCAAAACATCTTGCAGATAGCGCCGATTGTACAAATTTGTCAGTGGATCCCGAACAGCCTGTTCGCTTAATTTCTTGTGAAGCGACTCGATCTCAGCCATGTCATTTTTCAATTGAATATTGACCAACTGCAGCTCGCGGGTTCGTTCGGCAACCTCAGCCTCCAACCTGGCTTGAATGTTGGCATTGATCACCCGCTTTTCTTCTTCAAGGAAACGCAGCTCGCTGATAGTGGTATCCACCAGGAATGCCATGATATCAATCGCGTCACCCTGAAAATCACGCTCAACCCGAACATCCAATTTTCCCTGGCCAACCTGCAGCACCTCAGTGATTTCATCCACCGAATGGTTCAAACGTAGTTCGTTGGCCTTCATCCTGCGAATAATTTTTTCCAACTCTTCGGCATTCCGCTTCTTATTTTCATCTTCAAGCACCCGTAACTCGCTGATGGTGGTATCCACCAGGAATGCCATGATGTCGAGCTCATCCCCACGAAAATCGCGTTCCACGTGAACGTTTAAATTCCCAGCGCCAACCTGCAGCAGGGTATTGGTGATCTCCTCGACCAATTTTTTCAGACGGTTGTCGTTGCCATCACTATCCATTGAAAACCGCCCGGCGCTCTGAAACGGTATCATTCTTCGAGATCATCCCTGTACCCTCATGCAATAAACCTGGTTCTTGCTTAAGAAGAAACAACCTGGTAAGGATGGAAAGCGGACCCCGTTGCTGGCAGGCTTGCTCAAGCGATGAAACATGGACCTGAGGTAGACAGACTTATTCGCACGCTTCCACGCTCAATCAATTGCCTTATCGACGGGGTCACCGGCGTGAGCCTAACCTGGGCGGTCTCGGCCCGGGAGGGTTTCCAGCCAGGCGATGCCATCTTCGACAGTTTCCACCAATTTGGTCGGCACTGCTACTTTCGTGAGGCGCAGCGTAAAAATACCGATTGCCCTTGCCATGGGGTTGCCAACCACAATTGCCACGCCGTAAAAGAGTTCCGCCAGCGTACCTTCAGAATAAATTTTGCGAGATTCGGCATCTTGTGAGAGCAGGTTATTCATGACGACCACCAGCCCGATTTTTTTGCCCAAAGTACGCGCATAATTCTGTTGGAACACGACCGTGGCGAGTGATCTCTCTGGAGCATCCTTATAGGACGCATCCGGAGAGATTACCAGGATATCATCAACACCTGGGGTAAGATATTCTACATGCGGAATACTTCCAACTTTCGTATAGGACATGGGAAAAATGATCCTGTTTCTTGATTAGGATGAGAATAACATCAGCTTAGGTATAAACGCCTATTCTAACAAAAAATTCCTAAAAATTGAATAGTTCTGAAGTCCTGACAGCTAACCAGAGATCATTTTTGCAATTTGTGTACCCAAAAGGTAAAAGACGAACGGTTTCTTTTCCACGCGGCTGAGGACATCTGCGTAGAAGCGGTTTCAACCGCGCCTGGGGAACGACACAACCTATTTATCTTCCCACTTTACCCGTCAGAATGACCATACCGGTGGCGAGGCACAGGCAGGTCGGTAAGAAGACCACCAAACCAACAAAGAGCCCGCTGCCGAGGCCCGTGTGGCGTTGTTCGAGGGTGCTCAGGGATGGTTCATCCGGGTCGTAATAGACAGTGACACTGGCGTCGCGCGGGTAAGGGGCCAGGGCATTCGTCGCTTCTTCTTTGTCATAGATATCGGCGAATGAAAAATTGATGCGATTGCCCTGGTACTGCGTTCCGTTGACCTGGTAGGCGTAAGTGATACTCGGCTGTTCCCTGGGATGGCGAATCCCTTCGTCGATGATTTCACTGGTCAGGATGACAGCAGTGGTGCTGGGCCAGGTGCGGCTCTTACCTGCCAGTCGCCAGGCCTGGATCTGTTCATAGGTAAGGAGCACAGCAAAATATCCAAACACTAGGCCAATTCCAAGGACAACCAGGGCAGTGAGAATGGAGAGGATGAGTTCTAACAGGGTGGCAGCTCCAGAAAAATAAAATGGGATAAAAATACTATACTCGTTTCTGGCAGGATTTGCAACTGAGAAAAAACAAACGCGCCAATCAAAGGTGATGTCTCCGAAAACAGTAAACCAATAGCTTGAAGCAGGTCACGCCATCGGGGGTTAGATAATGGCGGGATGTGGTATTTCATTTGGATGAAAGCACGCTCAAATCCCAGTTCCCTGGGATTATCATGATGAACCAGAGAAAAGATGTTCCTTTTCAACGCACACCCCAAAATGCTGTCAAAATGGGAACATTCCATCTAATTAATGCTTTATTCCCACTTGAGTGGGGGAACGTCATCAAAATACTCTCTCATTGAGAACGGCTGCCCAATTTCGTTTTGGCTTGCAGCGGGGATCACAAAGGATGTACAATTGAGTAGTGGATGATGGTCAATAGTTTTATTGGATATTTCAGCCTGATACGGACAGCAAATTATTATCCCAAAAATTTATTAAGTTTTGAGTTATGCAGGTTTGACCAGCAGGTATTTTGTCAGGCTGCATCAGAAATTTTACGCCCATACCTTATTCCCCGGGGTTTTATTTGGTAAAATAACAAGAAGTTTTGTACAACCTCAGGCAAAGTAAATCAAAAGCGGGAATTTTAATCCGGAGTAAGCTGATGGCAGTAAAAAACAAGCTTCCAAAAAAGCAAATCCTTCTCAACCCAACTGAGCAATCTTTCCAGCTGTTATTTGAAGGACATGCGGCAATTATGTTGTTAATCGATCCCCAAACTGGCAGCATTCTTGATGCGAATTTAGCTGCAGTTAATTTTTATGGCTACCCCAAATCTCAACTCTGTGGCATGTCGATCGATGAAATAAATACTTTACCCCCTGAGATAATTGCGGTGGAGCGGCAAAATGCTTTGACGGAGAAACGAAATTACTTTAATTTTCTCCACAAGTTAGCCAATGGAAGCAAACGCGTTGTGGAAGTCCATTCCTCGCCCATTTATTTTCAGAACAGCCAGGTGCTTTTCTCCATTATTCATGATGTCACCGAGCGTAAACAGCTTGAAGAGCAAATTCGAATAAGCGATGAGCGCATTAATAAACTTTCGGAACACGGCAGGATGATCACCTGGGAGGTTGATGCCAACGGGCTTTACACGTATATCAGCCATACTACCAGTATGCTTTTAGATTATGCGCCAGATGAAATTATTGGTAAAAAACATTTTTATGACCTGCATCCTGAAGAAGGACGCGCGGAATTCAAGGCGGCAGCGTTAGATTTTTTCGCCCGCCAGGAAGCTTTCGTTAATCTTGAAAATTCTGTCCAAACCAAAGATGGACGGGTGTTCTGGGTATCCACCAATGGTCAACCGATTCAGGATAATAACGGAGAATTGGTTGGTTACCGCGGTTTTGATACCGATATTACCGAGCGTAAGCGGGCTGAAGATGCACTGAAAAAGGCGAATCTCGAATTGGAACAGCGCGTGCTCGAGCGTACCAAAGAATTGAACAAGGTTAACCGGGATTTACAATCAATAATCAGAGATCACCAGCGAGTAGAGCAGGCCCTGAACGAAAGCGAAGACATCTATCGCGGCTTTATCGAACAATCCATCCTGGGAATGATGCTGATCGATGAACAAGGAAAATACATCAAATGGAATCGTGCGATGGAAGAACTGACCGGGATTTCTCGCGCCCAGGCAATTGGGGCCCCGGCCTGGGAGATTCAATTTGCCTGTACGCCTCCAGAACTCCGCGCTGTTATGACAATGGAAAAACTCAAGCAAGGCCTTCTCTCGGCACTCCTCAGTGGAGAATCTGCTTTCAAGGGGATACCCGACGAGTCGACCATCCTCACAGCCAGCGGTGAACGGAAGGCGGTGCAGCAGGTAACCTTCATGATCAAGACCTCCAGGGGTTATTGCATGGGAGGCATGCTGCAAGATATCACAGCCAAGAAAGAAAATGAAACCATCCTGAAAAAACGCCTCGAATTGATGGAATTTTCCTTTGGACATTCGTTGACCGAACTGATGCAAAAAACGATCGACGAACTGGAATTTTTGAGCTCCAGTTCGGTTGGTTTTTTCCACCTTCTGGAAGATGATCAAGTCAGCCTGAAAACATCGGTCAGGTCGACGCGGACACGCGATGAATATTTACAGTCCATCGTCAACCAGGAGCGCGTTACCCAGGTTGGCGCTGGTTGGACCGAGGTACTGATTGACAAGCGCCCGGTGATTCATAATAATGATGCCCCTCCCGCCGCACAGCCACGACTTATGATACGTGAGATCATTCTTCCAATCTTGCGCGATGGCCGGGTCATCGCTGTACTGGGGGTGGGTAACAAGCCATGGGGCTACACTCAGCGCGATGTGGAAATTCTGTCTCGTTTTGCTGATTACGCCGGAGATATTATCGAACGTAAAATCGCCGATGTCGGGGTTCAGCGCATGCTGGATGTTATGGAGACCGCCCAAGATTTAATAGCCTCTGCGGATCTCGATGGCCGCCTGACTTATCTCAACCCGGCCGGAAGAACCATGCTGGGAATCCCAGCCGGTCAGCCTTTGTCCAATTACATGCTGACAGAATTTCACCCCACAGAAATCGCTGAAATCATTATGGGGCAGGCCCTGCCCCAGACTCAACTGGCTGGGCATTGGGAAGGCGAGTCGATCTTGCAAAGTTTGCAGGGCAGAAAATATTCTGTTTTGCAACATATTGTCGCCCATCGAGATGAAAACGGTCAGATCAGCCACTACTCAACGATTATCAATGATGTTACCGATCTCAAGGCGGCTGACAAGGCGCTGCGCGATAGCGAATATCGCAACCGGTCCTTGCTCAATGCCATACCCGATATGATGTTCCGCATCGGGCAAGATGGCACCTACCTGGATTACAAAGCAGATAAAAATCAACTGTTATATGTGCCCCCAGAGGTTTTCCTGGGCAAGAATATCGAGGCTGTCATGCCGCCCGATATCCACGCATTGCTTAGATCTGAAATGGATGCGGCTTTCCAGACAGAAGCTTTGCACGCTTTTGAATACCAACTGGAGATTGGCGGAAAGCTGATGTCGTTTGAGGCCAGGGTGGAAGCCAACCTGAACGCGGCGGAATCGATTGTCATCGTTCGTGACATCACGGAGCGCAAACAATCCGAAGCGGCTTTGCTCGAGAGCCAGCAGAGCTTTGAACGTATGTTCCACAGTAACCCGGCGCTCATGGTATTATCTTCTTTGCCAGATCGATTAATCATAGATGTAAACCAGGCATTCTTATCCGCGCTTGGTTATACTTCCGAAGAAGTTTTGGGCAAAACCAGTACAAAGCTGGGCCTGTTTGCAAAACCGGAGCAGGCTGCCGCGATTACGGATCAGTTGATCTCCAAAGGGCGTGTGACTGAAATCGATGTGCAAATTCGCAGGAAAAATGGGCAAGTTATGGATGGCTTGTTCTCTGGTGAAATTATTCGCAGCCAGGGGAAAGAGCAATTCCTGACGGTGGCGATGAATATCACCGAGCAAAAACAAGCCCACGCAGACCTGCTGGCTGCTTATGATGCGACCATCATGGGCTGGTCGCGAGCCATGGATTTGCGCGACCAGGAAACCGAAGAGCATACTTTGCGTGTCACCGAACTCACCATCCAGTTGGCACATTCGTTGAACCTTTCCGATGAAGACATCCATCAGATTCGGCGCGGCGCACTGCTGCACGATATTGGCAAACTCGGCATTCCGGATGGTATCATGCTCAAACCTGGTAAACTGACGGATAAGGAATGGGCTGTCATGCGCCAGCACCCTCAACATGCTTACGATATGCTCTCGCCCATTACCTATCTGCACCCGGCCCTGGATATTCCGTATTGCCATCATGAAAAATGGGATGGCAGCGGCTATCCGCGTGGATTAGCAGGCGAACAAATTCCATTGGCCGCGCGTCTGTTTGCAGTCGTGGATGTATGGGATGCGCTGCGCTCTGACCGTCCCTATCGCCAGGCCTGGTCGAAAGAAAAAACGTTGGAATACATCCGTTCGCTTTCCGGAACGCATTTTGATCCAAAGGTTGTAGAATTGTTTTTGTGTATGCTGGCTGGCTGAGGCCTGTTTTAATTGTTGCTAACGCCCCTGATTGGGCGCTGTTCACCAAACAGAAAGGATAAATAATATGAAATTAGCTGAAGCACTTGTCTTGCGAGCCGATAGTAAAAAACGTATTGAACAATTAAAGCAGCGAATCATTCGTAACGCAAAAGTTCAAGAAGGTGATAAGCCAGCAGAAGAACCCGAAGCCCTGATTCGGGAAATGGAAAATACATCTCAAGAGCTTGTTGAAATAATTCAGCGTATCAATAAAACCAATTCCGTTACCGAAGTCGAAACAGGCGTATCGCTTTCAGATGCAATTGCGACTCGAGACATTTTGGTTATGAAAGTTGCCATTTATCGTGATTTGGCACAAGCGGCCAGCGTAACTCACGATTACCGTACAAAGTCAGAAGTAAAATTTATGAGTACGGTCAATGTACAACAGGTCCAGGAAAGTGCCGATCAGCTTGCAAAGGCACATCGCGAATTGGATACCAGGATTCAGGAGATGAATTGGAAGACTGAACTGCAATAACAACTTCATAGACGGTAATCATTCTGACAAGAGTGAGCACGACCCACACCAACATGGGTAAAAAGTTGGTACCGGCTGATGCTTGGGGCAGCATCATTGGGTTCGAATCCCATTTTTTTACCGTGCACGCCCAGTAATGTCACAAGTGTACAAATCATCGTAAATGTAACTACCGTGTGCTAACTTGTCTGAATGGTGAGGGTGGGATTGGGGCTCCAGGTGCAATTAAATAATTGCGCCTTATTTTGGTTAAACCGGAAAGTTATGCGGCATCAGGAATTAACGCAGTACAGGGCTTTCCCTTACGATAGTCCCGGTTCCAGCGGGCGATATCCTTGAATTTCCTTCGTGCTCTTCGTGCCCTTCGTGGTAAAAAGGTTTTTGCGTTTCAAAAGGTTTCATCACGAAAATTACCAGAGAACCTGAATTTCAGGTAAAATGGAGCGGTGCAGCGCAAACGCAGCTTTATTTGGTTTCCCGCTCGGCCCGGCTCCCGCGTGGGGCACGGGGCGAAAGTCTCACCATTCAAAAATCGAAAATCCCTTGTTCTTCAATCTACACTTAAGCACCGGTGAGGTAAAAGCCCATTCGGTTTGGAGGTATTGTTTTGAAAAAGTATTTACCCATTATCCTGGTATTGATTGGTATCTTATTAATTGGTGGAGCAGCTTTTGTCGCCTTGCAGGGCACATCTTCTCAATCCGCCCCTGCCGCAGTCGCAACCAAGCCCCCGCTGCCTGCCGGACACGCTGCTCTGAGTACACCCGGCGCACCGATCACAGATGCCGGCGGCGTTCCTGGCACAATGGCTGGGCTGAAGCTGATGGATCTTCAGAAAGGCGATGCCGCCATTACCGCCATCAACCAGCTGCATGGAGTCGATTTTAAGCTGGTTTCAGGGCTGGTGGCCACTTATGGACAGAACCAGGCAACCTTGTGGGTAGCTGAAACCGAATCAACCGACAAAGCCCAGCAATTGATGGATGCCATGAAAACCCGCATCGACCAGGGTGGCTCACCCTTCACCCCAGTGGGCATCTTCAACTTTCGCAGCCGCGATGTATTCATGCTGACCGGCAGCGACGGCAACCAGGATTTCTACATGAAATCTGGCAAGATCGTTTTCTGGGTCGCAATCACCCCCGAACTGTCGGAACAAGCCATGAAAGAAATGCTGGACTTTTTCCCGTAACCGCACCCACAAGATTTTAGGTTCTGGTCAATCCCGGTTCTCGCGATAGTGCCCGTTCTAGCAGGGCCGTTAGTGCCCGTTCTAGCAGGGCCGTTAGTGCCCGTTCTAGCAGGGCCGTTAGTCCT
>CAIMZS010000207.1 GCA_903846015.1 uncultured Anaerolineae bacterium | reverse complement strand
TGAAGTACTCGCCAGACATCTTGCCGATGGTGACGTTATCGCCCATGAACTCGACGGTGGGTTTGAAGTCTGTGATCAAGCGGTCGTAGATAACCAACGGAATCTTGGCATCCATGACTTTCTGGGCAGCGGAGCGCAGTTCGTCGCCGTTCATAGGCCACAATACGATCACGTCGACTTTATCGTTGATCAGGGAGTCGATCTGATTGTTCTGCTCTGAAGTGTCAGCGGAAGTCAGGAATTTAAAAGTGAAGCCTTCCTTCTCGGCAAGCGCTTTTGCGCCGGCTTCGGCGTGCGCGATGCTTTCGCCCATAAAGCCGTGGGTGGCACTCGGCATAACGATGCCCATAGTCTTCCCCTTGGCGCTGGGGGCAGCTGCAACAGGGGCAGTGGTAGCGGCAGCGGCAGGTTCAGTCGCTACTGGTGCGGGGGCGCAGCCAGCGATCATAGCGGCTACAAGCAATATCGTGAATAGTACATTAATCTTTTTCAAAGTTTCTCTCCTCAAAGTGATGATTGTACAGAAATATTTACCACAGAAAACTTTCTAGACCTTCGTTTCCACCACCTCCTTTCAAGAAGTGCTTTACATTGGGCGTTCGTCTTCAGCCTCGAATCGTAAAAAATTGGTACATTTTCAAACAGCGTTGAGATTTCCAGACGAACGAATTGGTAAAACCTGCCTACTCCAGGAAAAATTCCCGTTATGCTGCCGAAATGGCGACAAACAAGAATTTAGACAGTAAAGAATGGTTGGCCTTCTACGACAAATAAATATTCGCGTGCCAGCGCAACGGCTCCGGTCACACCTGCTTCCGGACCCATCTGGGAAAAATTAATCGATAAGTGCCTGGTTGCCAAAGGCAGGGAACGCTGCAGAACTGCCCGCCGAATTGAAACCAGAAGATGGTTACCAAAGTTCGTAATTCCGCCGCCGATAAAGATATGGCTTGGGTTGAAAAAATTTACCAGCCCGGCCAGGATATCACCGATCATTTGCCCACTGGCACGAATAATTTCCAACGCAGCCTGGTCACCTTCACGACAGGCGGCATTGACATCCTCGGGCCGCAAAATGCCACCATTCGCCTCCATCATCTGGCGCAGCAGCGCGCTGGAGCCGTTTCTACCGGCTTGCAGAGCTTTTTCGGTGATGGCTGGTCCGGCCGCAACTGCCTCAAGACAACCAGTATTGCCGCAACGACAGATTGGTCCCTGCTTATCCACACAGATGTGACCAATGTCACCCGCACAGCCAATGCTGCCGCGATGGATTTTTCCGTTGGAAATGATACCGGAACCGATACCGGTGCCGATTTTTACAAAAATAAAGTGGTCAACCCCGGCCCCATCCCCCGCGCGTTGTTCTCCGATCGCCATGATGTTGACATCGTTATCAACCACCACATACGCCGCGGGAAAAGTATGCTGGAAAAAATCGCGTATTTGAAAATTCTCCCAACCCGGCATCAGGGGCGGAGCGATTAACACGCTGCGGGTAAAATCAACCGGACCGGGCACACCCACACCAATCCCAAGAATCTGATTGTGATGGCAGCCCTGGGCATTCACCATTTCTAGAATTAACTCGCTGCAGCGGCTTAGAAATTCATCCGGGGGCTGGCGCACATCCGCAGGACTGGAGCGCCGCTGTAGAATCTTCCCAGCCACGTCCGTTAGCGCCATATCAATACTGGTTGCGCCAATATCCAGCCCAACCAGATAGCCAAGCCGGTCATTGATTCGCAGCAAACCAGGTCTGCGGCCACCCTGCGACATACCTTTACCCACTTCGACAAGGTAATTTTTCTCAACAAGGCTTCGAATTTCCTGGGATGTCTTGGCCTTTGACCAACCGGTGATATTGGAAATTTCGGTTCGAGAAATTTTCCCTTGCCGGCGCAGCGCGCGAATTACCTCTGCTTCAGCCGGATTCATCAGAATCGGGGCTCGCAAAGGCAGCACTTGCTTCGCATCGGTCTTTTCCAACACATCCATTCGGCGAGATCCTCAAGGCAAGCTTGTGTAATATCGAACAAGAAGATACCTTACTGTTATATCAAAGGTTCTTTGTAGATACAATAGTCTAGTTCGTGCATAAACATAAGAACTTCGTTCATAAAATATCCTAAGTTCTTAGTTTCAAGCCTCAACTCAAAAACAAGTCTGATAACCAACAGGCTTATAATTTAATTTGTTCCAAATCCCTCTTTATGAATGGAAACCGCTATGACTGCCGACCTTGAATATAATAGCTTTGAGCTGATCACCCCCTTTGAATGCGGAAATTTCAAATTTGCACTTTTTGATTTTGATGGAACTCTCTCGCTGATTCGCGAGGGTTGGCAAAAAATAATGGTTCCGATGATGGTGGAACTCTTGATGCAAACCCCCAAACACGAGACAGAGAATGAAATTGCCGCACTCGTACAAAAATTCATCGCCGAATTAACCGGCAAGCAAACAATTTACCAGATGATCCGTCTGGCAGAAGAGATTGCCAGTCGTGGCGGCACTCCGCTCGAACCCATGGCCTACAAAGACGAATACCACCAACGCTTGATGGCGCGCATCAAGAACCGCATCTCTGACCTTGAACAAAAAAAGACCACCCCTGAATCAATGGCCGTCCCTGGCGCCATCGAATTTGTCAAACGATTACAAGCCAGCGGTATAAGGTGCTTTCTGGCATCGGGCACCGATGAAAAATTTGTTGTGCATGAAGCTGAACTCCTGGGCTTAACCCCTTATTTCGAAGATATTTTCGGCGCACAGGATGATTATAAAAATTTCAGCAAAAAAATGGTCATAGACCGTATCATCCAGACCTATCACCTGAGCGGAACTGAGTTTATAAGTTTTGGCGATGGCTATGTCGAGATTGAAAACACAAAATCCGTCGCGGGTGTGGCAGTGGGATTAGCCACCAACGAGGCTGAGCGCCGCGGCATTGACGAGTGGAAACGGAATCGCTTAATCGCGGCCGGTGCAGATTTGATCATCCCGGATTTCCGTGAAGCCGATGCTTTATTAAACTATTTTTTAACCAGGGGCAATTCGGAGTAACCTTATGCCATTCCCAATGTTCGACCGTTCACAATTGAAGATAAAACCGCTTGGCGAGCGCATCAACGATCTTGACATTCAGGTGATCAAAGCGCTCGATGCTCCCGTGCCTACCTTCCACTCTCCTGAATTGGAAGCGGTCGCGGAAGCAATTGTCCGGGCCCACCAGGCCGGCACCCAGGTGATCATGCTCATGGGCGCTCACGTCATTCGCGAGGGGAATGCCAACTACATCATTGACCTGATGGAAAGAAAAATTATCACCCATATTGGGTTTAATGGCGCCGGTGTCATCCATGATTATGAGTTTGCCAAAATTGGCGCCACCACTGAAAGTGTGGCCCATTACATTACGGAGGGCGAGTTTGGGCTGTGGCATGAAACCGGCGAGATTAATGATCTTGTCTGGCAGGGTTACCAGGCCGGGCTGGGGTTGGGGGAATGCGTTGGCAAAGCCATCGAAGAGCAGAAATTCCCCTATCGAAAATCCAGCATCCTGGCAGCCGGTTATCGGCTGCATGTGCCGGTGACAGTCCATGTTTCCATTGGTCAAGACATTATCCATGAGCACCCGAACATGAATGGCGCCGCTTTCGGGGAATGCTCCTATCGTGATTTCCTGATCTTTACCCAATCCGTGACCGGCCTGCAGCACGGCGTTTTTCTGAATTATGGAACCCAGGTGATGGGTCCTGAAGTCTATTTAAAAGCGCTTTCGATGGCACGCAATGTAGCCCACCAGAACGAGCAAAGTATCAGTGAATTTACCACGGCTGTCTTTGACCTGGTCGATTTGGGCGAAGACTTACACCTGGAAGCCAAAAAGTACACGGCGCGCTATTATTTCCGTCCCTATAAGACCATCCTGGTGCGCACGGTTCAAGATGGTGGAACGAGCCACTACATCCGCGGGAATCATAACGAAACCTTCCCGAATCTGTATCATCTGATCCTCAAAAAACTGGAGAACGCCCGTGTCTGAAGAGTATTTGAGCCAGGCCCGTTTTGACGAGATCATTGCGGGATTTCCACAATCCAGCATTGCGGTCATTGGCGATTTCTTCCTGGATGAATATCTGATCCTGGACAAGCGCTTGAGCGAAATTTCGCTCGAGACCGGTATCGAAGCCTACCAGGTGACCGCCACTCGTAAAGCTCCAGGAGTGGCCGGCACAGCCACCAATATTTTGCGCTCATTGGATGTGCCCGTGTTTGCAATCGGCTTTTCGGGAGATGACGGGCATGGCTTTGAGCTGCGCCGCAGCCTGCAGGATCTTGGGGTCAACCTGGAGCATTTTTCCGTTTTTGCGGATCGCTTTACCCCCACCTATACCAAACCGATGCTGCTTGAAAACGGCCGTGAGACTGAGCAGTCGCGTCTGGATGCAAAGAATCGTATGCCCCTGCAAGCCAAACATGAAAAACAACTCATCCAATCACTACGGGCGGTCATCCCGGAAGTGAAAGCAGTCCTGGCAATTGACCAGGCCAAAGACAGAAACTGCGGTGTAATTACTGATGCCGTCCGGGCTGAACTGGCTGCTTTAGCAGAGCAGTACCCGGAAAAGATTTTCATGGCCGATTCCCGTGACTACATGGGCTTGTTCAAAAATTCGATTGTCAAATTTAATATCCACGAAGCCTCAAAGTTATTCGGCATCGAACATCCCAACAGCTCGGCAGAATTTGTTACCAATCTCAGTTGGAAACTGTTTGAGCATTATCACAAACCAATTATCCTGACGCTGGGCGCCGAAGGCCTGCAGGTGACAGACCGGTTCGGGACATCTAGAATCCCGGCGATCCCTATTACCGGACCGGTGGACATCGTTGGCGCGGGTGACAGCGTGATGGCTTCAGCAGGCGCGGGATTAAGCGTTGGGGCAACCTTGATTGAAGCGTCTATCATTGGCAATGTCACGGCCTCACTCATCATCCAACAAATCGGCACAACCGGCACTGCCACCCGCCAGCAAATTACAGCCCGCTTTGATGAAAATAGAAATTTACTGAATGCCACCATCCTGGTTTCAGACCATCCATCCTCCGCAAATCGATAATTTCAAAGTGAGGCACACATGAAAAGACCAGTAACCTTATGTACAAGCCAATGGGTTGACCTGCCCCTTGAAACCTTAGCGCAAAAGGCCCAGGCCTGGGGCTTTGATGGCCTTGAATTGAGCTGCGGTGGTGACCATTTTGAAGTGGATAAGGCGCTTGAAAGCGACGCGTATGTGCGCGAAAAACATGATCTTCTGGATAAATATAAGCTCAAGTGTTTCTCCATCAGCAACCATCTGGTCGGTCAATGTGTCTGCGATTTGATCGATGAACGTCACAAGAATATCCTGCCATCCCGTTTGTGGCAGGATGGAAATCCTGAAGGCGTCCGGCAGCGGGCCGCCGAAGAAATGAAACGTACCGCCCTGGCCGCTCAAAAATTCGGGGTAAATACAGTCAATGGCTTTACTGGCAGCAGTATCTGGTCAAAATTGTATTTCTTTCCTCCCACCAGCCAGAAGTCGGTGGAAGATGGCTATCAGGATTTTGCCGAACGCTGGACGCCCATTCTGGACGTTTTTCAGGGCTGTGGCGTACGTTTTGCTCTTGAAGTCCACCCCACTGAAATCGCCTACGATATTTTCACAATGCAGCGCGCGCTGCTGGCAGTGAACAATCACCACAGTTTCGGCATTAATTTCGATCCCAGTCACCTGATACATCAGTTTGTGAGTCCCTTGTTTTTTCTGGATGAGTTCTCTGAGCGAATTTTCCACGTGCACGTCAAGGATGTCAAAGTTCGTTTGAATGGAAAAAGCAGCATCCTGGCTTCTCACCTGGCTTTTGGCGAGCCCAACCGCGGCTGGGATTTTGTCTCACCCGGTCATGGGGATATCCGCTGGGACGAGCTCATCCGCAAGTTAAACCAGGTCAATTACACCGGCCCGCTTTCGATCGAGTGGGAGGATAGCGGCATGGATAGGGAATGGGGCGCGCAGGATGCCCTGGGTTTCATCCGGAAAATCAACTTTGAACCTTCCAGCCGGGCCTTTGACGCGTCTTTCAGCGAAGTCAGCAAACACTAGGGAACCAGGGAGCCATGACCGCATGATCAAAACGAATGATTTCTCCAGTGCCGATTGGGGACATTGCCTATTACTGAAAAATGACCAGGTCGAACTGGTCTTCCCTTATGAGTTTGGCCCCCGGATGATACATTACGCTTTTCTCGGCGAGAAGAATCATTTCGCCGAGTTTCCTTCTCAGAAAAACGACCAGGATCGAGAAAAGTGGCATTCCTACGGTGGTCACCGCCTCTGGCATGGACCGGAAGACATCGTGCGTACTTACATCCCCGATAACGTCCCGATCAGTATTGAAATTTCGGATGCCACCATCCTGCTCCAGCAGCAGATCGAAGCGCGCACGCAATTGCAAAAAGAGATGGAAGTTCGTTTGGATCCGAGCAGCGCGCATGTTCAGATCACGCACCGCATTCGCAACCATAACCTGTTTGAAATTCGCCTGGCAGTCTGGGCAGTTTCGGTGATGGCGACTCACGGTCGAGCCATTCTACCCCTTCCCCCCCGTGGAACTCACGACGGAGATCTCCGGGCGCAGACTTCGCTCAATCTCTGGGCCTACACCAATCTGAAAGATGTCCGCTGGCAATTTGGACAGAAACACATCACTTTCAGACAGGATCCTGCAAATTCAGACCCGCAGAAGATCGGGATATCCCGATCTGGCGGATGGCTGGCGTATCTCAATGCTGACCAGGCCTTTGTAAAAAAGTGCGCTTATGTTGAAAATCAGGCTTATCCGGACGAGAACAGCGCCTTCGAAATTTATGCAGATCATAAATGCGTGGAATTGGAATCGTTTTCACCCCTGACCACGATCGAACCTGGCGGCTGCGCAGAATTGATTGAAGAGTGGGTTTTGCTCAAAGGCATTGATATGAATGCCCCCGAAAATGAATTGGAACAACGTCTGTCCCAGGCTTTCCTGTAAAAACCGCCCCCCTAATCCACCCCTTCCCTGGCCGAAAATTAACCAGGGAAGGTTTTTTTAACACTAAGCTTGCACTTGCGTCAGTAACGCAGCTCCCAAAAGAAGCTCGTTTCCATTCAGCGCGGAGAATTCGATCCGGCAGCGCTCTTTGAAGAAGGGATGCATTTGCTCGACCAAAACAGACATAAAGTATTTTTCAAAAATATCCCTGGAACGGGTAAGCCCACCGCCGAGTACCGCTACCTGCGGATCGAGGCAGGTGATCAGGTTTACCACCATGAACGCCAGGTTACTTAACGCACTTTGGACGATGGCAACGCAATCCGGATCCAAAGCACGACAGGCTTCAAAGACCATGGCCGCGTTGACCGCCTCAGGCTTGTTTTGACTCAAGCGTATCAGCGTGGGGCAGCTTCCAGACCCTTTTAAAAGCGCTTCCCGTCCCTGGCGTGCAATCGCCCAACCCGAACAAACGCTTTCCAGGCAGCCGTGGCGGCCACAGGAACATAGCGGACCGTTCACATCAACGATATAGTGTCCCGGTTCACCAGCCAACCCGCTGCCACGGTAGAGCTGGCGATTCAAAATAAATCCGCCACCCACCCCGGTGCTGATCTGGATATAAGCCAGATTATCCATTAAGCGATGACCACCGAACCACCACTCCCCCAGCGCCGCGACGTTACCATCGTTGTCCATTACCGCGGGTAGCTGGAAGGCCTGGCTAATTTCATCCACCAGGGGCACACCGTCCCAATTGGACACGTGGTTGGAAAGCAAAACACGCTTGCGGTCATTGCTTACCGGGCCACCAAAGCTAATCCCAACGGCTTTTATGCGCTCCGGCTGCTCAAAAGCGGCAAGAGCCTGCTGGCCGCATGCGATCATGGCCTTCAGAGTACCGCTGGCACCTTCAGAAACCGGGGTTTGCTGACGGACAACCGGGCTGACAATTTTTTCCTGCCCCAAATCCACAATTGCGGCAGCCAGCTTTGTACCTCCAAAATCCAGAGCCAGCACCAGGTCGTCTGTGCGCGGTTCCGAAGAGCCAGCTCTAATGCCCATACAAAACAGCGCCGCGCAGCAGGCCCGCCAGAATATGGTTAATGATCAAGTGGACATCTTCAATCATTTCCATGCTATCGCTTGGAATAATCAGGCAGACATCGGCCATATCTTTCACCTTGCCCCCCTTAAAACCGATCAAACCGACTACTTTGATCTTCATCTCGCGAGCGGTCTCAATGGCCTTCAAAATATTGGTTGAATTTCCCGAGCCACTGATCGCGATCAAAACATCACCTGGCCGGCCGAGCGCGAGCAGCTGTTCCGAAAAGATGACCTCATAGCCTTCATCATTTGCATATGCCATCACAGATGGGATATTGTCGTTGAGGCAAATGGCGCGCATCCGATTCTTACCCGCTTCACGGGTATTTTTGCCGAAATCGCAGACCATGTGAGAAGCTGCGGCAGCGCTGCCGCCATTTCCGATCACAAAAACCTGTTTACCAGTGATGCGAGCATCTTGCAGGATAGCGTTGATCTCAAATATTTTGTCTTCAGGTAACGCATTCAAGACTTCGGTCAATTGACTGGTGTACTGCTTTACAAAATTCACTGCTACGTTCATTTTATTCTCCTGATCAATAATATGCCGGAATTATTTGGGACTAATTTTCGGCCTGAATTGTTCTGCAATCTCGTGTTGTAACTCATGCATAGAAATCTTTGATTCTGAAACGTTTTTTGGCAATACCGTCAAGCCCGCCGAGAAACCCATTTGGACGGCGGATTTCCGCGCTTGTCAGCGATAGTCCGCGCCCCGTGATGATTTGGAATAGCGAGTTATGAGCTGCTGTGGATTTTCATTTTCACCTGACCGGGATGGAGACTGATTGGAAGCTCCCGGAAACCGATTATACCTTCACTTTCCCGCAATATCTCCGGCCTTCATAGAAGGTACAGATTGATCAGCGCAGTTCCGATCGCCGGTTGGGCTGTCTTTCCACTGAACCTGTAAAACACCGAAACAAAAAGCATCTAATAATTCAAAAAAGTGGTAATCTTGGAGAATATCTTACCAGGACGATGTCGGAGGCAATATGGATACGTACAATAGTTTTCCCCGTACAACGGTAGGCGGTGTCAGTGTACCCCGTTTAATCGTAGGCACAAACTGGTTTCTGGGGTATTCCCACACCAGCCGGGCCAAAGATAAATTCATCAGAGACTTTCAGACCCGTGCCCGCATTGTTGCCATGCTGGAAACTTTTATGGAGTATGGGATTGACGCGGTGATGGGGCCGCTTTCGCCACTCCTGGAAGAGTCGATTGCCGAGACTGAACAGCGTTCTGGCAAGCCCATCATCCGCATCTATACCCCGGCTTTCGAACTGGGGCCGGATGCCGCGCCGGAGGAAAGGGCCGAGGCCGTATTCGACCTTTGCGCTTCATACCATGCCACATTCTGTCTGCCGCACCAAATGGTGATTGATGCGCTGATTGACCGCCGGGCGGGCGTGATCCGCGACCTGGACCAATATACAGCCATGATTCGCGCGCGCGGCATGATCCCGGGTTTGTCAACGCATATGCCCGAGTCAATTGTCTACGCTGATCGACAGAAGGCGGATGTGGAGACCTATCTGCAGATTTACAATGCAGCCGGCTTCCTGATGCAAGTCGAAGCCGATTGGGTGATGCGGACGATTACCGAAGCCGACAAACCAGTGATGACCATCAAGCCACTGGCTGCTGGCAGGCTGCTGCCCGTGGTAGGCTTGACTTTCGTCTGGAATACCATCCGCGAACAAGACATGGTCGTGATTGGCACGACTACGCCAGAAGAGGCACGAGAAAGTATTGAAATCTCGCTTGATTTGATCAACCGGCGCATCCCCAACAACGAACTGCAGCAAACCCGCAGCAAAAATTCTCTCAGATAGGATCAAACCGGGATCAGGCGCTTAGCCACACTTCCCGATTTTACAAAAAATAATGCCAGATCGGGCCTGCTCGCGGTTGTTTTAGACAACATTTCGCACAACACAGTGCATCCGCCTTCGGCCTGTACTGCAGCGCCTTCGCCAGCAGCGGTCACTGGATAACTTGCTATAGTCCACCCGCGGCATATCGATATGGATGTCAATCCGGTCAAGCAGCGGACCCGAGATGTGTTTCTGGTACCTGGTGACAGTGGATGAGACGCAGGTGCAGGCCTTCGCCTGGTCACACTTTGATATTATTTGACTGTTGTGAACTTGAGAGAGATGATTTGAGAATATGACCAATATTCGACTGTTGAATTCAAGGTGGAAGGGCTGTTACTAACCCTATTTGACCAGGTTTTCTTGTAAAAGGCGGATCACCGCTCCCAGCAGGCTGTTGGTTGCTAACGGGTTTAATTGGCCGGCTGTGTCCGCGATCAAACTCTGGTTTGCTGTGAATAACTTGCCCGGCCGGGCTTGCTCGTTACTCGTAAGCTGCCCTGGCTGAAATCATGAACCGTCAAAGGCATTGAACGTGTATCTCCATAAGAATTGCTGGTTATCTGGCAAAGAATCCAATCATCACGCCCTGCTTCTGCCAATACTACCGCCGGGGGCATCTTGGTATGGGTCAAATCCGAAAACGGAAAAGGGACAAGAACTACTTGCCCGGTTGCAGGTACGCCCATGCTTCATCCTCCTCCGGACGATTCCAATCTTCCGCAAGCGCTGGTTCGCTCAACAAAGCAGTTTCAGCAACAACGGCAGGTTCATCCAGGATGGTCAGTATCGCGCGGCGTGAGGCAGGTAATCTCACCTTTTTGTGCAAGCGCACCGTGCCATCTTTTTCGATCGTAGCTTCTATAGAACGTAGTACCATGGTTCACCTCTACGGTTGATTATACATCCGTGAGTGATTTACAGCATGGTAAACCCAAAAAATCTTATCATGCCCAATAATTATTTCATCCGGTACGGTCGTATACCTTTTTCCCAAAGTTCCGGGCCCAGGGCAAGATCTGCGAGCATGCGGATTTGTCCCAGGCTGGTAATCTGGCAAACGCTTTGACTGTTTTGTTCAAATCCCTAACTATTGCCGCCTTTCGCCAGGAAGGCAAAATGCCTGATAATCTCAATTTGTATTTTTTTCTGCATCCGGATGGGTATCTTTGGAAAGCGTGTTTATACTGGAAATATTCGTCCACGATCAGGTGTTGGAGGCTGCCGCAAAAGCGACGGTAGAAAGATGGGTTGTATTCCAGAATGTCGATGGCTGTTGGGATGAAGTCATCATAGGTCAGGGCTTCTTGGGATTGTCTGAACTCATCAAAACCAGCATAGACCAAAGGCAGAAACGGTTGTGATAAGGTGGAATAAGCGACCCTTTCCATAGCGCGTGTTCCAGGCCTTACCCACCCAGGCTGAAGCCATGAATAATTTAAGCATGTGGGGGGTCCGGTCAGAAGGCTCAACTTCTCATCAAGTAAGGATTATCGGATTAATTTGCCTTGGAGTCGGATGGACACTTTTTTCAAGATCATCAAAGGGAAATCCAGGGCCATCAATATAATTGCCAATTGAGATATTGATAAACAGGAAGAACATCTCGATCCGCACCATGAGCGCGTTATCGATCAGGTCAGGCTTGTCTACCCCGATAAGCCAATATA
>CAIMZS010000206.1 GCA_903846015.1 uncultured Anaerolineae bacterium | reverse complement strand
TATCGCTTATCTAAGCGAGTTCTTAACAGTATAGCGATTACGCGAAAATATAATAGTGTTAGATGTCTTAAATTTTACATACTTATTGTTAGTTCGGTTCAGATGTATCATTGTATTTTTTAGAAAAAATAGCTTGTCTTTCGCCTATACACCAGAGGGGCGAGCCAACAATCATGCTCTGGCGAAAGGTGTTTTTCCATCCCTGATACTCCAGATCGATATAAAAGGAGACGATAAATCAATTATAGTACAGGAAGACACCCTCTCAAGGCCGACTCTACCTTTGATTCGTATCCCTTGGGGGCACATTATATATGTGGGTTATAAACGTGACCGGCATGTGGTTTTTTTATAAAAATGTTGGACATATGTCGCGCAAAATCTGGCAATATGTTGATAATAAAACCAATAAATCCGGCGGCAATGGATTGAAACTGTCCAAAACAGGAATAAGAGTCCAAGAACTGACAACTTAATAAATATTTCAATGGGAATAACAAAACGGATGTATTTACACGTCACCCTTGGATTGTATCACTCCAGCTTCACCCCTTCATTTGCGATCTTGGCAGACTCAACATACCGCAATGGCATGGCCGGGCTATTCCATCCGCCTGCATCCTGCAGCCGATCGATTGCGGTACCACTGCGAGCAGCCTGGGTTGCCCAATAGTGCCTGCAATCATGTGCTGATAAACCCACAACGCCAACCGAATACCCAAGGTCGGCCACTCGGTTTGTTATGGCGCGTTCGCTCAATCCCTGGGCTGTCAGGGTGCCTGCTGCAGCCCGGCCATCTCGCTTGCTAGCGCTTGTCCGCCACAGATTGCCTTCGGTCGGTGCGTCATGCTCAAAATAGGCGCGCGCCGCAGCCAGGGTTCGGGGTGTCAATTTGTGGGTTTGGGTCTTATCGACTTTTGGCCGGTAGAATTTTAGCTCGCCGGCTTTTAAATCGAAATCAGTCACTGCCAGCCGCGCCACTTCCCCCACACGCAAGCCATGTTCCAACAGAATCGTCATCAAAAAAGCGTCGCGCCGACCTTGTGGATTGTCAGGCCTGGCCATCAAGCTTGCTGCTTGAGCAGGGTTCAGAGATACTGCTACCGCCTTTTTAGGGCCTTTACGCGTGGACACATCATCTGCCTTTCGACGTTCGTCGATATGCAGAGCTTCCTTATGGGCATAGCCTTTGACTGTCATGATCATGGCAAACTCAACCTGGGGAAGGGTGCCCGCTTTCATGGCCAGCCTGGCATAGCCCTTGACGGTGGCCAGGCGCACATTCACAGACCCAACCGCATAGCCCGCCTGCAGTTGCCAGCGCATAAATCCTTCTACCAATCCCCAGGTAATTCCACGCCAGGCTTCGGGATCCGTTTCAAAGTTGCCAGGTTTCAGGCCAGCAGAGATCAGGTATTCAGTAAACAAAGCCAGATCAGCCGTCTGTCGCCTGGTCGTGTTGGCAGCCTTACGCTCCCTGTAATCATCAAATGCGCCACGCGCTGCAATGCTATTTGCGACCAGGCCAGCCGCGGTCAGGGCATCAGATGCAGTTAATTCGGTGTTTTGATGGTCGTTGGGAGCGGTCAGCATTTGGGCCTCTTTTGGTTTACGGCTTCTGATTTTACCAA
The DNA here is from genome assembly GCA_903846015.1 of uncultured Anaerolineae bacterium. Classification (GTDB taxonomy): domain Bacteria; phylum Chloroflexota; class Anaerolineae; order Anaerolineales; family Villigracilaceae; genus UBA5195. The sequence goes on along the minus strand of CAIMZS010000206.1, from coordinate 971 downwards.
CTAATCAGTACCTATATTGTACCAAAATTGGCTGTTTTGGGCGTGTTTTTGAGCATAAATGCGGGGTGTAAAAAGGGAAATCTTACACAAGGTCCAGTAGGAAATTTCAACGGAGACCACCGTCAACTGTGACGGATATAGGTTAACAATGTTTGAAAACAGTCAGCCAAAGAGATCTGAACCATAGCGCCAATCAAGACATCGTTTCCGTAGAATGTGTTTGAACTGGTTTATTACGGTAAAATGGGGCGCACTCCAATGAAAAGATCATGGGTGCACAGATAGGCTGTTTATACTAATCGACAAGCAGGAGAAAAAACCACCATGAAAATTAATTGGAATGAAAAACCGGATGGCATTGACATGATGGAATTGCGGGAATTTATGAAGCGCGCCGTGTCCAATAATGATATCCAACTGACGGACATGGAAGGCATCATTTTCTTCGAACGCCGGCGGACGCTGCGCAGCAATGATCATATTCGTCTGGCAGATGTTCCTGCAATTGAACAAAAGGTTGAGAAAAATTGCAGGCAGTACATCGAGACACTTCAAAAATTGGGCTATGTCGAAACACAAACCGACTCGCAAAAGCGGGTTTACTATATTCAAACTATTGCCGGCCTGGCTTTCGCGATGGCCAGCCCCAAACGCTTTACCCGCAAAGCCGCCCAAAAGCAACTGGATGAATTTTTACGACGATGTAAGGAACTGAACGGGCAAGAGCCGGATATCGAAAACCCGGAATCCATTTGCCAGGTAGATGATGTAATCATATACGGGTCTTTTGCCGTAGACGGTTCAACTGATGTTGGCGATGTAGATCTATGTGTGACCTGGTCGGTGCGGGACAATGACTTATATCGCAAATATAATTCCAGATCTTTTAAGAAGTTTGGCATCTCAGAAGCCCTCAACCGTGCGCCTGAATTTCTGGTAATGAAAAAGCTGCGCAAAGGGCTCAACATTTT
>CAIMZS010000205.1 GCA_903846015.1 uncultured Anaerolineae bacterium | reverse complement strand
CCCCACATCGTCCATGCTGTGCCAGGAGTATTCTGTGGGGGAGTACCACCACTCTGATACTGTGAATACTACTTATTACTTCTTAAAAAGATTGGGTGTCAGCCGAATTTACCCGCCTGCCCCTTGAGCGTACACTGATGGTGAATAAATAACCAAGTTTTTGGTCACGAATCGATTTATAGAGTGCCGGTCCGGAAAGGAGAAATCTGATGACATCCATCCTTATTGTTTTCACAGGGCTTTTTATCCGCCTCGCTATCCCGGGGGTATTGATGATAGCCCTGGTTTTTCTACTGCGACGTCTTGATGCCCATTGGCAGGAAGACGCCATGCATCGGCAGAAAATTGAAGCTGCCAGTGTTGAAGAGCAAACCTGGGAACTAAAAGGTTGTGCCATTGACGGCATGACCAAAAAAACTGCGCTTCATTCCACTGAGCCTTGCTGGAATGTTTTTCGTAACAGCAATGGTTCTTTGCACGAAGAATGCCTGCGCTGCAAGGTTTTCAGCGCTACCCAAGTACTATTATCGAATTGACCTTTGAGGAGTGCATCGATGATATCTCGCCTGGAACGTTTTGGCATTGCTTTTTTGATGGCATTGATGATTGCAGGGGTCGCAATATTGACCGCCAGTGCGCAGTCTGAAACCCCACCTCCCGCCGCTACTCCAAGCGGCGATTGCGCTTCCTGTCATCCCGAACGCCATGCAGCCTGGGCCAAAGGTGCGCACGGTGCGAACAAAACCAGCCATGTTTTGGAAGAGGCAACCAATTGTTCAGGCTGCCATAAAGAAATCCCATCTGGAGACGTATCTGCCTCTACCCAGGCTGATCAGGTAAACTTCCAAAGTTCGTGGATGGGGCAGGGTAAACCAAATGCCTGTTTACAATGTCACGCCACCGGTTACGATCCCGTTACGGGCACTGCCAAAGCTGATGGGATTACCTGCGAGGCTTGTCACAGCCCTATGGCTAAGGATCATCCCAATCAAGATGAGCCGATTAATACGAGTACGGATCTTTGCCGCAATTGTCATAGTGACGCCCGCTTTGGTTGGGATTCTTGGAAAGCCAGTGTTCATTATCAGCAAAACCTGACTTGTACCACTTGCCATGATCCGCATTCCACCTCGATGAAATTCGCCGACTCTACCACAACAGATACATCATCACTGTGCGTCAACTGTCATAAGAACGTGGCCAAGGATTCGCAACATTCAAAACATGCTGAAGCTGGCGTGAGCTGTGTGGCCTGTCATCTTGGCCCCAAAAAGGGGAATGACGATTTCCACAAGGTGCCAGATCATAGTTTTACACCCAAACTCGAAACTTGTAATGGGTGTCATGCCGATCAAATGCATGGCGCCGGTAGTGCAGTCACCACGGGTTTGGTCAAAGTCATTCCCGCGGAGCCCACTACGACAGCCCCTGCGGAAATTAAACCGGTCGAAAACATCCAGATTCCTGCCAGCGCAGGACCAATTTCGTCCACTCCTCCTACGCCCAATGTGCTTGGTTTTGCGGGCATGGCTGTAGCCCTGGGTCTTGTCGTGGGCATGGTTATCAGTATAGTTCGCAGGCATTGAGTTCATGATTGTATTCCAGAGCATTGCTTCAGGTTTGCTGTAGAGGTCTGCAATATAAAGGCCGCACTAAACCAATGGTTGATATCAATTTTATGACAATTATCACACCTACTCTGACCCCTACGATTGTATTTTCAATCGTAGGGAAGGTTAGTTTTGCCGCTCCACAACCACCCGTTATATCAGGCGCAATTTTTCAAAAAGCGATCAGAAGCAAAACCTGGTATGGGTTATGTGGGGCATTTTCCCCATATAACCCATACTGTGTTACCCGAATGAGGTAGGGGCACACCACCAGCCAAATACTGTAGTTACAGCCTTTCCGGATTGGAAAGATTGGGTGCCAGCCGAATTTACCCGTTTCTCCGTACATCGTAAACTATAGGTAACAAACTTCAGTCTTGATCGTATGAAATTAATTACGGATCGTTAGATCCAGGAAGGAGAAATATCATGACTTCCATCTACATAGTTCTGACAGGTCTTTTGGTTCGGTTTATAGTTCCATTACTTTTGATGGTTGGATTGGTTTTTCTACTCCGTCGTATGGATGCTCGTTGGCAGAAGGAAGCTATTAATCGCCAGTTGCTGGAAACTTCCACTGCACAATCACGTACTTGGGAGCTTAGTCACTGCACTATCGCCGGCATGGCGAACCAACCTGCAATTCAATCCGGCCAGCCTTGCTGGCTGGTTTACCGAAAAAGCAACGGGTATTTGCACGAAGAATGCCTTCACTGCAAAGTTTTTTGCGCCACGCCCATTCTTTTGCCCAGCTAATTGTTAGGAGAATTATGATGATACGCCGCTTATCACGTTTGTTGATCGCACTGACCTTGTCTGGCTTTTTCGCCGGAGCCACTCTTCTGGTCGCCCAGGCCCAAACCCAAACACCCCCACCGCCAACGGCGACTGCTGTTCCAGCAGTAACGTATGACAATTGCGTTGACTGTCACAAGGATGTCCAGGATAATTGGCAGATCGGACCGCATGGGCAGGCGATGACCGACCCTGTTTTTCTCACAGAGTGGAATAACCAGGGTAAACCTGGCGCATGCCGGATCTGCCATGCCACGGGTTATGATCCTGTCACTGGCTTGGCCAAAGCCGAGGGTGTCACCTGTGAAAGTTGCCACAGCCCGATTCCCGCCAACCATCCGACTGACAACATGCCGGTTGATAAATCTCCCGATCTGTGCGGTCGATGCCACAGTGATGCCCGTTTCGCCACCGAAAACTGGCAAATGAGCGCACATTATAAGCGTGACATGACCTGCTCAGTTTGCCATGATGTTCACACAGCCGGTATGAAACAGATCCAGGGCACACCGCTGACGGCTGATGCATCTGATCTGTGTGCCAATTGCCACAAAGATTCCATGAAGAACTTCCCCACGTCAAAACATTCGGCTGTAGGCGTCACCTGTGTAAATTGTCACCTCGGCTTTAACGTCGGCACAGACAGCGTTGGTAAATTGGATTTCATCACAGCTCACCGCGCACCTGATCATAACTTTACAGCCAAGCTTGAAACTTGTAATAAATGCCATGCTGACCAGATGCATTCGCCGGGCCAGGCTGCCGCTGCTGCAGCTATAAAAATTGAGGTTGCTGGTGGTACTGCCACCCCTCAACCCACCCCGGTTATAACCCCGATCCCTCATACTACTACTGAGCCAGCCCCCGTCAGCCCGATAGGTTTTGCCACTGTGGCAGGGTTGCTGGGCCTGGCAGGCGGTATGGTGCTCGCGCCCTGGCTTGAACGTGCTTATCGGAAAGGAAAAGGAGCTAAAAATGACTGAAAAAGAATTTTCGCGCCGTGATCTTCTAAAAGTAACTGGTGTTGCTGCGGCAGCAGTGATAGGCCTGCAGGTTTATAACGATGTATCAGCATCAGAAGGCGCACCGACCGGTGGACGTCAGTGGGCGATGGTGATCGACCAGAACAAATGCACCGGTTGTGGATATTGTGTGATGGCCTGCCGCGCTCACAATGATGTTGCTCCAGATCATACCTGGAACCCGGTGCTCGAAGATGTGCCTGTAAATGATAAAAAAGTTTACCTGCCACGCCCATGCATGCAGTGCGCCAAGGCTCCCTGTGTCGATGTTTGCATGGTGGGTGCCAGCTATTATCGTCCTGATGGAATTGTCATGATGGATTACGACAAGTGTATAGGCTGCCGTTATTGTGAAGTCGCCTGCCCTTACAGCGCCCGTTCCTTCAACTGGACATCGTTTGATGCCCCAAATCCTGCTGTTCCCGAATGGGGGGAGCCTGAGGTGGCCCGCCGCCCTCGTGGCGTGCCTGAGAAATGTGCCTTTTGTTACCAGCGCATCGACCGCGGCATTGCCATTGGCCTCACCCCAGGTGTAGATCTCGATGCAACCCCATCTTGTGTGGTTGCCTGCCCGGTTGGCGCTCGTACTTTTGGAGATTTGAGCGACCCGACTTCTCCCGTCAGTGTCTTGCTGCATGATAACTCCAGTTTCCGGCTGCGCGATGACCTGGGTACTGGTACGCGTGTCTATTATCTACCTGTAAAACCGGAGGCCTAATATGATGAAGACATTCTCGATGGTTACTTCCTTTTTCGGCTCACTTTGGGGAAAGTGGCTCACATTGCTGAGCCTGTTCCTTGTCATGGGATTGGGCGCCGGGTTGTATGTCTTTTGGAAAGGTCTTTCGGTTACCAATCTGACCGATATGGTGCCCTGGGGTTTGTGGATCACAATTGATCTTTCATCCATCGCGATGGCAGGCGGAGCCTTCTTCCTGTGTGCAGGTGTGTATCTGTTTGGTCTCAAAAAATATGAGCCAGTTGCACGCACCGCCACATTCGTAGGACTTTCAGGCTATACAATGGCCATGCTTGCTCTGATACTTGATATTGGCCGCCCCGATCGTTTTTGGCATGCCATGGTCTATTGGAATGAGCGCTCTTTGCTCTGGGAAGTTACCATGTGCGTGTGTCTCTATTTGATGGTGCTGCTGCTTGAAGTGATGCCCATCATCGCGTCCTTGGATTGGCTCCGAAATCGCTTGCCAAAACTCGCCGCCATGATGGAACATGTTCATCACTTTGCGCCTTACCTTGCCATTGTCGGTATGTGCTTATCCATGCTGCACCAATCCTCGCTCGGCGCGGTTTATGGCGTGCTCAAATCGCACCCATTCTGGTATCGCCCTGATATTGCCGTGCTGTTCATCATGTCGGCTGTTGCCGCTGGTATGTCAATGACAGTCTTTACATCCATGCTTGCAACTCGTCTGACCAAACGCGCTATTGTAAAGGATGAGCTGCTTGAGCGTGTCTCCTACTTTATCGGTTGGATGATGGTGGCTTATCTTTACTTCCGTTTTTGGGATGCCTGGTCAATGAACTATACCTATCAGGCCGGGAAGACCGAGGCTTTGAGCGTACTTACCAGCGGTGTCCTGTCCTTTAACTTCTGGTTTGGCGAAATACTGCTTGGTGCTGTCCTGCCGATCATCCTGCTGCTCAACACAAAGACTCGCCTCAATCCCTATTCACGCATGCTGGCAGTTTTTCTGATCGCAGCGGGAGTAGTGGCCTTCCGCTGGGATACCAATCTGATCGGGCAGATAGTAATGGTTTCCTATATGCCCGGTGAACCAACGGTCAGTTATTCATCGTACAGCCCCTCGCTGATCGAATGGCTGGCAGGCGGAGGCATCATTGCTTATGGGTTGACTCTCTTCTCCCTTGGCGTTCGTTATCTGCACGTGGTCGACCATACAATTTACGAAAAGAAACACGAAGCGGTTCAAGAGACTGCTCCGGTTGGAAATGCCGTTCTGGCTTGATAAAATATTTGGCCTAATTTCAAAAAAGATGCTTCCAGGATGGGAGCATCTTTTTTTGTCCGGTCTGGTTCTTGCGGATTCATGCATTATAAAAAACGATGAACCTTCACTTTTCTGACAGTTTAGGACAAAAGGGTGGATAAATATGACAATAGTCATACAGATTTGCGATCTTTTTTCAGCATGCCTTAATCTAAATGTGTAGAATCTATAATTGTTGTGTTAATTATTCTACTCAAGTTTTGGAGGTATTCATGTCATCCCCGCGAACCAAGTTTTTTCTCGGTGGCATTTTAATTCTGGCTGCCGTTGTTTATTTAATCGTATCATCCACACAGGCCAGCGCGCAGTATTTTATGACCGTTGATGAGTTGAATGCCAAGGGTCAAAGTCTTGTTGATAAAAATATCCGTATTTCAGGCGCTGTGATTGGCGATACCATTGGCTATGATCCCAACTCATTGACGCTTAAATTCACTGTTGCGCACGTTTCTGGTGACAATGCCGAGATTGACAAAGAAGGCGGCCTGGCAGTTGCGTTGCACCAGGCGGTTATAAATCCAAGTAGTTCCAAGCTGCGCGTTGTTTATGTAGGCGTTAAACCAGATCTGATGCGCAATGAGGCTCAGGCTATCATGACGGGTCATCTGGGTGTTGACGGTGTTTTCTATGCCGATGAACTGTTGCTTAAGTGCCCAACAAAATATGAGCAAGCCGTCCCCAATCAGGCTCAGGGGAACTAACTTATCCATAAATAGGTACGAATTTTCTCGTTACTATTTATTTTAATTGGAGAATGACTATGTTCGCTGACTTTGGTTATGGTGTTCTAGTTGTATCGTTAGTCCTGGCAATTTTTGCCATAGTTGCGGCTATTTACGGGTATATCGGCAAATCACAAAAGTGGGTTGAGAGCTCTCGTTTGGCGATGCTGTTAACTTTTCCGATGATTTCATTGGCTGCGCTCAGTTTGATCTATATGCTGGTCACAGACCAATATCATGTTGCTTTTGTTTATGAAGTTACCAGTCGCTCAATGCCGTTGTACCTGAAGATCACTGCTTTATGGGGTGGGCAGTCTGGTTCGTTGGTCTTTTGGGCCTGGTTGATGTCCGCTTTTGCTTCATCAGTTACGCTGCGCAAGTGGGACCGCGATCGCGAGTTCTTACCCTGGGTGGTTGTAGCATGCAGCGTTACTCTGGCTTTCTTTGTTGGTCTGGTTGTTTTTTACGAGAATCCTTTTGGGAAATTCTGGACTTCCTTAAGCGGTGAAGTTGTTACCGCCATGCTGCAGCCTGTCGGGGCATCGGCGTTTACTCCGCCGGATGGGCGCGGCCTCAACCCGCTGCTCCGTCATCCAGGCATGGTCATTCATCCGCCCATGCTCTATCTTGGGTTCGTCAGTTTCGTCATCCCCTTTGCCTTTGCAATTGCCGCACTCGTGACGGGACGCACCGATGACCGTTGGATCCGTATTACTCGCCGCTGGACGATCGTCGCCTGGTTGTTTTTATCCATGGGTCTGGTGCTTGGCAGCCGTTGGGCTTATGACGTGTTAGGTTGGGGTGGTTTTTGGGGCTGGGACCCCGTCGAGATTGCCGCGTTTATGCCGTGGCTTTCTGGCACCGCTTTCTTGCACTCAGTTATGATCCAGGAAAAGCGCGGCATGCTCAAGTATTGGAACATGATCCTGATCATTGTGACTTATTGTTTGGTCATTTTCGGCACATTTCTGACCCGTTCAGGTGTGTTGTCCTCTGTGCATGCCTTTGCTCAAAGTGCGATTGGTCCCGCGTTCTTTATCTTTATTGGTCTCACTTTCGTTATCTCGGTAGCACTGCTGATTTATCGTTGGGCAGATTTAAGATCTGAGGCGCAGATGACCTCTCTGCTCTCACGTGAGGCGCTTTTTCTGCTTAACAACCTCCTGTTTATGAGCATTCTCGTGGTTTGTTTCTGGGGGGTCATTTTCCCGCTCATCTCTGAATTGTTTACCGGGCAGAAAGTCACTGTAGGCCCACCCTTTTATCAGAAAGCTACGGGGCCACTTTTTGCGGCTCTCGTTTTGTTGATGGGTATTGCGCCGCTCTCAGCCTGGGGTCATTCCACCATTAAAACGTTGGGTAACGCAATGTGGAAGCCCCTTCTAGCTGCTGTAGTTGTAATGCTGGTTGTGATATTTGGTTTTCACATCTATGAGCCATATGCCATTGTCGGCTTCTTTGTGATAAGCGCCAGCGGGTTGATCACGCTCTACGAATTTTGGCGTGCTGCGCGTGCGCGCAGTAAGGCTCAACAGGAAAACTTGCTGCTTGCTCTGTGGCGGCTGGCCGGTCGTAATCGTCGCCGCTACGGTGGATATCTCATTCACTTGTCGATTGTCATGATGGCGCTTGGTATTGTAGGAATCGGCATGTTTCAGGCTGAAACCCAGGGTACCGTTGCCCAGGGGCAGGCGCTTAAAATTGACGGATATACAGTCACGTATAAAGATCTGGCTGTCTTTGATACCAACGATAATCGCAATGTTGCCCGGGCGATTGTCACCATCGAGCGCGATGGACAATATCTGGGCGAATTGTATCCACGCCGCGATTATTTCTACGAATCGCAGCAGCCCATGACCATACCTGGGGTGCGTTCCACCATGATTGATGACCTGTATGTCATCCTGGTTGATTGGCAACCCATTCTCGCCAGTGGTGCAACCTTCAAGATCTACCATAACCCGCTGGTCAACTGGTTATGGTTGGGTTCAATCATGCTTATTCTCGGCTCAATCGTCGCAGCCTGGCCAGATAAAGACCCCGAATATGTTTCTGCGCGTGTTCGACGGCAGCAGAAACCGGTTTATCAGCCCGGTTCGGCTGATTAGAATAACGTTGTTACCTCAATTGTCAGTACTGCGGGAATATTTGGATCGGAGAAGCGAATGAAACGCAATTTGTGGATCTTTTTGGCAGTTAGTTTGATTGCGCTGGGATGGGTAAGCCGGGTATCCGCGCAAAAGCCTCTTCCTTCTGATGACGAAGTCAATGCGGTTGCCAGGCAGTTATTTTGCCCGGTCTGCGAGAATACCCCGCTCGATGTTTGCCCAACCCAAGCATGTGCGCAATGGCGTGAACTGATCCGAACAAAGCTGTCTGAAGGATGGACAGCAGATCAGATCAAACAATATTTTGCCACCCAGTACGGCGCTCGTGTACTTTCTGAGCCGCCACGACAGGGTCTTAATTGGCTTGTGTACATCATTCCGCCCTTAATGATGTTGATCGGTGTTTACATTCTGTACCGCGCTTACCTCTCCATGCGAAAACCAGTTGGAACGGATGCTGATATTGAAGAAACTATCCCACCTGCTGCAGATGGTTACTTGCTCAAGGTCGAGGAAGAACTAAAAAAGAGAAGATAACTGGACAAGAAAATACACCTTTTGTTCTGGCTTACCCAGGGCATATATTCACAGATTTAGCAGATGCATACCTTAAGAAGGTTTTATTATCTGGAAATCGGTGGCAACCTCCAGATGCCCTTATTGGAAATCTGTGGACAAAATCTTTATGTTCCGGCTTGTCCGGGTTTGGGAGAATGTTATGTCTGAATTAACCCCCACTTCCTCGCCTGCACCCAGGCGTGGTGTTCCGCTTTGGGCGCAGATTGTTGTTTGGGTGGCGCTGCTTGCATTGTTGACCCTGGTGGCTTTTGGTTTGCGTCGATCCCAACAGAAGCCCATTCAAGTGGGCGATACCCTGCCCGATTTCACATTATCTTTCTTTGATGGGTACCAGGCGTTGAACAAAAGTGATCTCCAGCTTTCTGCACTGCGTGGTAAAGTTGTTGTGATCAATTTTTGGGCATCCTGGTGTAAGCCATGTGAACAGGAAGCCGAAAGTATGGAAGCCACCTGGCGGTCTTATGAACAAAGCGGACAGGTTGTCTTTGTTGGTGTAGATTATGTCGATACCGAGCCAGAAGCTCGCGGGTATCTTAAAAAATTTAATATCACATACCCGAATGGCCCAGATTTGGGTACGCGAATATCACAAATGTTCCGCATCACTGGCGTACCAGAGACATACTTCGTAGATCGGGAAGGAAAGCTGGCTTTTGCCCAGATTGGTCCGTTTACGACTGAAGCTGAAATTCACGCCATCATTGATCCGCTGATCAAGAAATAGAGAAACTTATGGATATCGGCGCAATTTTCCTCTTGCTTTCTGTTTGTTTGCTTACCGGGCTGTTTGTTTCCCGCCCATTCATGCAACGTCGCCGTAATGTGGCTGTTTCGGTTGATGACCAGAAAATTTCATCATTGTTGGCTGAGCGTGACCGCCTGATCACTGCTCTGCAGGAACTTGATTTTGACCATATTCTGGGAAAGATACCGGCCCAGGATTACCCAGGGATGCGTCTTGAACTCTTGATGCGGGCATCAGATGTATTGCGTCATTTGGATGAGTTTCAACCTCAGCAGGCTGATAGTAATGATGCCGAGAGTCGTGTTGAGGCTGCCATTGCCTCACGCCGTGCTGACGCTGCTATTCAAAAAACTGAAAAGCCTGAAATCCTGGATGATGATCTGGAAGAATTGGTTGCGGCTCGTCGCGCAGCTCGCAAAGAAAAGTCATCTGGGTTTTGTCCCAAGTGTGGCAAACCTGTTCTTCGGTCTGATCGATTTTGTCCACATTGTGGTAAATCGATCAATTAATAAAAGAGTACTCCCGGTTCGATTTGCACCGCAAATCGAACCGGTGAAATAAATAAGAAGTTGTAAAGGATACCTCATGAAATCTCGGTTCATTATTCTTGCATTGCTGTCATTTTTGCTAGGCGCTTGTACTCTTTCGCTCGCTTCAGATATCACTCCCCCGCCCGACTACAAGTCGCCAACCCCCGGGCCTACCATGAGTCCGCTGTTTCCTCAAAATCCGCCGGACCTGGTCTCTGGCGCTGCTATCTTTGCTGAAAAATGCGCCCCTTGTCATGGCGATCGTGGCTTAGGCGATGGACCAATGTCAGCACAACTCCAAAAGCCCCCGGCTGCAATTGGCAAACCTGATATTGGTCGTTCTGCTGTTCCGGCCAACTGGTATACCGTTGTTACTGAGGGTAACATTAACTCCTTTATGCCGCCTTTTAGAGCTGGCCTGAGCGATCAGCAGCGCTGGGATGTGGTTGCATTTGCTATTTCACTTGGTGGCAGTACTCTTCCAGAAGCAGAGACCGGTAAGGCTGTGTATATTGCCAAGTGCTCCGAATGCCATGGCCCGGCTGGCGATGTTCTTCCCGCCAGCAATTTTACCGATCAGGCGCTTATGGCAAAATTGTCCCAGAATGATATCGCCGGCTTTATCAATCGGGGTGTTGGTAAGATGACTGGTTTCGGTGGGTTGATGTCCGACGCCGATATTTACGCGGTTTCGGCTTATGTGCGCACATATACGGTTGGGGCAGCTCCTGCCGTAGTTGCGGCTACCGCCACGCCTATACCTGCCACTGCTACACCCACAGTTGCAGCTTTGACAGCAACTTCGGATATCTCCGTTGCCACTTCTGCTGATACAACCGGCACCCCACAGGTTACGTCTGCACCTTCCAATACATCTGTGGTCACTGCCACGTCCGCTGTTACAGCTACACCCACTGAATTGATTGGCAGCATTTCGGGTAAAGTCATTAACGGTTCTGGCGGATCCGTTCCTTCTACACTCACGGCCGTTTTGCACGTATTTGAGCACAATACCACCACCCAGAAGTTCAGTGAGGTTTCCACGCAGGAAGCTCCGATCACTGCGCAGGGTGCCTTCAGTTTCAAGCAAATTGTGATGCCGCCCAACCGCGCGTTCTATATTTCTACTAATTACGCCAATACAGAATATCAATCTGACCCCGCCTTCCCCACGGCAGGACAAACTACTTTCGATCTGCCTATCACCATTTACGATACCACTACCGATACATCGGGACTGCTCGCGGATCAGGTACACATCCTGCTCGATTACACCAAGCCGGATATAGTTCAAGTTATCCAGTTTTACATAATCACCAACCCTGGTAACAAAACTGTCATCCCTCTTTCTAAGGGTGGTCCGGTGGTTAAAATAAGCCTGCCGCTCGGATTTACCAATCTCCAGTTTGAACAAGGTGCCCTTGGGGAACGTTACATAAAGACTGAGGATGGCTTTGCCGATTCCACTCCAATATCCCCTGGTATGAAACAATACCAGATTGTTTTTGCCTTCGATCTCCCACTTCCCAAGCCAGGTTTGTTCGGTGGACAAAAGCTCCAATTCACACAGATGATCCCGGTGAAGTCCAATGCAGTTTCCGTGCTGGTCCCTCAGGGCGTCACCGTGGAAGGTAAGAATATCACCGCCAATGGGACCCAGGATATGGGCAGTGGCACCACATACGATGTCTTTGTTGCTGGCGCTTTTGAGCCTGGTGGAAAACTGGATGTAAGTGCATCTGGTCTTCCAAAGGGTACTTCCCAGGTAGCAACGGGTATTAGTTCTACACAAAGTATCATATTCGGCATCGGTGCTTTTGGCCTGGTACTGATCGTTGCCGGGGCATGGTTATTCTGGCGTGAGCGGAAGAGCTCAGGTGATGACGAAGATGAAGATGACAATGAAGATGATGATGATGATGACCAGGAAGATGGTATTTCCACTCAGGACGATTTGATGGACGCTATCGTAGCCCTGGATGACCAGTACAAAGCTGGTAACATCTCAGAGCCAGCATACAAAGAACGCCGCGCAGAATTGAAAGCAAAGCTAAAAAGACTGCTGTAGCATAGCGGGATGGCCATGTCGTCTGTTTCCCGTGCAGTAATCGGGATCATCGCAGATCATGCTCATCGTATGACATGAAACGGAATTAGAAAATATCATGATCGAAGTTAAAAAACTCGTCAAGCGATTTGGTCTAAAAACGGTTTTGCGTGGGTTGGATTTTCATGTTGTGCCCGGTGAATTCGTGGTTTTGCTTGGCCCTAACGGGGCAGGCAAAACCACTTTCCTGCGAATCTTGTCTTCGCTTTCCCGGCCATCGCTGGGACAGGTAAAAGTGGCAGGGTTTATGCTGCCTGGTCAATCTGCTGCAGTGCGTCAGCGCTTGGGTGTTGTCTCGCATATGCCGCTTTTATATGGCGACTTGACCGCCGAAGAAAACCTTCAGTTTTATGGGCGTATGTACAATATCTCGGGTCTGGCTGATCGTATCACCACTGTGCTTGATTTGATTGGCCTGTCCACCCGCCGTCATGACATGGTGCGCACATTTTCTCGTGGCATGCAGCAGCGTCTTGCGATTGGCCGTGCTGTTTTGCATAATCCGGACGTGATGCTTTTTGATGAACCTTACACTGGATTAGATCAGGATGCATCCGAAATGCTTGACGATGTATTGAAAAATGTCGCTGCTGCCGGGCGAACTGTAGTGATGACATCCCACGACCTGGCCCGCGCTGAAGAATTGGGTACCCGTTTCGATATTCTTTCGCGCGGCGTAATTACCGCTACATCCACTCGCGCAGAATTGGGCAATGGCAATTTGCTTACTTTTTATAAACAAGCGCTGGCCGGTTAAAATGGTTGAGAAGATCAAACAAGCCCCAACCCCACAAGAGCCGGGGTCTCAAGAAAGCATTGGGATGGTATCTACTCTGGAAAAACGACCTGCCAGTAATTACCTGCGGGCTGTCAATGCGATTGCATGGAAAGATCTGGCCGCCGAATTACGATCGCGTGAACTTCTTTCGGCCATGCTGGTTTTTTCATTATTGGTAATCCTGATCTTTTATTTTGCCCTGGAATTGGATGTCAAGGCTCGAAATGGAATTACCGCCGGAGCGCTTTGGGTTACGTTTGCCTTCGCTGGCACTCTTGGGCTTAACCGCTCAATGGCTGTAGAAAAAGACCGCGGCTGTTTGGACGGTCTTTTATTGGCACCCGTTGATCGCTCGGCCATCTACTTTGGCAAGGCCATCAGCAATCTGGTTTTTATGTTTATTATTGAGGCCATCATTCTGCCAGTGTACAGCGTGATGTATAACGTCAACCTTTTCAACCTCGGCCTGATCGGTACTACAGTGCTGGGCTCAATTGGATATATTGCTGTCGGCACACTTTTGGCAGCGATGTCTGTTCAGACTCGCACCCGGGATGTACTGCTGCCGATATTGTTATTTCCGTTGGTTATTCCGGTATTGGTTGCAGCTGTTAAGGCCAGCAGCGCATTTCTGCTTGGCCTCGAAATGAGCGAGATCATGCCATGGCTTAATATTCTGATTGTCTATGACCTGGTTTTTGTTGCAGTGGCCTTTATGGTCTTTGATTACGTGGTTGAAGAATAATTGCGTAGTTCCGTTGATCCGAATATAGGAGAGTTTATGTCCTCACAACCCCGCACTTTAAAAGTATTGAATGTTTTGTCTGTTCTGCTTGTGTTGGTAGCTTTCTTAATGGCAATGTTCTATGCCCCTCTTGAAAAAGTGATGGGCGAAGTACAAAGAGTTTTCTACTTTCATGTGGCTACTGCATGGGTTGGAATGTTGGGATTTATTGCCGCCGCAGTGGTCGCTGGTATCTATTTGCGAACTCAGGATCTAAAATGGGATGTCATCGGCTTGGCTGCTGTTGAGATCAGCCTGGTTTTCTTTTTGATTGCCATTGTTCTCGGTTCCATTTGGGCACGCCCAGCCTGGGGTACCTGGTGGACATGGGAGCCGCGCTTGACTACAGCCGCTATTCTTGAGATGATCTACCTGGCCTACTTGCTTTTGCGCCAGGGTATTGAAGATCCCGACCGCCGGGCTCGTTTCGGCGCTGTTTATACCCTGTTGGGTGGTTTGAGCGTGCCGCTTACCTTTATTTCCATCCGTATATTTCGTACCATTCACCCAGTGGTGGTCGGTGGGGGCGGCGGTCAAACAATGAGCATGACCGATTCCATGGTGAAAACCATGCTGTTCAGCATCGTCGTGTTTTCAGTGGTTTTTATTACCCTTTTCTGGCATCGCATTCGTCTTGGGTTTTACGCGGACCAGGTCGAACAACTTAAACTCAAAATTACCCAATAATTTTTACCCCGTTTGGCTCGCGGGACGGATTGTTGTTTTGAGGAGCGTGTTCTCCGCGCCGTGGCAATTTTCCTCTTCAATTTTCAATCTGTGTTTCTGGTCGCTGCGCGGGAAAGGAGTCTCTTATGGATGTCACACCCAACACGTTCAATTACATGGTGGCTGGTTACGCCATTTTCGCCGTTGTCATGTCAATTTATATCGCCAGCCTGGTTTCACGTTGGAAAAACCTCAATCGCGAACACCAGATGCTGGATCATATCGATAATCCAACCAATAAAACAGATGCCCTTTAGTGGTGGAAATAAACCGCTACTGGAAATTGTCTTTATAATCCGCTATACTATATAGTGGATTGTTTTAGTTTAAGGGAGCATCTTGAGATCATCCAGGCCTGTTCTTCGTTGGATATTGTTGATATCTGCCGCCCTGTGTTTGGTTATGCTTTCTGTAGCCATGACAAATCCTGGGCCGGTGAGTGCTGCCACACCTGCGCCTCTTCCAACTGCGTCTGGCCCTGATCGATATACAACCATGCAAGTTGATTCCACCATTTACGAATGGTGGTTGGCTGCCTGGCACGATAACAGCGTGTTATGTTCTTTTTCTATTGATCACGATGGTTTGCCCAACGATACTAATATTTCATCAGCCTGTGGTGATACGGTATTTGGTAAATGGAAGGCCGATTCCAGTCCTTGCTCCGAAAAGGACATAACCGCCTGCCCTGGCTATTACTTGATCCAGGTTTCAAGCAAGCCTGCCAAACGTGATGTGACCGTAAAACTTCCCGAACCGGAGATAAAGGTTTCAGTCACGGATTGCGCTCCTGATAGTAGTGGCTGGTGTACACATCAGCCCAGCCTGATTCTTACCGCTAATGAGCCTCTTCCCAACGAATCGATCACTGCAATTAATGGACTTGTCGGCCGCGATCCCTTCGCTTGTAAGGGCAAGCGCTGCGTTTTCAGGCTTGCAGCGACATCACCTGATGGTATTCGTTTGAACTTCTGGGCCAATTCCACTCGTGGTGATAGCAGCAAACAGTTTGACGCACTGCTTCGAGTGATTAGTGATGGTGGGGGCGAGCGCCTTACCTCCCGCTGGTTTGTAAATGTTATCTCATCACAGTGGGATGGGCCCCCGGTCGCATCCTGTGCGGCCGCTTGGGAATCCTTCCTCCCGCCAGAGGGCCCGCCTCAGTGGCTTTCCACCCCATCATCCAGTGATATGTTAAAGACTAATATCCCTTATGATTATCTGGCCGCCAATCTGATCATCCAGGGGGTCGCCGATGCTTCAACCTGTCCATCGGGCGGCTTGAATCTGGATGGATCCGCCAACGCCTGCGGTCTCAGTGCAGCCGGACCTGCCGTACAAGAATGGCAGAATCGTTTTGACAAGCTCATTTTTGCCGTAGCCAGGGAAACGAATGTTCCCGCGCAGTTACTTAAGAATTTATTCAGTCGTGAGAGTCAGTTCTGGCCTGGCGTTTTTCGGAATGGGAAGGATGTTGGCCTCGGCCAATTGACCGAAGGTGGGGCCGATACTGCCTTGTTGTGGAACCCTTCTTTTTATGGTCAATTCTGCCCGCTTGTGCTGGATAAAAGCGTATGTGCATCCAACGGGTTTGCCAATCTTAATTCTGTTCACCAGTCACTCTTGCGTGGGGCCCTTGTTGGGAGCGTCGATGCGCGCTGTGCGGACTGCCCCCTGGGTCTGGATCTATCCCGGGCCGATTTTAGCGTTGGCGTTTTTGCTCGTACCTTGCTCGCCAATTGTGAGCAAGCTGGGAAAATAGTTCAAGATGTCACTGGAAAAATGCCTGGTCAAACTCTGGATTACGAAACTCTCTGGCGCTTCACCCTTGTTAATTACAACGCTGGATCAGGTTGTCTTGCCACCTCTATTAATCAGGCTTTTATCCCATCTGCGCAAGTACCCCTCAATTGGGATGGGGTTGCTTCCATTTTGGATGGAAACTGTCCGGGTTCAGTTGGTTACGTAAACGACGTGAGCAAGATATTGGAGCCTGATGGTCAGCTACTTCCAACCGAACCGCCTACTCCATAAGCAGAATGGAAAAAGCAGATTTGCGTTGTCGAGTACCACAGCATTGGGCCAGCCAAAGAATTTAATGTGGTTAATGCCACAATATAAACAAAATCTGGGTTGGAGTACGCTCCAATCCAGATTTTTAAGTCGATGGTCACTAGGGTTAGTGACTTACGTAACTAATAAGATTGTTCAGAATCGCTTATCCTATTAGGATGAGTAATTGTCTTTTCTGATAACTGTTTGTCGGATGAGATAAAGGAGAACGATCATGATTAATGTGCCTGAAGTGAAGGTTTTTGTAACTGCCGCTGAAGAATTGAATTTCAGTCGTGCAGCCCAGCGGTTGCATTTATCGCAATCGGCAGTAAGTCAGAATATCCAATCTATCGAACGCACTTATGGGGTTGAGTTGTTCGTGCGTCATGGTCGCTCGGTTCAGTTGAGCGAAGCCGGTCTGACTATTTTACCTATGGCACGTGAAGTATTATATTCGGCCCGCTTGCTGGAAGATGCCCTTCA
The DNA here is from genome assembly GCA_903846015.1 of uncultured Anaerolineae bacterium. Lineage (GTDB taxonomy): Bacteria > Chloroflexota > Anaerolineae > Anaerolineales > Villigracilaceae > UBA5195. Next base: position 59,071 of record CAIMZS010000205.1, on the reverse strand, counting down.
TAATGTCAATGGCGATGTAGTCGGTGAATTGATTATTGGCTGCGCCGCCACATCCGGACGTTATTCCGTTCCGAACTTGTTAGCTGCATTCCAGCGTGAGTATCCTCATGTCCGTACCCGGCTTACTTTGATGCGCCGTCTGGATGCTATCAATAGCCTGCTTGACCAGACTATTAATCTGGCTGTGATTGGTCGCTGTGTGGACCATCGTGAGTTGGAATGCCAACTGCTGCTTGAGGACCGCGTTATACTCATTGTTCCCGCTCATCACCCCTGGGCCAATTTACCTCAGGTAAAACCGGCTGATGTGCTTCAGCAGCCGTTTATCAGTCGTGAGAACAGCTCCGGCACTTTTGAAGTGCTCTTCGCCAATATGCGTCAACATGGTATTGATCCGGTTAAATTAAATGTCGTCATGCAGTTGGGTGACGCAGAAGCGGTTCAGATGGCTGTTGAAAAAGGGATTGGCATTACATTTATCTCGGAGATGATGGCCTCGCGCAGCCTGGCATTGGGCAGGGTGCGCAAGGTGGATGTGGAGGGCTTTAATATGACTCAGTCCGCTTACGTTGTGCGTCATATAGCGCGCGCCTTCACTCGTGCCGAGTCAGGAATCTGGGATTACGTCAAAGAGCATCGCGAAGAGTTGGCCGCTGACCTACTTTATAATCTGGCTGATGTATCCCTGGCTTGAAAGCTGCGCCAGGCTATCGAAGCGTCAGTCTCGTGCAAAGATCGGTGCCACAGATTGAAGAGGTAGATCGCCATGTCGCGGAGATCGCGCTCCTGGCATCCATCACAACTGGGACTAATTCGAGACAGTCATTCCCGTGTTGAAACCGGGATTTATAAGGATGAAAATGTTTGAGGAGGCAGCATGTTGACTATTGTTGAAAAAATTCTTTTTGCTGTTGCAGTGGGGGTTTCGTTATATTTCACATGGAAAGGCGTTGAGCGTATTATCAAGAATATCTCCAGCGGTAAAGGCAAGCCGGATTGGAACCTGGTGACCCAAAAGGCGGGAGCTGCTATTTGGAAGTTCTTCTCCTTTCAGCCTGTTTTCCGATTTCGTCTGATTCCAAGCATCCTGCATGGTTTGATTGGATGGGGGTTTATCTCTTTTCTTCTTATCAATCTGGCTGACCTGATTTACGCCTACACCGATTGGCATCTGCTTGACCACATCGGTATTCTGGGTGATATGTATCGCCTGTTGGCGGATGTGGCCAATGTGGTCATCCTGGTTGGCATCATTGCCATGGCACTGCGTCGTTTCGTGCTGCGCCCGTCCACGCTTTCTACGCGTGCAGCTACTCTGCTTGACCCGTTGGCTCGTACTGGTATCAATCGCGATTCAGCCATCGTAGCGGGTTTTATCTTTTTGCACAATACCGGTCGTTTGCTGGGTGAATCCTTCAGTATTGCGCGATCTGGCGGCCTTGACCCGTGGCAGCCAGCTATTTCGTCTGTGGCAAGGCTGTGGGGCGGGGTTGACCCCGGTGTGCTGCTCATTGGCGAGCATGTCATGTTCTGGTTGTCGATTGGAGCAGTGGTTGCCTTCCTGCCTTATTTCCCCTATTCCAAACATATTCACCTGTTTTTTGCCCCAATCAATTTTGCGCTCAAACCTGCGCGCAAATCCATCGGCGAGTTGAGTTATATCAATTTGGATGACCAATCGATCGAACAGTTCGGTGCTGCCAGAGTCAGCGATCTGGGGTACGAACAGATCATGGATTCTTACGCTTGCATCATGTGTTTCCGCTGTCAGGAAGTGTGCCCGGCCTACAATACCGGCAAGTTGTTATCGCCAGCGGCGCTTGAGATCAACAAGCGCTATAACTTTAACCACGGTGGTGGAACGGAACGCCCGCTTAATGAACTGATCAGTGCCGAAGCTGTGTGGGCCTGTACTTCCTGTGGCGCGTGTGTTGATATCTGCCCGGTGGGCAACGAACCCATGCGCGATATCCTCGATATTCGCCGTAACCTGGCTATGATGGAAAGCGCCTTTCCAAAACAGTTGGAAACGGCGTTTAAGGGTATGGAACGCAATATGAACCCCTGGAATGTGCCCCAGGCAGACCGTATGAAATGGGCCCAGGGTCTGAAGGTGCCAACAATCGAACAAAACCCCGAGCCTGAAATCCTATGGTGGGTGGGCTGCGCCCCTGCCACCGATGTGCGTGCCCAGAAGACTGCCCAGGCTTTTGCAAAGATCCTGAATGCAGCGGGTGTCAATTTCGCGGTGCTTGGCAAAAATGAAACCTGTACGGGTGATTCTGCCCGCCGCGCCGGAAGAGAAGATATTTTCTTCGGTCTGGCAATGGGCAACGTTGAACTGCTCAATGAGTTAAAACCCGCTCGGATTGTCACCACCTGCCCACACTGCCTGCATACCCTCAAAAACGAATATCCTGCCTTTGGCGGCAATTACGAGGTTATTCACCATACTCAACTGATCAACGAATTGGTGGGCGCCGGCAAGATAACGATGACTGCCAGCTCGGATGCCCTCACCGTGACCTTCCACGATCCCTGTTACCTTGGTCGCCATAATGGCATCATCGCTGCTCCACGGGACACCCTCAAATCTGCTGGATTGATTACAGTGGAAATGCCGCGCAATTTGGAGAAATCCTTCTGTTGTGGGGCTGGTGGCGCACAAATGTGGAAGGAAGAGGAGCCCGGCACTGTCAGAGTAAATACCACTCGTTACGCCGAGGCTAAATCCACTGGTGCGAAAGCCGTCGCGGTTGGCTGTCCTTTCTGCCTGACCATGATGAACGATGCTGCGCGCGCGGATAATGATTCCATGCAAGTGCAGGATGTCGCCGAGCTTGTTGCCTCCAGGTTAAAGGTTTGATCTGGGTAAGTGTGCCTGTGTAATCAGGGTTAGTATTTAGAATCAAAAAAAACTCCGAAGAGTTGGACTTCGGAGTTTTTTTGATCACCAGGATATATTTTTACGTTCTCAGGTGAAGTATGGTACCCGGTTCTGCACGGGCATGGTACCCGGTTCTGCGACGGTAGCCCCGGTTCTAGCGATAGTGCCGGTTCAGACATTCGCTCTTGCTCTAATCTGCGTAATCATCGAAATCTGCGTAAATCTGCGGTTCAGACACGTATCGGTTCTAGCGAGAGTGCCGGTTCAGACACGTACCGGTTCCATCACGAGGCGCTCGTCCGCGTCCTGTGATGATTTGGAATAGCAAGTTCGCTATGTGCTGCTTCCAATTTTCGCTGGAATTGATTGGGTTCAGAGCGCCAAGCTGGAATGCGATTCATGAATACCTGGGGGACCTTTGTCTTAATCCCAATTTTAAAAATTCATCCACAAACCCGTGCTATTCGTTGCCGGTTGGAGTAAAATTGATTCACCAAATCATTGTCACCGTCGCATTGCGGCGGTACCTAAACCATTAAGGAGGAATATTGTATGTATCACACTCTCATCATTGTCGGAAATGTAGGCAGGGATCCGGAAATGCGTTACACCCCTTCCGGCGCGGCGGTTACTTCTTTTTCAGTGGCTACCAGTCGCCAGTACACATCAAATAGTGGTGCCCCGGTTAAAGAGACCGTCTGGTTTCGTGTTACAACCTGGGGCAAACTGGCCGAAACCTGCAACCAGTATGTAAAAAAAGGTTCCAAAGTGCTGGTGGAAGGCCATTTGACGGCTGATCCGGCTACCGGTGGCCCAAAAGTATGGACACCAAAAGATGGAACAGGCCCGCGTGCCTCTTTCGAGGTCAACGCCAATACTGTCCGTTTTCTGTCCGCACGCGGCGAAGCGGATGGCGGCGGGGGTGGTGATATGGGCGGTAACTTTACCGGAGCGCCTGAGGAAGACATTCCATTCTAAGCCAAACTGACCCTGGGGGCTTCAAATGCCCCCAGGGTCTTATTCAATAAAGGATGTACCAATGGCCGTTCCCTCTGCGCGCCCTCAAACCACCCTGGAAATACCCGCCGATATTCATCCGGTTTATGCTAATCTTGTTCGTATCGCTCATTCCCCGGCGGATCTGGTTTTTGATTTTGCCCAGCTTTTGCCTGGTGAAAGCAAGGCTCGTGTTGGTGCGCGTATTCTGATGTCGCCATTGAGCGCCAAGTTGCTTTATCGCGCTCTCGGCGAAAATCTGGCTCGTTACGAAACTTCATTTGGCGAAATTTCGTTGCCTGTGTCGACATTAGCCGACCATCTTTTTAAACCCTTTCAAGCTCCGCCAGAAGAAGGTAAATCCTGAATGGATCATCTTGATTCGATATCAGAACTCATCCGTGCTCAGTTTGATGCGCGCACTGCCGCGCGTGACCTTGCCCTCACCCAGGCGCGTGCTCTCACCCGTTTCTGCTCCCAGGCCATTCGGGCCGTTCATCGTGACGAAGATGATGCCGTGCGTCAGCAGTTGGACGAGGCCCACAAAATGGCTGATTCGCTGCGCGCTGCCGTAGCGGGTTTCCCCGATCTGTATTATGCTGGCTATACTCAAGATGCGCTCAAGGAGTTCGTGGAAGCCAATGTTACTTGTGCGCTTATCAAGAACCAGACCCTGATCGGCCCCCAGGAACTGGGTGTTGAGTACAACACTTACCTGAATGGTTTGTCTGAAGTGGTCGGTGAACTGCGCCGTCGCTGTCTCGACATCCTGCGTCATGGCTATTCTGCTGAAGCCGAGCGCCTTCTGACCCAGATGGATGATATCTATGCGGTCTTGGTTACGATCGATTATCCGGATGCCATCACCAATGGTCTCCGCCGCCAGACCGATATTGCCCGCAATATTATTGAAAAGACCCGCGGTGACATTACTTTCAGCTTGCGGGGGGAACACCTTGAGCGTGCCATTGCCCATTTGAGTAAGCAGATGACCGGCGAAGCTGGTCCTGGAGGGCCGACTCTTAGCCGTTCTGTCAGCGAAGAGGAATGATGGCACCCGGTTCTGCACGGGCATCGATGGCAAAAGGCGGTGGAAAATATCGTTTAATAATTTATGAATACATGCTCAATCGCTGGTGGCCAATGACCTTCCTGCTGGCGATGTTCATTTTTCTCAATATTGGCGTTTTGTGGGGTGCGGAATGGTACTTTTTAAATCCGGCTGAAAACCCCTTGCCGATTTTATCTGCAGAAGGTGGCATAGTCATGCTTGCCATTGGTGGCATATGCCTGGTATTTTCTGTGTTTCTGCTTATCATTCGCAAGATGGCCTACGTTCAACTTTTCGATGACCATTTGCGCATGGTTACGCCTTTTCTGCGCATGAACATTTCTTATCGGCGTATTGATCGATCCACAACGGCCCAGGTATTCAGTCTTTTCCCGCCCAAGAATCTCTCCAGTTGGAAACGTGATCTGATCGCGCCGATATCAGGCAGTACAGTAATAGTCCTCCATCTTAATGCCTACCCGCTCCCGCGCGCAGCCCTGCGTTTGTTTCTTTCCCCTTTTTTCTTCGCAGACAATACACCCCACTTCGTGTTGATTATTGCTGATTGGATGCGCTTTAACACCGAACTTGACAGTCGCCGCTCCGCCGCCAGAACCCCTGTGCGCAAACCTCAACCAGGGCAGCGCGGTACTTTTGGCTTGTTGGACGATCTAAACCGCAAATAGGCTCTTTGGCAGGCGTACCGGGGATACGAATAATGGGATTTTTCTTTGGCTTAAATTATTTTGTGAAATTTGTCACTATAAAAAGGTGACAAATTTCTTTGTGAAAGTTCGTGCAAAATGGTATTATTGAAATCGACATAAGGGCACTAATAAAGCTCTTCACTGTCTCCTCCTTTGGCGAATGCTTGCACCGGGTCCTCCCCCCGGTGCAAGCCGTTTAAGCCAGAAATTTCCCTAATGTCCGCCGGGAGTTTGAGTTTGCGTCGATCCGCGTCCACTCCATTTGCCAGGCCATCCAGGTAAGAATACACCCAGAAGCAGCGCGAAAATCGATGCGTAAAAGGTAATCCGATAAGCAGCTTCAAAACCCAGCATACTTTCATCGCAGGTGCGTTTTAATCCGCTCAGAATTTTTGTCTTGGCGCTATCCGCCGATTGTGCAGATAGACCAGTCAGTGAGGCTGCTGCAGAAGCTGGAATGTTATCTTCTGCTTTTATTCCCGGGGTTTCACAGATGCCAAATCGGACAGTGGATGTGGATGTTATCTGCTGGGCTTTATCCTGCTGTGCTCTTACCTCTGTTGATAAGGTGCTGGTTAAAATGGTCGCCAGCGCCGCCACCGACACCGCTTGTATTACAAAGCGAGTGCTGTTCAAAAGGCTGGAGCCGCGCGGCAGCATGTTGAGGGGTATGCTGCTTAGTGAGGTGGTAAAGGTTGTTTGCAGTGTTAACCCCACGGCCAGGCCGCGTAAGGCCAGTAAAAGCACAATATAGCTCATTGGCGTGTTGCCCTGAATTTGGGCAAGCTGCCAGGTGTTAATGCACAGGATTGCGAAACCGACTGTGATCAGCATGCGCGGACCAATCTTATCGAACAGGCGTCCTGCCAGTGGTGTTGCAAAGGCGGATGTAGCTGCCACAGCCAGAAGAACATAGCCGGTCTCCAGCGCTGTTCTCCCGCGAAAGGCTTGCAGGTAGACCGGCATGAGAAATTCCGCCCCAAACAGTGCGATTGTTGCCACGTAACCAACCAGGCTGGCGTTTAAAAAGGTGCGGTTGGCGAACAAGCGCAGATTGAGCATTGGCTCCTTGACCACATACAGCTCAACGATGACGTGCGCCCCCAGCGAAACCACGCCGATAGCGAAAAATATTAATGTAGTTGGGCCGGTCCAGCCGTTTAATTCGGCTGAAGTGGCGGCATATAGGATCGACCCGAACCCTACTGTGGCGGTGATCAGGCCAAGCGGGTCAAAGGTGGGATGTCGGTCAATGCGATGATCTGGCAGGAAACGGGATCCCAGTATGACTCCTAGGATGCCAATTGGCACATTGACGAAAAAGATCAATCTCCATAACTGCGCATCCACCAACCATCCGCCCAGGATGGGCCCCAGCGCCGGCGCAACTACCAATGCCAGGCCAAATATACCCAGCGCTGTCCCTTGTTCCTTGGGAGGGAAGGCCCGGTAAAGTTGGGCCGGGCCAAGTGGCTGTGAAAGCCCGCCGCCGAAGCCCTGCAAGGCGCGTGCCAGGATCAACGTCCCCAACGACGGGGCTATGCCGCATAAGAAAGACCCCAACGCAAAGATTCCCAGCCCGATGAGATAGATTCGCTTGATGCCGAAACGGTCAGCCAGGAAACCGGTGACCGGCGTGGTAATGCCGAGCGCCAGCACATAAATACTCAGTACCCACTGCGAATCTGCCAGGCTAGCGCCAAATTCGGAGCGCAGGGTCGGGAAGGCCACATTCACAATGGTTGAATCCAGGATGATCATGAAAATGCCGAACATCACCGAAATCAACACCTTCCATTTCGAATCCAGCCCACCTCGCCCGGCTGTGGGGATACTATTAACGCTCATGATTATTTCCCTTTCAAGATTAACTGCGCGCGTCCGTCTTTGAAAGATGCGGGCGCGCGCAGTTTTGTTTGGTTTGTGTTAAATTCGATTAAATATGGATTGCGTTTCCCAGTGCCCCATGTGCTGCTTCCATGAGTGCCTCTGAAATGGTCGGGTGCGCGTGGACATTGCGCGCGATTTCTTCGGGCGTCAATTCCAACATGTGGGCCAGTGTCAACTCGGGCAGCAGTTCTGTCACTTCTGGGCCGATCATGTGCGCGCCCAGGATTTCCCCATACTTTTCATCGATCACCAGCTTGACCCAGCCGGCATAATCGCCCAATCCCAACGCCTTGCCGTTGGCCTGGAAGGGGAATCGCCCGATCTTGACTGTGTACCCGCGCTCCTTGGCCTGCGCCTCAGTCAGCCCGAAAGAGGCGATCTGCGGCTGGCAGTAGGTTGCGCGCGGCATCATCTCATAATCCAGGGTCACCGTTTCATGGTTGCTGATATTCTCAGCGCAGACAACTCCCATCGCCGAGCCGACATGCGCTAACATCAATTTGCCGGTTACGTCGCCAATCGCCCAGATGCCAGGGATATTGGTTGCCATTTTTTCATCGATTTCCACAAAGCCGCGGTCACTGAGTTTTACGCCCAGTTCTTCCAGCCCCAGTCCCTTTGAATTGGGCCGGAATCCGATCGCTACCAGCGCCTGATCTGCTTCCAGCACCTTGCTCTGACCATCCGCAGAAACGGTCACTTTTACGCCCGTGGCTGTGGCTTCAACTGCTTCCACCTTGTGTCCAACCAGCAGCTTGATCCCGCGCTTCTTAAAGGCCTTGTCCAGTTCCGCGCTGACTTCCACATCTTCCAACGGCACAATGCGGGGCAGCATTTCTACGATGGTCACATCAGCCCCATACGAGTTCCAAACCGTGGAAAATTCCACTCCAATTGCACCAGAGCCAATCACCACCACCGATTTCGGCAGTTTCTCTTGCAGGATGGCTTCGGTATAAGTGACGACTTTTTCGCCATCAATTTTCCATGCTCCTGGCACGGCGGATGATGCGCCAGTGGCAATGATAATATTCTTCGCCTTCAACTCGCTTACCTTGCCGTCTTTATCTGTCACAGCGATGGTATCCCTGGCAGTCAGTTTTGCGGTGCCCATATGCACAGCAATATTGTTCTTCTTCATCAGGAAACCAATGCCCTTTACTAAACGGTCTGAGACCTGCCGGCTGCGCTTGGTAGCTACGCTGAAATCCAACACCAGGTTATCGAAGGAGAAACCAAATTCCTTCCCGCGCTCGCGCAGGGTGTGTGCCACTTCGGCGTTCTTCAATAACGCTTTCGATGGGATGCAGCCTACATTCAAACACACGCCACCCAGCCATTGTTTGTCAACGATGGCGGTTTTCTGACCCAACTGGGCTGCGCGGATGGCAGCCACATATCCGCCCGGTCCGGCGCCAATTACAACGACATCAAAATTCTCAGCCATGCAAATCTCCTTGTGAATGCCACTCTTTTTTCATCAATAAATACCAGACCCTGCGAAGTTTCATCAATCCATGGGTGAGATTGATTACGCAGTGCTGCGTATGAAAAGCAGTTGTTATGCCTGGTGTTTATTTTACTACGTCAACATGCGCCATTGCAGATTCATGTACTCGCCTCATGCATAGTATTAATAAATTAGCGTAAAAAATGCTTAATCCAACCTGCCACAGAACGCCTCGGAGCAGCCTGGCTAAGTCAGTTTTGAACCCGGCGCAGCCTGGCGCCGTTTTGGTCTTCATCCTGGTCTAGCATAAAATTTAGGGAATTTTGAGCACTGCGGCGCCGGCGGGTTGTCACGCCAATCGCGATTGTATTGTTTGATCTTCCTGTCACTGGTAGGTGGGTGCGTGCTGGGCTTCCGCCGCCTGTGACGGTCAGTCGGGCTAATTATTTCTCATCCCCTGCGGGGGGGAGAATATCTTGAAACATCACCACACGGTTACGACCGCTGCGCTTGGCCTGGTACAAAGCCGCATCAGCATTTCTAAGCAAGGTATCGATATCGGTCATTCCTTTCTCGAAAACAGCCGCCCCCAGGCTGATGGTTATGCTTATAGCTTCCCCGGCGGTTTCGAAAGGTGTAGCTTGCATTAATTTTCGAACCCGTTCAGCCAGCGCAGCTACTTCAGCCTGGCCAGTGTTTGGCAGCAGTACCGCAAATTCCTCGCCGCCAATCCGCGCCAGAATATCAATTTCACGTAGACTGGACTTCAAAACCGCTGCCACATGCTGAATTGCCCAATCCCCAACTTCATGGCCATATTTATCATTAACCTTCTTAAACCAATCGATATCCAGCATTAAGAGCGAGAGGGGTTCTTTGTTGCGCATGACACGTTTGACCGCTTCGGCGCCACTCAGCATAAAATAGCGGCGGTTGGATAAATTGGTCAGAAAATCGGTCAGGGCCAGGTTTTCCAACTCGATATTCAATAATCGAATCTTTTCCTCGGAGGCTTTACGCACACTGATATTTCGCGCAGAAGCGAAAAGGTAGTTATGTCCCTGAAGTGTCACGCCAACGGCATTGATCTCGACATCCACGATTACGTCATCTTTGCGCCGGTGGCGCGTCTCGGACATCGCGGGATGATCGATTAGTTCGCTGACCTTAATCGCAATCTCGCCAGGTATCCACTGCACGTCCCAGTCGGCCACATTCAACAGTTTCAGTTCTTCCAGTGTGTATCCCAGCATCTTGCTAAAGGCAGGGTTGGCATCTATTACTTTCCCCCGATCATTAAGAACGTAAATGCCATCCGTGACGGTATTGAAGAGAGTCTGGTTTCTCAGCCCCAGCTCGGCAACCTTTTCCTGAGCTTGTTTGTTAATGGTAATATCCCAATTGGTTCCGATCATCGAGATGGGCTCACCAGCCTGATTCCACTGGACAATCGCCAGCGCGCGCAGGTCGTGGAAGCTGCCATCCGGCCAGACGACCCGGAATTCAGTGTCAAATTCCTTTTCACCGCGCTGTGCGGCCTGAATTTCATCGTTACCGCGCTCGCGATCCTGCGGGTGAAGGCCCTGCTGCCAGGCATCGTAAGCGCCGCTGAAGTCCTGTGGGGAGATGCCGTGCAGGCGGCACATTTGGTCATCCCAGATCAAGCGGTCATTAAGGATATCGTACTCCCAGATGCCCACCCCGCCCGCGCGCACAGCCAGCGCTAAACGGGCGGTGGTCCGTGCCAGAGTATCTTCTGCGCGTTTGCGCTCGGTGATGTCCTCCTTGATGGCCAGATATTGCGAGGCGGTGCCATGCAAGTCAGCAATTGCTGAAATGGTGGCAGACTCGTAATATATAGTGCCGTCTTTTTTACGGTTTACAAATTCTCCATGCCATTCTTTTCCTTGCGTGATTGTCTGCCATAGTTGAATATGCGTATCAGGCGCAGTGAGATCCGTTTTCAGGATACGCGGGTTTTTTCCGATGGCTTCATCAGAACTGTAACCTGTGACCTGGGTAAAGCGGGGATTAACATATTCGATATTCCCAGCCAGATCTGTAATCATGATCGAAGCCGGGCTTTGTTCGACAGCTCGTGAAAGTATTCGCAGTTCCATCTCGACGCGCTGACGGGCCTTAATTTCTCGTTCAGCACGACCAAGCGCTTGTTGTGTATTCCGTTGCCCCCACAAAGATACGGCTCCTATCAACCCAAATATCCACGTGTAGCTAATCCAGTTTGCCAGCGGAATGACATGAGCCGGTTGGGGCAGTATGTCTGCGTTTTCAGCCAGAATCAATCCCAGCACAGCCAGCGAACAAATGCAGACGGAAAGCAGGGTACCACGCCAATCAAACATTATCCCCGCCGTAATGATCACAAACAGATAAGCCAATGAGACCGGAACGCGAACCGTCCCATTGATGATTGAACCGGTAATGATCGCAAGAAACACCATGATCATCAATCCAATGCCTGCCAGCGCAACTTTACCGTGCTGAAGTAAATAGTAAAAAAGTAAAACAACACAAAACAGGACTGATATGGTGAAGAGTATTCCCACGCGGATTCTGCCAACAAACAAAGAATTAGTCAACAAAGTTCCAAGGATCATGAGCCCCAAAAAAGATAGAGATATCAATATCGTTAAATTGAGGAAACTGGCGCGGAGCGATTTTCCTTCATCGCCTTCAAAAACAGGAGGTGCAAGCCATTTTTTAATCGATGCCAGCATGGGGAATTTTCCTTATCCTTACCAATCTGAAAACGCTCAAATTAATGATGACCGCATAACCCAACCCCTGCATACCCGGCGATTGACTCTCAATGGTCAGGTGCTGAGCAAAGGCTTGCCATATAGCTGTCCAGAAAAGTTTTTTCCACAAAACAAGTCTCAATGTCGCTGCGATATCATCCCGAATGATCTTATCGGGAAGCAGTCTCCCGTAAAATGGGCAATGTCGACTTTCAGGGAGATTGCTTCAACGGCAAAGTGCGCCGTTTCGCACATTGTCCAGAGGTTCTTACTGGAACGATATCAAAATGGTCTGGAAAGAATTTATCTTGATACCTATACCTGGTGGGTAACGTTATTTAAAGCCGCAAAGAGCGCCGCGTCGTTGTAGAGAATTTGAGCAAGTTCGTTGAAGCGCTCTGTAACTTCCTCGGTAATTTGATTGCTGGCAAAATCAAACTCGCTTTTCGCATCCTTCTCTAGGTCTGCCTTTGGATTGAGGGCCAGCAGGGTGGTCACAAACAGGCCTGACACCAACAAAAGCAGCGCAGCCAGCAAATTGCACAACGGGATCTCTCTGAAAACGGCGAAGAAGTTTTTATTTATCAATTTGGAGCACTTAAATTGACAAATAGTTTTACAACCACCTGCGCACTTTTGCCTTGTAATCGAGATAAGCCTTGCCGAATTTGCGTTCAAGATAGGTCTCTTCGCGTTCGATGATCAGCCGGTTATAAGCATCTCCTGCCACTGGCGCCAGGATGGCGCCCCAGTAAAAACCAAGCATCAGTGGCAGGCCGATCACTGCCAGGATGAAACCGAGATAGATCGGGTTGCGCGTAAATTTGTATGGTCCGTCTGTCACCAGCGTGCTGGTTGGGTTGCGCGGGCTGGGCGAGGTTTGGGCATGGAACATTGCTCTTACCGCGCTAAAGGCACAGGCCAGCCCGCTGAGCACCACCGCCCCTCCAATAACCTGCATCCACCACGGGCACGCCACCGGTATCGGCAGTTTCCAGCCAAAGGCCAATGCTACAACCAGGAATATTGCCATCAGGAATGGCGGAGGCATGGGCAACCCTGGCGTGTCTTTATTTTCTTTTTTCATTAAGAACTCCTTGTCAATTTCAAGAAACGATCCTGTGATCCTGATCAATTTCCAGGATTATTCCACATATCGTTTTTCTGGGCTACCATCAAAAACAGTGGAAAGGATGTTTCATGTCCATTGACATGTTTTTTGACAACAAAAACGGATGAAAAATGCACCCCGTCAAATCCGGCAGCCTCCACCTGCTTTTGCAGCCTTGGGCGGGCAAACCCTTTGTGCACGTTCGTTACTGTTTGGCCGTGGAAGGATCCATCTTCCTCTTCCAGGTCGGTGATGCACAAGACCCCGCCTGCGTTTAACAGGGTATAAAATTTTTGAAGGATTGTTTCTGTTTGAGGGATGTGGTGCATGGTCATCAGCGAATAGATGATGTCAAAGCGTTCTTGCGGCACTGGTTGTGAAGCCAGGTCAAGCATCAGCGGGTGCATGTTGTCCTGGCCCGCAGTCTTTATCTTGCCCGCCAGCACATCCAGCATACCCTGTGAGCTATCCGCCAGGCTAATGGCTGCGAAGTCTCGCTGCAGCGCGAAACTTAACAATCCGGTCCCGCAGCCGTATTCCAGCGCTTTCATACCTGTATTTGGGATGGCCCGGGCGCGCATGGCTTCTGCCACAATTTGCGCGCGTTCCACTTTGGCAGGGTCGCTGTCCCAGTCTCGTGCTCGTTCGTCAAAACCTGTCATCTAGCTGCTCCATTTTTCAAGAGTTTCCTTGACTTTGGATAGAAACCAATCAGCGGAGGCCCCATCCAGGATACGATGATCGAATACAAAGGACATGTAGACCATCAAGCGGATGGCGATGGCGTCATTCCCGGATGCGTCGCTGATCACGATGGCTCTTTTTTGTAGGGCTCCTGTGCCCAAAATGCCGCATTGCGGCTGGTTGATAATCGGCATGGCGAAAAGCGAGCCGCTGACGCCATGATTTGTCAGGGTAAATGTGCCGCCCCGCACATCATCCGGATGCAGTTTTTTGGCTCGCGCCCGCGCAGCCAGGTCGTTGACGGCCCGCGCCATCCCGAGCAGCGAGAGGGTGTCAGCGTTCTTGATGACCGGCACGATCAGGCCATCTTCTCCGAGTGAGGTAGCCATGCCCAGGTGGATGGCTGAATGGATGTTTACTCCTTCATCGGTCCATGATGAGTTGGCCAGCGGGTAGGCCTTTAATCCAGCAACCAGAGCGCAAAGAAAGTAAGCAGTGAAGGTCAGGTTGGCACCATCACGCGTAAAAATTTCCTTATGGCTGGCGCGATGTGCCGCCACCCGCGACATATCCACTTCCATCACGGTGAGCACGTGCGGCGAAGTGCGTTTGGACGCCAGCATGTGTTCCGCGATCGATTTGCGCATCAGGCTGTGTTTGATGATCCTATCTCCCGGTTGTGCGCTGCCCAGGGACAGTTCCTGCGTTTTTTCGGATTGCTGCACCGGTGAAGCGGTTGGGATTGGCTGGATGGCGCTTGCCGGGCTTTCCAGGTACGATAGTGCCGGTTTTAGCACGGCCGCCAGCACATCGTTCTTGGTAATTCGCCCGCCCAATCCGCTGCCTTTTACCTTTCCCAGGTTGATGCCATGTTCCGCCGCAATCTTTGCAACCACTGGTGAGATAAAACCCAATCCGTGTTCAATGGGTGCTGCCGGAAAGCTGTCTTGGCTGGCATCGGCGGCCGCCTGTGGAAGTAAATCAAGGGTCGGTCTTGTTTGTCCTTCAATCTGCTCGCCCTGCGCGCCGATGATTGCCAACACAGTCCCCACCCTGGCAACCTGCCCCTCTGTTATCAACACCTGCAGCACCACGCCCGAAACCGGGGCGGGGATTTCGGTATCGACCTTGTCGGTGTTTACTTCCAGCAAGGCTTCCATTTCCTGGATTGGATCGCCAACTTTTTTCAACCACCGGGTTACGGTGACTTCTTCCACACCTTCGCCCAGCCGGGGGACAAGCACATTAGCGGCCATATATGCTCCTGATTATAAATAAAAAATGATTCTCGCATCCAGGTATTGAACCGGGAACCTTCATAATATCTTGGGGAACTTGTGCGGGTCAACTTCGTGCATCATCTCGTAGACCGCGTCGTAGATGGTCTCAGCGTTGGGTTTGGACCAGTAATCGCCGTCTGACCCGTAGGCAGGGCGGTGTGCGCTGGCTGTCAGGGTCTTGGGGGCTGAATCCAGCCAGGCATAGCCGCCCTGCTTTTCGAGCACTTCCTGCAGCATGGTTGCGCTGGCGCCGCCGGGAACATCTTCATCCACGAACAGGATCCGGCTGGTCTTCTTGAGCGATTCTGCGATCCTTCCACCCAGGTCAAACGGCAGCAGGGTTTGCACATCGATCACTTCAACCTCGATCCCTTCTTTGGATAGTTTTGCTGCGGCATCCAGCGCGATACGGCAGCAGGCCCCATAAGTGACCAGACTCACATCTTTTCCTGCTCGCAGCAGCTCGGGAACACCCAGTGGCAGACAGAATTCGCCGACATTATCGGGCAGGCGTTCCTTCTGCCGGTAACCATTCAGGACTTCCACCATAATGGCCGGTTCATCCGACTGGAGCAGGGTATTGTAAAAACCAGCGGCATGCGTCATATCGCGCGGCACCAAAAGGTAAACCCCGCGCACCAGTCCGATGATTCCAGCCATTGGCGAGCCAGAATGCCAGATACCCTCCAGCCGGTGGCCGCGTGTGCGGATGATGACGGGGGCCTTCTGCCCGCCAGCGGTGCGCCAGTGCAGGTTGGCCAGGTCATCGCTGATAAGCTGCAGACCGTACAGCAGATAATCCAGGTATTGGATCTCGGCAATTGGGCGCAGACCGCGCATGGCCATGCCGATGGCCTGCCCCAGGATGGTTGCCTCGCGAATGCCGGTATCGCTGATTCGCAAGCTGCCATACTTTTCCTGCAGCCCGCGAAAGCCCTGGTTAACGTCACCCAGCTGACCGACATCTTCTCCAAAGGCGATGATGCGCGGGTCGCGGGCAATGGCGGCATCGAAGCAGGCGTTAAGCACTTCGAAACCCATCAGATTGGGCGAATTGGCTGAATATTGTGCCGGGATTTGTGGCACCTTGAGTGCTGCTGCAGTCTGCAGGTGCGAGCCGTAGCGCTGTTCGTTGACAGCCTGTTCGGTGCGCCTCCATTGTTTAAGCTTTTCGATGGCCGGGTGGGCTTCGTCGCGAACGGTTCGTAGGGCTTCATGAACCGCAACGTGCATATCGCGACGGAAGGGGTTGACCAGCATAAAGATTCCGTTGCGGATGCGCACCAATTCTGCCGGGTGCCTGGAGATTGGCACTATTTCATCCATAATCTCCAGCAATTTCTTGCGTTCTGCCAGGATGGGGGTGGTATACGCTTCCCATGCGCTTTTGCGGGCATTCTCCACCACTTCGCGGTCATGGTTTTCCCAGGCAGCCAGTTCTTTTTGCGTGGTGAGCTCGTTTCCCAGGACCCATTCGCGCATCTGTGGCAGGCAATCAAACTCCTGCTCCCACTCCAGACGCGCCGCGGATTTATAGCGTTCCTGTGAGCCGGATGTGCTGTGTCCTTGTGGCTGGGTGCCTTCAGTAATGTGTACTAATGCCGGGATGTGGTAAATGCGGGCCGTTTCAGCCGCCGCGGCATAGGTTTGCAGCAGCGCCGGGTAATCCCAGGCGCGCGCGCTGTAAATATCAAAGCCACGTTCGGCCTGTTCGGTTGACTGGCTTGCGTCGCGTTCGAAGCCGCGCAGTATTTCACCGATATTCTCCTTGACCATCTGGAACCGGTTGGGTACTGAAATGCCGTAACCGTCATCGTAAATGGTCAGCACCGCGGGAGCCTTTAACACGCCGATGGCATTGACAGTCTCCCAGAACAGTCCCTCGGCGGTGGATGCATTGCCGATGGTAGCCCATGCGACTTCATCGCCGTTGTGCGAGAACTGTGTCTGCCCGGCTAATTCAGGTATTTGCCGGTACAAGCGTGATGCGTATGCCAACCCCACCGTGCGCGGCATTTGCGCGGCGGTTGGCGAGATGTCTGCCGCCACGTTGTACATTTCGGTCTGGTTGCGCCATGAGCCATCCGGATTGATAAAGCGTGTTGCAAAATGTCCGTTCATGGCGCGCCCGGCTGTAGCGGGTTCGTGGTCCACATCGGCATGCGCGTACAATTGGGCAAAGAAAGCCTGAAAACTCGTCACGCCCAGCATGAACATCCAGGTCTGGTCGCGGTAGTAGCCGGAGCGCCAGTCGCCTTTGCGAAAGGCGCGCGCGATTGCCAGTTGGGCCACTTCTTTGCCATCTCCGAAGATGCCAAACTTGGCTTTTCCACTCAGCACCTCGCGGCGCCCGATCAAAGAAACCTGGCGTGATTGGTAAGCCAGGCGGTAATCCTTGATGATCTCACTGGTTGGCAGTGAAAAACTTGCGCTGGACTTGCGTTTGGGCATTCGATCTCCTGAAGATTTGTATTCCTGCTCCTATAGAAATTGGGTACATTTACCCTGATTATACCGAAGTGGGCTTAAAAAGCGCTTAGTTTTACCGGGGTATAATCTACAGGGTGACCGAATCAATCGTAATCGGAGATAAGGTAATGATCCAGCTTGAATCCAATTCCTGGGGCAATCAGGGTTGGTTTGAAGGTGTTGTGGTGCGTATCGACCCCTATTCTGCCCATCGCTGTTTTTACTGGGTGGAACTCGATGGTATCTCGCAGGCCATCCTGGGACGGGGTATTAAGCTGATCTCTGTGTTCAACCCGAAAAATATTCAAAAATTATAGACCATCGCTGATCTGCTTAATTTCTTTCCGTGCCAGGAACCGGGATCCCTAAAATTTCACCCATTATTAACCCGTTGGGTGATTGTATTTGTAAGCGAAAAAATGTATATTTGTTGTAAGCTGAACGTCCATTTTCTTTAGCAAAGCTTTGCTTATAATGCTCTCGGCTGCAAATTGTAAATAACCAGAATAGCGTATTTTGTGAACCAGGCTATGTAATCAGGCGAATACTGGAATTTTATTAATACTTTCATTATGGTTGGGCAGCACAAACAAAGAGACTGTCTGACAAAAGGATGGAACCTATGCCACTTGAATGGGATCAACTCATGATGACCACCCGCCTGCCAGAGATTGATGATGAGCACAAGGAATGGATCAGGCGATTTAATGAATTTGACCAGGCCGTCACACAGGGTAAGGGTATCGAGGCTGTCACGGATACCCTTAAATTTCTTTCGGAATATGCCGAGGCTCATTTCAAACATGAAGAAGCCGTGGCAGCCGAGCATAATTCACCAGTTGCGGAACTCAATCATATCAATCATGATCAATACAGGGTGCAATTGCATGAGATCAATCGTTGGGTACAACAAGGTGGGGTGTCCAACTTTGAAGTTGTTGCGATCAAGCAGGATATGGAGCAGTGGTTGATAAACCATATTTGCAAGATAGATACGCAGATTTTGCCTCCCGCCAGCGAGTAAACTCGTTCGCTGGATAAGCATCCTGATCCCCCATTTGAAAACAGACGCCTTCTTTGCCCGTGCAGAACCGGGTACCATGTAAGAGAAGACGTCTGTTTTTTTGCTCGTTATTCCCCAACCGCTAAGGCGAGGGAGTCACGGGTGTTTCGGTTGGTGAGGGTACCGGCGTTTCAGTTGGTGTAGCGGGCGGGGTAAGGGTGCTGCTGGGTATAGCGGGTGGGGTAAGCGTGCTGCTCGGTACAGCGGGAGTGGTAGGCGTGCTGCTCGGTAGAAGTGTGACTGTGATTGTGCCTGCTGGCGTGGAGGCGGTGGCCGTACGTGTAGCGGTGGCGGTTGTTGTGCCTCCCGGCACAATAATGATTACGCTGACCGGTTGCCCAAATTTTGCGCCATCGGCATTTGCCAGGCGCCACCACCCGGTATAGGTGCCGGCTGTGCCGGGAGCGATCATTTTGACGGTGATATTGATCTTTTGCTGGGGCGCAACGGAGGCAGTCATGGTGTGGGCACTGCCCGACATCTGCGCACCGTTGAGAAAGGTGATCGAATAGTTGGTGCTCCATGTGCAGGTGCCGGTGTTTTGAAGTGTCCAGGTCTTGTCAAAGCCCTGGCCTGGGGTCATCACAGTTTTGTCAGGGATGGTCACATCGGCAACATAAATGGAATTGTCACAGTAATTTTGAACGATCGATGTGGCTGTAGGCGCTGTGGCCTGCAGGGTGACGGCGGCCAGTGTACTTGTTTCTGTTTGGGTTGGCCGAGGGGTTTCTGTTGGCTGTGGTACATCTGTAGTCTTGGCTATCTTAGCTTCTATGGTTTGGGCTGCAGCTGTGTAGATGGCCTCCACCCCAACAGTGGCTGTGGGCGTTTCGGTTGGGCTGCATGCGCTGAGCGCCAACATGACGGTGGCAATAAGTGGAAAGTAGTAGCTTACTATTTGTTTGAACATGTTTTCCTTTCGATTATTTTTGCTTTCCCATCATCAATGCCGCTGCATTGCGCCCGATCTCTACCGCGAAGTTGGTCCCACGGTCCCAGGGATAGACCTGGCTCATGGAAGCAAAGTACAGCCCTGCGATAGGCGTTTCGATGGATGGGATGTTTTTTGAATGGTTTACCAGCGGTACCGGTTGGGCGTAGGCCGTACGGTACAGCCAGGTTTTGTTGATCCAGCTCAATTCAAAATCCGGGTTGAACTTTTTGAGGCTGGGTGCGAACTTTTCCAGCAGCTCTTCCTTGGTCATGCGGAAATGTTCATGCTGTTCTTCCAGGTAATCGCCAATATAGACGATGTGCTCCCCGCCAAAGTTGTCGGGCGAGACATAATTGGTGTGCTCCACCACTGCCAGAAACGGAAAACCTGCGCTTTTGGGGATGTTGTACCAGTAGTAACCCTGGCGTGAAAGCTGATGTTTGAGCGAAAGTGTCAGTACCACTGCGCCCATTGATTTCAACTTTAACAATCCATCCAGGTATTCCCTGGGGAGCGACGGCACCATCTTCGCGGCGGCGCCCGGTGAAAGTGTCACAAGTACCTTACTGGCTTTTTCATTGCCGCCGCTGGTCGCTAGTTCAAATTCCCCGCTGTCTGCATTTTTTTCAATATGCGTCACCGCTGTAGATAACTTGATCTCCACCCCTAAGGCGGTTAGCTTTTCTGCAAATTGGTCGGCAAAGGCTTGAAAACCGCCTTCGAAGGTGCCCAGCCGCGTGGTGCGGGCGTGCAGGCGCGCCCACATCCAGGCCATGTTGACCTGCTTGTAGTATTTTTCCCCAAACTTGCCGATGACGAGCGGTTCCCACATCAATTTATAGACGGCCTCACCTGTCCATTTGCGCATCCATTCGTCGACGGTGTATTTTTCCAGTTCCTTCCAGTTGGTTGTCAGGCGCAGAAATAGACCCACCAACCCGAAGCGGATCTTGTTGATCCCCCAGCCCAAACCGGGAAACATGATGGCCTTGACGATTGAATCGAGCGGATAGAACTCGCCCTGATGGTACATAACTGTGTATGGACGCGGGAAGATCACTTTTTCGCTCAGACCCAATTCCGCGATAATCCCCAGCATGTGTTTGTCTGAGGCGAACCAGTGATGGTAAAACTTTTCCACAGACCATTTCCAGCCTGGTTCTTTAAAACCGCTGGCTAACCCGCCTACGTAATCAGCCGATTCGTAGATGGTGACCTCGTGACCGGCCTTGCGCAGATCCCATGCGGCCGACATGCCGCTGTAACCAGCGCCGATGATTGCAATTTTCATTCCGTTCCTCTTTCCAGAAGCAGCATTTATTAATGTTTTAGCGTGATTCGTTGTTCTGTTTTTCCAATCTTGCGCTGAGGGCCTTTAGCTTGCTCCACTCCTGCCGGATCACGTACTGCATGGCCAGAGTTCGCAGCCAGCGCAGCTCACATTCCGGGTTTTCGGCCAGCTTTTCAAAGACGGCCAGCGCCTGGTCATCGGTGCGCCTGTTTTTTGAATATTCTTCGGCGAGTATTTTTAAGTTCGCTGAGTTTGTTTTTAACTTTTCGCTTTCTTCAAAAAACTTCTGACGGTTCTCCAGCATCAGCGCCGCCACCCGGTTGACCGCGTTGTTTAGTTCTTCGATTGTAAATGGTTTTAGCAGATATTCATATACGCCAAGCGTAATGGCCCAGTCCAGTGGGCCTGTTTCTCTTTGGCCGGTTACGATCACACAGCCTGTACCTGGGTAAATCTGGCTGATGCGTTTATAAGCTGTCAGCCCATTGATTTTGGGCATGTTGATATCCATCACCAGGATATCCGGATGGTGTTCCGTGGCCATTTCAACCGCCTCGCTTCCATCCTTGGCAATTGCGACAACGATGACATCCGGATTCATGGATAGCATCAATCGAATACTTCGGCGGGTTTCCTGAAAGTCATCTGCAATGAGCACCCTGAGTTTTGTTGGTGGGAGGCTATCATTTTGCATCATTGAGTTACCTTTTGCTTTTCGGGATCCCGGTTTTAGTCCGGGATTCGATTAAATGATTCTATGCCCGTGGCCGTGCTAGAACCGGCACTATCGCAGAACCGGGTACCATTCGCGTCCAGATGTTGTGCAAGTATACCCTGTCTGGTTAAGTCGTTTCTGTTCGCAGAGTATCGTTCCATTTTATGCCCTCTTTTGCCAGGTAAAACGCCCCTAACAGTGTGATCGGGATCCACAGCGCTGCATGCAGGGTCAGCGTATAGCCGGCGGCGGTAGCCTGGTTGATGCCATAAGCGCCCAACACTGCGATGCCTGGCGCGTCAAACGTGCCGATATATCCTGGTGCGGATGGAATGGTGGTGGCAAGGTTGACGATGCCGTTCATCAGCATGAGTGCAAAGAAGGAAACCGAAAAACCAAAAGCGTGCATCACGAACCAGTATTTCAGGGTTTCAAACAACCAGATGATCACCGAAGTCACAAATACCATCAGGATATTGAGTGGTGAACGCAGCGCTGCCAGGCCATCTAAAAACTTGTGCATGATGCTGGTTACGTTTTCGCGCAGCCGGGTTGGCAATACCCGATCGATGAACCATTGCCCGATTTTTGCGGTCACGGCTGGGAACATAGCCGCCAACAGGAAGATGACCAGGGCCGCCATGAAGGCGGCTGTGCCGTAGATTGCCACTTGTTGGATGTTGCCCACAAACCCGGAAGCGCTGGTCAACCTGGCGAGTTCCGGCAGGTTGATGAATACGAACGCCAGCATAACCACCCCGTCAAAAATACGCTCAACGATGATGGTTGCCAGTGAAGCCGAAACGGCCACACCTTCGCGGCGTTTCAGGATGACTGCCCTCAGCACTTCTCCGGCACGGGCGGGGTAGATATTGTTGCCCATGTAGCCGATGGCGGTGATTGGAAACATGGTGATGGTGGGGATTTCCTTGATCGGTTTGAGCAGATAATGCCAGCGCCAGGCGCGTACCCAAACAGCAATGAAATAGACTGCGATACCGGGAATGATCCACCAGTAGTTCGCACCCTTGACGACGTCCCAGAATTCACCCAGCCGCAGCCCTCGCAGCGAAATCCAGACAAAGAATACACTGATCAACACACCGAGCCAGAATTGCCATTTTTTCATAATACTGTGATTTTATCATGCCATCAGAGCTTCATCAGATGTGACCATCGGCTATAATTCTGGTATGCTGATTAACGTCGCGGTGCCTGAATTTTCTCTGTCTGATACGAACGCTCAAATACATTCCCTGGTAGACTATCTGGGTCGGGTGGTGGTTCTCAATTTCTGGTCGGCTGAATGTCCGTGGAGTGAACGAGCAGATCGCAGTCTGGCAGCTTTGCAGGTTCACTATTCCGGACGTGTGGCGATTCTGCCGGTGGCCTCGAACCTGAACGAATCAGGCGCAATGATCCAGACTGCTTTGGATCAACGCAGCCTGGCATTTGCGCTGCGCGATGAAGCCTGCGCACTGGCGGATTTATTCGGGGCGCAGACCACCCCGCATGCCTTTGTCATTGATCAAAATGGAATCTTACGTTACCAGGGCGCGGTGGATGATGTCACCTTTCGCAAACGTACGGCTGAGCGATTTTATGTGCAGGAGGCATTGCTGGCAGTGTTGGATGGCCATTACCCCCAGGTACAGGAAACGCCTGCATATGGTTGCGCCATTGTGCGTGAGGTATAGAACGGCCTCTAAATATTTTATTCAGAGTTTGGCTTTACCCTTTCCATGAAAAGGCAGTAGAATCAAGCAGTGCCTGATAATCTTGTGCGTATCGAGTTTCTTAAAAAGCTGCATCTTTTTCGCGGTCTGAGCGATGCTGAGCTGGCCTCGGTAGCAGCTGAACTGAAGGAAAAAACCTACTTTCAGGCTGATACCGTCTTTGAAGAGGGCACTCAAGCTGATGCTTTGTATATCATCTTTGAGGGGCGGGTGAATATTTCCCGCCGTGTAAAGAATAGACAAGTCAAGCTGGCCTCGCTTGTGAAAGGGGATTATTTCGGTGAGCAAGGGCTGCTGAAAGGCCGAGTTCACAATGCCACTGTCATTGCCGAGCCCAACACAATTGTCCTGATTCTCTTCCGCGTTCCGTTTGCCCAATTGTTTAAGAAAACTGCCAGCCTGCGCCACAATTTTGATATTATGATTTATTCGCGTAAGCTGGCGAGCGAGCTGCATTTTAATTGGTTGGCTGAGAATGAGGTCATCTATTTCCTGGCGCGTAAACACCAGTTCCTGCTTTTTCGTGCATTGGTGGCACCCACATTGGCTTTTATTCCGATTTTCTCGGTGCTTGCGCTTGCTTTTTTGTTTAACAGCGCCCTGTTTGGACTGATTGGCGGTTTTTTCCTGGTTGCGGACTGCGCTTGGGGCTTCTGGCGTTACCTTGATTGGGGTAATGACTATTACATTGTCACCAATCAGCGTGTCATCTGGCTGGAAAAAGTCATCGCATTGTATGACAGCCGCATTGAGGCTGGCGTGGCGACAATCCTGTCAGTCAGTACTGAGATAGATTTCTGGGGCCGTCGCTGGGATTACGGTACCGTGGTTGTGCGCACATTTACGGGCCAGATCCGTCTGGATTTTGTACGCCACCCGATGCAGGCTGCTGCGATGATCGAGGAATACTGGAATCGTGCCAAAGAAGGGGGCAAAAAAGCGGATGAAGAGACCATGAGCCGGACCATCCGCGCCAAGCTGGGTTACAAAAAGGCCGAGCCACCACCAACAGCTGTTCCAGTTGCCCCCGCCAAACAGGCATCCGTTAAAAAAATATCACCCCTGGCAGCCTGGTGGGCAAACCTTTTTCGCATGCGCACTGAGGATGGTAATACCATCACCTATCATAAGCATATCTACGGTTTCTTCCGCGATTCGGCCTTTTACATGCTTGGGTTCATGACATTGCTGGTTTTGATTTTCGTTTGGCCGATGTTGTTTGGTTCCGCCATACCGTCATGGGTGTTGACGTTTGTGATTTTCGGTATGGCGGTGCTATTTGGATTTGTGGTGTATGAATACGTGGATTGGAAGAACGATATCTATCAGGTAACCTCTGAGCAGATCATCGATGTTACGCGCAAACCATTTGGAACGGAAGATCGCAAGGCTGCACCGCTTGAAAATATCCTCAGTACCGAGTATAAACGAACCGGTATCCTGGGTATGCTGCTGAATTTTGGAACGGTATATATCATGGTTGGCGGCGCGCAGTTCCATTTTCAAGATGTGGCTGACCCGCCTTCTGTCCAACAAGATATCACTCGTCGTCAGCAAGGCCGGCAATTGAAAAAACGCGAGGGTGAGGCTGCCTCTGACCGTGAGCGTATGTCTGAATGGCTTAAGGTGTATCACCGCACGATTGAGGAAATTGAACAGGAAAAAAGGCGCTCCAACCCTGCGAATCCAGAGTAAAATCGGGTTTCAAATTGACCCGGTGTATCCCCGTGTAAAGACCGGAACCATCCCGTGCAGAAACCGGGACCATGGAAAAAATTTATAGAGGTAGCGATGACCGTACGAGAAATTGTTGTTGTCCCCGATCAGGTTTTACGCAAGAAGGCCAAGACGGTTACTAAATTCGACGAAAAACTCCAGACTCTGATCGATGATATGGTAGAGACCATGCGCCAGGCTCCCGGGGTGGGGTTGGCAGCGCCGCAGGTGGGTGTGTTGGAGCGCGTCATCGTGGTTGAATACTACGAAACCGAAGCAGACGAAGAAAGCGAAGAAGACGAAAAAGCTCCGAAAAAGCTGTATACGATTGTTAACCCAGAAATCACGCGCAGGTCAGCCGATGTGGAAGATGGTACGGAAGGCTGCCTGTCTGTGCCCGGTTTCCAGGGTGAAGTGGAACGCCATATCGCCATCACCGTCAAGGCTCAGACGCGTTACGGACAGCCGGTCACGCTCAAGCTTAAAGACTGGACCGCCCGTATCTTCCAACATGAGATCGACCATTTGAGCGGTGTTCTTTTTACCGATCTGGCCTCCAGGATATGGAAGCCGGACGGTCCCATCGAAGATACGGTTTAAAAACATCCCGGCGACTGGTGTCGCTGCTACCTGGTTTTCATGTTTCTAAAACATCTATCACTGACCAATTTTCGTAATTTCGCCCGCCTGGACATCGATGTTCCACGGCGGGCTGTTTTGCTGGTGGGCAGCAATGCGCAGGGCAAGACCAGCTTGCTGGAAGCGATCTACTTCCTGGCAACCTTCACATCTTTCCAGA
Organism: uncultured Anaerolineae bacterium; assembly: GCA_903846015.1. GTDB lineage: Bacteria > Chloroflexota > Anaerolineae > Anaerolineales > Villigracilaceae > UBA5195. The sequence continues at coordinate 33,533 of CAIMZS010000205.1, read as the reverse complement.
CCCATACCGACCGCCAGTTGGTCAATTTTGCCGTTGCCAGAGAAAACCCGGCAGTGGCCCGTATTGTGGCTGAATATGAACGGGGTCACAAGAGTCATCGCATTGAAGTGCGCATCATCATGGAGGCTGTTGGCCCATTGGGGCAGCGTGCCCGCAAGGAAGTCCTGTTGGATGGTGTCAAGCGTACGACCAGTGAGGTAATCGGCCAGTTTAATGCTGCTTTGTTTATCCCGCAGATGGCACAAGTACTGGAGGGTGGCCCTGAAGACCGGCGTCGTTATCTGAACCTGGTGTTGGCTCAGGTTGTACCTGGTTATGCCAGAGCGTTGAGTGATTACAGCCAGACCATCACCCAGCGTAACGCCCTGTTAAAACAGCTTTCTGAACGAGGCGGGGATGTATCACAGTTGGATTTTTGGGATGGCAACCTGGCTCAGACTGGCTCGCAAATTATGTTCTGGCGCATTCAATCCATCCAGGAACTGGAACGCCTGGCCGCTCGCATCCATCTCAGTCTAACGCGCGGTAAGGAGGTCTTACGCCTGGCTTATGACCCCGCTTTTGATCCGTTGCCGCGCCCCAGTGGTCAGTTTTCTTTGCGTATGGACGTGCCGATCGACCGTTCCGGGTTGGATCTTGATACCATCAAACGCGGTTTTAGCGAATCTCTCAAGAAGCTGCGTTCCGAGGAGATCAACCGCGGCGTCACCACCATTGGGCCGCACCGTGATGAGATGCGTTTCCTGTCCAACGGGGTTGATCTGGGCGATTACGGTTCACGCGGGCAGGTGCGCACTACGCTGTTGGCGATCAAGCTGGCCGAGGTAGCCTGGATGAAAGAGAAGACTGGTGAATGGCCGGTGATTCTGCTTGATGAGGTTATGGCTGAACTGGATGCCGAACGCCGCGCAGACCTTTTGTCGGCGCTTTCCGAAACAGAGCAGGCGCTGCTGACGACTACCGATGCCAATTTGTTCACATCCGCTTTTGCGGCAGCTTCCACGTTATGGCGTGTTCAAAATGGCGCTGTCGCGCCAGGAGAAAAGCAGTAGACGGACAATCCAGGAATTGATAAAATGGGAATCAATCCAGAGCAGTTTCCGCGACTATATTCATCAATATTCTGAGGAGGAAAAGGGTATGGCGATCAAACACAGCCAGGATGTAGAAGTAGTTCAGATTCCAAGCGGCGTAAAAACTACCCGCCAGGTACTCATTTCAGCGCAGGAAGCTCCCAATTTTGCCTTGCGCCGCTTTATTATGGAGCCGGGCGGTGGTATGCCGCGCCATACCAACACCGTTGAGCATGAGCAGTATGTCTTGACAGGCCAGGCGCGTGTTGGTATCGCAAATGATGTCTTTGAAGTTAAAAAGGGAGATGTGGTTTTTATCCCCGAAAACGTGCCGCATTGGTATCAGAATACCGGCAATGAGACTTTTGAATTCCTGTGTATCGTCCCGAATAAACCGGATGTTACCACCATCCTACCGGATGAATTACCTTGCTGAACGGGATACCAATATAAATTAAAAATCCGCCTGAGCGAGGCGGATTTTTAATTTTGTTATGATGATTGGTTCGTCAGTGAACAGGATGCCAACACCAGCTTAAATTTGCCGGATAGTAGCATGCAGATTACACTGATTTGAATGATGTTCTATCCACTGCCCGCATTTATCAGGCGTAAACCACGCAATTACCACCAGCCCGTTTGGCCTGGTACATAGCCACATCTGCTCTGTCCAGAAATTTATCGGCTTCTTCGTCGGGTCCAGCCAGGGCAACCCCAAGGCTGATAGTAACACCCACCGGCTCAACTGAAGTCATGATTTTCCCTTCGGAAATAGTGGTGGATAACCTGTTAAAGAGATGTGTGCAGTTTTCGATACTGATCTCTGGCGCAATTACCAGAAATTCATCACCACCCAGACGTCCAAAGGAATCATATACCCGTAACTGGGTTGCTATCAGGTTTACCAATCCTTTCAAAACTTCATCGCCAATCTGGTGCCCTTTCTGGTCATTGATATTTTTAAAGAGGTCAATATCAAAAAAGCCAATTGCGCAGCGTAGCGAGCTCGGTGAACTCTGATTGCTCCCCCCCCGCCGTTCTCGAGACAATTCTTTGGAAAGTTGCTCAATGATGGCGCGCCGATTCAGAATGCCGGTTAATGGATCATGAGTGGCGAGATGCGCAAGGGTTTTTTGGGTTTCGTAGAGGCTGTCTTGAAGCTCGATGGAGCGTTTTCCAGCCCTTATCCTGGCGAATAACTCCACCTGGTCAAAAGGCTTTTTAATATAGTCGTTGGCACCGGCCTCGAGACCCGAAAGGATATCACTTCTTTGATCCTTGCCGGTCAACAAGATGATATAGGGGGGCGGCTCAATATCACTGGCGCGTACGTGCAGGATAACATCCTTTCCATCCATCCCAGGCATCATCCAATCCATAATAACCAATCGCGGCGCATCTGGCTGCTGTAAAGCGTCCCATGCTGCTTGCCCATCTTTAACAACAATCAGTTCGTAATTCCATTTTTTTAGGAGCCCAATCAAAATCGTGCGGGCGGTAAGGTCATCTTCTGCAATCAGAATGCGCATGGTATTTGTCCTTTAACGAGATCCCGGTTCTAGTACGGGATGGTATTTTAGTTCTTAAGCTCTTTTTTCAGCGCTTCTTGCAAATAATCAAACTGCAGATTTAATTTAGCCATGTGTTTTTGAATGGCGGGCAGGTCACCAGATTTCGCGACCTGTTCTATCTCATGGGCAACCGTGCGCAGCGCCTCGCCGCCCATATTGGCAGATGCACCCTTGATGGTATGGGCCTGGCGTTCTGCACCATTGGCATCTCCTTTTTCCAAATATTCCTTTAACGCCTGGATCTGAAGCGGGATATCACTCAGAAATCCTTCGATGACAACCTGCAGCAGTTCTTCATCATCCATCAAGCGCTCCATCAAACCGGCCTTATCGAATATATTTTGAGGCTGTTCGCCTGGCGTGTTGTCTACAGAATCGGGATTGATTTCCTCATCTATTTGAGAATTTATTTCATCAGCAAGCCAACGGTTTAAAACATCGGACAATGTTTGTGGATTAACTGGTTTTGAGAGATAGTCATTCATGCCCGCTTTCAAGCAGCGTTCTCGGTCACCTTGCATGGCATTTGCGGTCATGGCTATGATGGGAATATTATGATTGATGACGCTAGATTGTGGGTCGCGGATGCGTCGCGTGGCCTCCAGCCCGTCCATTTCGGGCATCTGCAGATCCATGAAGACTAGATCGTAGGGGATGTTTTCCAATGCGGTGAGTGCCTCAATGCCATTGGCAGCAACATCAGCTTTATAGCCAAGTCTTTTGAGGATGCCAAGCGCTACCAGTTGATTGGTGATGTTATCCTCCACCAGCAGGATGCGCGCACCGTTTACCATGCGCGCATTCAAATTTTCGCGGGCGGAGTGACGAGTGACGATCGGAAGTATTGATGCAGGTTTTTCGTCGCTGGTGAGCGCGGCGGCGAGCACGTTGAAAAGGTCTGCATGTCGAACAGGTTTGACCAGGTAACCCGCAAAGCCCATCTGGGCAAATTTTCTAGCATCGCCCCGCTCTCCCAACGAAGTCAGCAGTACTAATTTGGTGTCTTTTAAGCTCGGGTTATTCTTGATGGCCTGTCCAAGAGTTGCTCCGTTTATCCCGGGCATGTACATATCCACAAGGGCAATTTGGATGGGGTCGTTCTGCTGCATGGCGGTCGCCATGGCTTCAAGCGCAGCTCCACTATTTTTCATAGCTTGTGTGCGCATTCCCCAGGATGCTAACTGCGTATTCAGCATTTCCAGGTTGGTGGCATTATCGTCGACCACCAGAACATGCACATTTTGAAGGGTGGATAGGGCTGATGTCTTACCTGAATTGCTCTCAAGCCGGCGCGCCAGGCGAACGGTAAACCAGAATTCGGAGCCGTGACCCATTGTACTTTTCACGCCGATCTCGCCGTTCATCAATTCCACCAGCTGCTTCGAAATAGCTAATCCCAGGCCGCTGCCGCCGAATTGGCGCGTGGTGGATGTATCTGCCTGGGTGAATTTATTAAAAAGCAAACCAATCTTGTCTGGCGGGATGCCAATCCCGGTGTCACGGATGGAAAAGAGCAGATGGACTTCGTGTTTGCTTTCCGATAAGAGGAAAACATGCAGGGCAACTTCTCCCTGGCTGGTAAATTTGATGGCATTGCCCACCAGGTTTGTAAGGATTTGGCGCAAACGCCCCGGGTCGCCACGCAGGCCACTAGGCACATCCGGGTTAGCGGCGCAAATAAATTCCAGCATCTTTTCATGAGCTCGCATTGCCAGGCTGGCAGCAAAATCATCCAGTAAATTCAGCAAATTGAAGTCCAGCGCCTCCAACTCCATTTTTCCGGCTTCAATCTTTGAAAAATCCAAGACATCATTGATCAAGGTTAGCAGGGCTTCGCCGCTGGAGCGCACGATTTCAGCATAATTGCGCTGTTCTTCATTCAGCTTTGTATCCAATAGAAGATCAGTCATGCCGATCACCCCGTTCATCGGGGTGCGAATTTCATGGCTCATGTTTGCCAGGAACTCACTTTTGGCGATATTGGCCATTTCGGCCTGGGCCGCGAATGTGTTTGCGCGTGTGATCGATTCTTCCAGGCGGCGATTGCTCTCTTTTATTTCCGCTTCGGCCTGTTTCTGCTCGGTAATATCGATCAGCGAAACAATTATCTTTGAAAGATCATTTTCGTAACCAGGAACCGCCACCCAATTTAGATTGATTGTGATCAGTCTTCCGTCCAGGGTACGGTTAATCGTCTCCATTTCTAAGTGTGTTGCACCGCTGGCGATCTGTAATAATTCCCTGCGAAAAAGCTCCTGGGCTGATTCAGGGGAAATGTCGGTTAAGCTTTTCAGCAGGTCATCTTTCTTGGAAGCCCCAAATAAATTCAGAGTGGCTTTATTGACATTTTTGACACGTATCAAGGCAATGCACTCCGCCACCACTTCGGGGTGTTGGGAGAGATAAGCATCAAAATCTACAATTCCCTGGGTGCGCAGATCATCCAGGCGCTGTTTTACCCTGGAATAGTCTTCCTCCCATAGGGAGATGGGTGAATCATCGAATAAGCTTTTGAAGGTCGTTTCGCTCTCACGCAAGGCCGTTTCGGCTTTTTTGCGCTCGGTTATATCAACGGTGTAACCTGCCAGCAGGTTTTTGCTTCCCTGGGCGAATGGAAATTTGATGGTGGTATAGTGATGCCCGTTCAAGTCTTCATCCAGGGTCAGAATCTCACCATTGGCGACAACTTCCCAATCTTCGGCCGTGATTTTGGATGCGAATTCAGCAGGAAAGATTTCGCCCATCGTTTTGCCAACCATTTCGGTGCTCGGAATGCCAGTTATATCCTGAAAATTTTCGCTGGCCTTCAACGTGCGGCTTTCGGTGGGCGATACTTCTTTGATGTAAGCGTATATTGGCGAGTGTTTCATAAATGCGGAGAGTAGATCATTGCTTTCGCGCATCGCAGCCTCGGCCATTTTTTGTTGAGTGATCTCTGATAAAACTCCCTGGATCATCTTTCGACCATCTGATGCGCCCTGTAAGTCTTGCTGACTGCCCTGGTTGACAATTCCATGATCGCGCACCCAGATCAAACCCCGATCAAGTGTCTGAATCCGGTACTCGCTGTTCAATACGGATCCCACTGCCAGGGATTGGATATCTATCTGCAGGCGTTCTCGATCTTCAGCATGGACGATTCTCATCCAAAGACCTGGATCATTGATCAATATCTGGGCCGAATACCCGCATAATGCCAGGATATTCGTTCCCAAGTATTGCCAGTTTCCTCCGAGTTCACAGGTATAAATGACTTCCGGTACCTGTTCAACCAACTGGCGGTAGGCCTGCTGGCTGATGCTCAGTGCTTCTTCTATCTTCTTGCGTTCGGTGATGTCTTCTTTTACTGCCAGGTAATGCGTGGCGTTCCCATTCAAGTCGGTGATGGGTGCGATGGTGGCGGATTCGTAATAGATTGACCCATCCTTTTTTTTATTTACGAATTCGCCGTGCCATTCTTTCCCTGCAGTGATGGTTTCCCATAATTTACGGTGCGTTTCTGGTGGGGTTAGCTTTGTATTTAGAATACGAGGGTTCGTCCCAATGGCTTCGTCAAAGCTGTAGCCAGTTACCTGGGTAAAACGTGGGTTCACATATTCGATGATTCCATCGAGATCTGTTATTACAATTGAAACCGGGCTTTGTTCTACTGCCTGGGTAAGTTTGTGCAGTTCCGTCTCTGCGCGCTCCCATGCTTCGATTTTTTTCTCTGCCTGTGCGAGCGCCTTTTGAGTGATCAGATTCGTTTGATAAGTAAATCCGGCTGCCAGGCCAAACAGGATGGTGTAGGTCATCCACTGGGTGATGGTGACAGAATAATCAGGCTGGGGCAGCATACCGGCGTTTTCTGCCAGGATCATTCCCATCACCGCCAACGAGCTTGCTGTGGTGGAAATAACGATACCTTTTCGATCAAACAACACACCTGCAAGGATTACAAAAATCAGGTAGCCGCCAGTGGACGGCGTGCGAATGGTTCCCAGGCTGATGCTTACTGCTGTGATAAAAATAAATCCGATGATTGCCAACGCACCCCCTGTAAGGGCAACCTTGCCTTGGTGTAGCCAACGGTGCAACTGTATGATAGCGGCAATCATGAAAATGTCGATGATCAGCGTGCGGGTTGGCGTTCGTCCACCAATTAAAATAGCAGGGATGAGCAGGGATAAAAATAATAATATCGTGAGCGTGATAGCATTGAGCAGACCGGCTTGGCGCGTTTTTTTCTCGTCGCCCGGAAAATCAGGATGAGTAAGCCAACGTTTGATCGATGTCCTCATAAGTGGTTCCTCTGCAAACGGGTAAACTGCTGTATTTCTTTATACCATCCCCACTTTTATGCGCAAGGTTATTGAAATGCTTTCCTCGATATAATAGTGGGCTGCCATCGTAGTAAGGCTACTATCTTAAAAAGATCTATTATAAATGGAAAATGGTTGGGGACTCTAGCGCAGTTGGGTTGTTTTTTTTTGGGGACGGTGGAAGTTTGACACCATTCACTATACAACAAAGCGATAAATATGACAACAGTTCTAGCAGTCTTGTTTTAGTAGTCTTGATTTCGGTGGCGATGCTGATCAAGGTCATTCCGGTATATAAATTTATGGAGTTTCTATCTTCAAATCCATAAATTTGGCCTGCTGGTTCTGTGCAAACTGCCCAAGCCATACGCGCAGCCCTGCAGAGCGATGCTCTCTTGATTATTTAAACCGAAGAATGAATGCCCTGCTCAACAGGCATTCATTCTTCTTGATATCCCCAAACATTCTTCCCTGGTTCGGGTTACAGCAAAATCTATGGCAGCCAATCTATCGGAACATCTGGGAAGTTGAACTAAGTTGGCGAACTCAATTCTTTTCAGTCAAAGTCTATCAGCCTGGTTTTTGTGATTTATCTGGCTTTTATTTTGCTGGCAAGCATCGTCACAGCGTTGTACTTCGCTTCGAGCTTGTCGCCGATTTGCAGGTCAGCCAGGGTGGCGGTCTTGCCGAGACGTTTGATTTGGGTGCTGATATCTACATTGAGCGTTACATCTAAAGCGGTGCCAGATTTTGTGATTGTCACGGTGCCGGCGGTGGCATCCACCGACTTGATCGTGCCATGTAATTCAGCCATGGTGACTGAGGCTTCTATTTTGCTGGCAAGCATCGTCACAGCGTTGTACTTCGCTTCGACCTTGTCGCCGATTTGCAGGTCAGCCAGGGTGGCGGTCTTGCCGAGACGTTTGATTTGGGTGCTGATATCCACGTTGAGTGTTACGTCTAAAGGGTCGCCAGATTTTGTGATTGTCACGGTGCCGGCGGTGGCATCCACCGATTTGATTGTGCCGTGTAATTCAGCCATGGTGACGGTGGCTTCTATTTTGCTGGCAAGCATCGTCACAGCGTTGTACTTCGCTTCGAGCTTGTCACCGATCTGTAGGTCAGCCAGGATGGCCGTCTTGCCGAGACGTTTGATTTGGGTGCTGATATCCACGTTGATAGTCACACCGGCGGCGCCATTTTTGGGCGTAATTGTGATTGTATTGGCGGCCGTATCTACAGATAAAATTAAGCCGTTGACGTTGCCTCCTTTTTTATTGTCAGCAAATGCCGGAGTTGCAGCTGCCAGCATTCCGAGTACAACCAATAGGCTGGTAATAATATGTGTTATTTTTCTTATCATTTTTTTCTCCTTGGTTCAGTGAATCGTAGATCAAAACTTGTTTTGCCCGGGGTAAACAGATAGACAGAACTTATCCGGACTGTCATTAATATAACAGTAGTTATAATAACAAAAAAGTTATGGGTTGAAGATGACAATCTATTCACCCATTGGTCATGTATTAAGGTTTTTGAGACATGCCGAGAATATTTTTTCTAGCGAAAGCCGAATTTAAGGCAAATCTTGTTTGAACAGGGTGCGGCAATTATTATGTTGTTGGAAAGAGTGTCATTTCACACTTGACCCGCCTTCCCTATCGTTCTACAATTGGTCTGACAACTTCTGATTAATCCGGAGAAAGCTTTCCGAAAGTGTTGAATGCTAAAAACTGGTCACAGAAAATAGAATATTGATAACAGGAGAATACAATGTCTGATTTCCTTTTCCGCGGCTCCCTGGCCGACCTCGATCCCGAGGTCTATGAACTAACCCAGATTGAGGCCGAACGCCAGGCCCGCAAGCTTATTTTAATCGCATCTGAAAGCCAGGCACCGCTTGCTGTGCGCGAAGCAATGGGTTCGGCTTTTCAAAATATTTATTCTGAGGGCTATCCCAGCGATGAGATGCGAAAAATGTCTGAAGCGGATATCCTCGATTATGAGAACCGTTTGGCAGATTATCGACGCTATTCTGATCCGCGTTACTACAAGGGTGTTGAATATGCTGATGTGGTCGAATCACTCGCCATTCGCCGTTGTGCTGAAACCTTTGCAGCCAACGGTGTTAGCGCTGAAAAGATATTTGTCAACATCCAGGCTCTTTCCGGCGCGCCCGCCAACAATGCCGTCTACCAGGCCCTTATGAACTTGGGCGACACCGTGCTGGGGATGAACCTGCTGCACGGTGGTCATCTCAGCCACGGATCATCTGTCAATCGTTCCGGCAAGTGGTTCAAGGCCGTTCATTACAACGTTGACGCGAATGAAAAGATCGACTATGAAAAAGTACGCGCACTGGCTCTTGAGAACAAACCGAAGCTGATCATTGCGGGCTATTCATCCTATTCCTGGATCCCAGATTGGAAAAAGTTCCGCCAGATTGCTGATGAAGTTGGCGCATATCTGTTGGCCGATATCTCGCATATCGGTGGTCTGGTGGCAGCGGGTGTGGTGCCATCTCCGATTGGGTCTGCACATGTGGTTATGTCCACCACCCATAAGAGCATCGATGGTCCGCGCGGCGCGATCCTGATGACCACTGATGCAGCCATCGCCAAAAAGATTGATAAGGCGGTTTTTCCGGGTGAGCAAGGCGGCCCGCATGTGCATATATTTGCTGCTCTGGCGCTCACTTTTAAGCTGACCCAAACGGACCAGTTCAAAGCTTTGCAAGCTCAGACCCTAAAAAACGCTGCCGCGATGGCAGATCAATTGACGAAGCGCGGGCTGCGCGTTCCGTTTGGAGGCACAGATACACACCTTGTCAATGTAGATTGCACTGGAGTGAAGGGCAGCGATGGCACATCCTTGAGCGGTGATCAGGCTGTGCGCATTCTTGACATCATCGGTATCGTTGCCAATCGCAATACTATTCCGGGTGACAAGAATTCTCAGGATCCCAGCGGTATCCGTCTGGGCACCCCCTGGATCACTCAACGCGGTTTCGATGAGATCAAGACTCGCGCCCTGGCCGATATTATGGCTGATGTGCTGCTGGCCTGCGCCCCGCATAGTGTTGATACTGTTCACAAAGGCAAGGTGCGCCGGGCCAAGCTGGATTTCAATGTATATAATGATGCCCGTCTTAAGGTGCGGAAATTAGCTGAACAAGCCGGTGTTGATATTGAATTCAAGAAACATGCCTACCCACACTTTTATTATATCGATGACAGTTTTAGTACCGGTGTCTTTAGTCTGTCCGGTCCACGTGTGCGCCAGTTCCTGGATTATGCCGCCAGCGCCGATTTGAGTATGCTCAAGCCCGGATTGGCCGTCTCCACCACCCTGGCTACGCCGAAATCAGTGGTAACCGGAAAATTGACCAATATCGACGGTGTTTGTTACCAGCTTGCTGTGCCCGCGGCGGATGCCGGCGTGGTTGCCACCTGGCTGCGTGACCTCTCTGATGGTTATATGTCCTTCAATCTGGATGGTACCAAAGACTTTGATCCGCGCCGCCTGCCTGGACCGGTTGTGGTTGTCGAGACATTCTCCAATGCCGCTACCGCCAACCGCATCAGCAGCACAGGTGCGGAGAAACCCTGGTACATCGGCCTCTCTGCCCGTGGCGATTCTCACAGTTCAGCTGCTGAAGGGCTCCGCGCGTTTGACTGGAACGAAGTTGAAGGCGCGCTCAAACGTACCATGTTGTTCGATACCCATAAAGCTCTGGGCGGTCGCCTTGTGCCGTTCGCAGGTTGGGAAATGCCGGTGCAGTACACTGGCGTAAAAGAAGAACATCTTGCCACGCGCCAGGCAGCTGGTTTGTTTGATGTTAGCCACATGGGTGTGTATGAAGTGACCGGCGCGGATGCGGCTTCCTTCCTGGATACCGTTTGCGGGAATGATGTCGGCGGATTGGGCGGGGGCGAAAGTCTTTACACTCATTTCCTGACCCCAGATGCTGATGTAGTGGATGATACTCTGGTGTACCGGCGCGGTCCCGATCCCCAGGGCCGTCTGGAGAAATTTCTGGTGGTGGTCAACGCTTCTAACGATGACAAGGATCGCACCTGGTTGGAGAATGTGCGCGATGGCATTGTCAGGATCGATAACAATCGTCCAGGTGCACGGGCATACGGCTATGAAGCCGTCATTCGCAACTTGCGTGATCCCCAGGCTGGCGACGATATGCGCGTGGATATCGCCTTGCAGGGTCCTAAAAGCCGTGATGTGTTACTTGCGATGGGCGTGGATGGGGTCACGCGTGCGCGCATTATGAAACTCAAACGCACCGAATTGTGTGATGCCGTTGTCGGTGGTTTTGATTTGATCGTCTCGCGTACCGGCTATACTGGTGAAAAGATGGCTTTCGAGTTGTTTGTTCATCCTGGCCGTGTGGTGGATTTCTGGAATGCAGTGTTAAAGGTTGGTGAAGATTTTGGCGTCACGCCAATTGGCCTGGGCGCGCGTGATTCGTTGCGCACCGAAGCTGGGCTGCCGTTATATGGCCACGAAATGGGTCTTGGTTCTGGTAAGGGTGAGCGCGACCTGGGCGTGGCTGAAGGCGGTTTTGGTTCGTATGTCAAACCGTACAAGCCGTGGTTCATTGGTCGTGATGCTTTTATGGCCCGCGAAAAGGCCCGCAAGGGTGTTGTTGTGCGCTTTCGATTTACCGAACAGGGCGTGCGCATGGCTCACAACGCCGACCCGGTCATTGATAAGCGCGGCAGGGTGATTGGCTGGGTGACATCCTGTTCACTCGACAGCCAGGGTTATTTGACGGGTCAGGCTTACGTGGCGATCAGCTCTGCCGAGGAAGGCACACCCATCTTTATCTATCAGGGTGCCCCAAAAGACCCTGGCAAAGCGCCATTCGCCATGCGGCCCGGCGACAAGGCTACTCTCCCCGCTGCTGCCGTAGTGGTCAGCAGGTTCGCAAAACTTTAAAGAAACCTCCCCTTCCTGACCTGTCATTGCTAATGGTGCATGTCATATATCTCAGCGACGTGCCACAATGACAGGGTCAGGAAGAACAGCCCATGCCAACTCTCGCCCAAACCCTACCTCCTGCCGATATCGGTTTCCTACGCATTATTGCATCCCAGTGGGGTATTGAACTAACTTCCACGGATGCCTCCGATGCTGCTGTAGAACTGTCTGAGTCGCTGTGCGACGCCGAGCTGCTCGATGAAGTGGTGTCAACCCTGCCTCGGGAAGGCCGTTCTGCCTTGAACGCCCTGGCTGCCGCGGATGGGCGCATGCCCTGGGCGGTCTTTGTGCGCCGCTTTGGCGATGTTCGCGAGATGGGTCCCGGCAAACGTGACCGCGAGCTGCCCCATCTTCACCCTATCTCCGCCGCTGAAGTGCTGTGGTATCGCGCCTTGCTGGCGAAGGCTTTTTTTAATGGGGAAAAAGGTCCCCAGGAATTTGCTTTCATCCCGGACGATCTTTTTATCGCTCTTGACTTGGGCGGGATGCTTGGCGATGAAGATCAGCCTGCCGGGAAATTCGAATCGGAACCAGAAGAAGAGATTGCTCCCATTCTTCCAGTCCCTACGATAGAGGTGCCCACATCTCCTTCACAATCCACCCCGGCGGGAAAGCGCGCGAATCTGTTGTCACGTCCGGAAGCCCCTGTCATCAAGAAGGAGGCTGACCGCAAACCACCTTCACCTGCCGGAAAGGCCCCCGCAAATCCGCCTTTTTTGCCTGGGCACAGATCGCCAGATCCAGGCGATCAAAAGAAAATACCCCACGATGATGTTAGCTCCACCTATAACGGAATGGAGGTAACTTACGAGGATGACCAGGATCTGGTGGACGTGGATGAAACCGGCCTGCCCGCGCAATCGTCCACCTCCGTGAAAGCGATTGTTTCCTTGCGGCCGAGCCAGAGTGCGCCAATCCGAACCCCAGCCCCCGACCCTTATCCCAATCTGCCTGTAAAAAACGCACAAGCGAAAACAGCCCCAAATCCTAAAACTGGTAATTTGGGTGAAAATACAGCCAATAAGGTCGCTTTACCCGGACGGAGGGAAGATAGCGCTGGGAATTCGCTTGGGCGGCCAGCCTCTCCAGCCGAAAAAGCCTTTCTAATTCCTGCGAGTGACCGCATCCTGGATGATGCCTGTACTTTTTTGGCTGCGCTGCGCTTGGGGCTTCAACCATTTCCGGATTCGCAATCTGCGCGGGCCTTTGCAGAGATGAATACGCCCGCCCAGCCCTTGCGAGAATTTTTGCTGACTGCTGGTCTTCTGCGTGCTGGTTCTGTTTCTGCCCCCAAATCATCCCCCACTCAGGGAGATGATCTGCTTCCTGATGCTGTTAAATCTTTCCTTGAGGCTCCGCGCGAAAATGCAATGGCTGCCTTGTTAGATGCATGGCAGACCAGCGAAAGCCTTAATGAACTACGCCTAATCCCCGGATTGACTTTTGAAGGCGCCTGGACTAATCAGCCGTTGGTAACGCGCGAGTTCTTGCTCAACCTGCTTGAAGCTATCCCCGATGGGCAGTGGTGGAGTTTGACGGCTTTTGTGCGCGATATCAAAACCAAATATCCCGATTTCCAGCGTCCGGCTGGCGATTATGATTCATGGTTCATCAAGCGCAAGGCTGACGGGGTCTTTCTGCGTGGTTTTGCCACCTGGGATGATGTTGATGGGGCCCTGGTACGTTATCTCATCTGTGGGCCGTTGCATTGGTTGGGCTTGCTGGATCTGGCTGCGCCAGAGGTATCAGGCACTCCCACAGCTTTTCGCTCGAACGTAGAAAATAAAAAAAGCGCTGCCGAGACCGGGAAAATCATCGTTACCTCGCAGGGGGATATCGTGGTTCCGCGTCTTGTTCCACGCGTGGCGCGTTACCAGGTGGCCCGTTTTTGTGAATGGCAGCCAGTTTTAGAGAAGGATGGCGAGTACCGCTACCGTGTTACAGCGGGGACGCTTAAACGCGCCAGGGAACAGGGTCTTAAAGCCGAGCAGCTGCTCGGCATTCTGCGCAAACACGCTTCCGCGCCTCTGCCGCCTCCATTTATCAAGAGTCTGCAGCGCTGGGAGGCCAATGGCACCGAAGCGCGTGTAGAAAACCTGGTAGTCTTAAAAGTTTCCAGACCCGATGTGTTGGCTGAGCTGCGCGCCTCAAAAGCCAGCCGGTTTCTGGGCGAGATCATCGGTCCAACCACGATCGTGATTCAGCCCGGCGCCCAGGCTAAAGTACTCGCTGCCCTGGCCGAACTGGGACTTTTGGCTGAAAGCAATGTGGAAGAGTGATCATTCCCGTGCAGACATCGGGATCTTAATTAAAAGGAGATAATCAATGTCCAAAACTGATTGGATAACCCAGGAACTCGATAGTCTCAGACAGGCTGGGCTGTACAACCGCATTCGTACCATCAGTTCGCCCCAGGGCGCCTGGCTGGTGGTGGATGGCAAACGAGTGCTCAACTTTTGCTCCAATAATTATCTTGGTCTGGCCAACCACCCGGATATTGCCGCCGCTGCGAAGAAATCTATTGATGCGATGGGTGTCGGTCCGGCAGCGGTGCGCTCCATCGCCGGCACGATGAGTCTGCATGTCGAATTGGAAAAGCGCCTGGCGGCTTTTAAGGGTGTCGAGGCCGCCATCACCTTCCAGAGCGGTTTCACCGCTAATTTGGCAACGATCGCGGCCCTGGTTGGCAAGGACGATGTCATTTACTCAGACCGACTCAACCACGCCAGCATCATCGATGGTTGCCGGCTTTCAGGCGCGAAGATTATTGCTTATGACCATAACGATCCCAAATCATTGGATGAGCAGATCAAGGCCAGTCTGGCGGGTTTTCGACGGGCTCTGATCGTTACCGATGGTGTCTTTAGTATGGACGGTGATATTGCCCCGCTGCCAGAAATTTATGAGGTGGCCAAAAAGTACGATATCCTGCTGATGGTGGATGATGCTCATGGTGAAGGTGTGCTGGGAAAAGGCGGGCGCGGTATTGTCGATCACTTTGGGCTGCATGGCAAGGTTGATATTGAGGTGGGAACCATGTCCAAGGCTTTCGGTGTGATGGGTGGTGTGGTGGCGGGTAATTCGGTGATCATCGAGTGGCTGCGCCAACGCGGGCGCCCGTTCCTGTTTTCATCCGCAGTTACCGTGCCGGATGCCGCTGCTTGCCTGGCAGCCATTGACATATTGGAAGATTCGACCCAGCTGGTTGATAAACTTTGGAGCAACGCTGGGTATTTCAAGGCTGAGATGAAGACACTTGGTTTTAACACTGGCGCGAGCGAGACCCCGATTACTCCCGTGATGCTTGGCGAAGCGCCTCTGGCGCAGGAGTTCAGCCGGGAGTTGTTTGAAACTGGTGTCTTTGCGATGGCGCTGGGCTTCCCAACTGTGCCGCAGGGTAAGGCGCGTATTCGCGTCATGATCTCCGCTGCACATTCCAGCGCTGACCTGGATAAGGGGCTGGAAGCTTTTAAACTCGTTGGCAAAAAGCTGGGCGTGATTTAACCAAAGGAAAGTTGACTAATTTTTACAGCTCTCACCAAAGGATATTCGAATTTTCTGAGAGCCGGAAACCAATCTAAAAGTGGGTATGGTTTTGTCTTTTGAACCATGCCCACTTTTAATTAAAAAATTAATGTCGTCTTTATAATCATAAACCGAGGGGGGGTTATAATTATCTCAGCGATACTGTTGAGAGGTGCTGCCATGCCCATAATGTCCTGGTCTGATTCTTATACTGTTAACGCGCCTGAGCTTGACGCTCAGCACGAAATTCTGTTCAAATTAATCAATGACCTGTACGATTGCATGAAGCTCGGCCAAGGTCAGCAGGTATTGGGAAGAACTCTCGATGCACTGGTTAGTTACATCGTCGTCCATTTTTCAGACGAAGAAAATATGTTGGCGCGGATCAAGTATCCTGATCTACCGGAACACCAATTGGAACATGATGATTTTGTCCGCAAGGTCAATGAATTCCAGACCGATTTCGAAAATGGCAGGGCTGTCATGACATCACAGGTATTGGGATTTCTAAAGGATTGGCTTGTTAATCACATCATGAAAAGCGATAAAAAATATGCTGGCTTTGTAAAAAGATATTTGCTGACCTGATCTTGTATTGAAATCAGGTTGAATAAAAGGGTACTTGCTTGAACATTGATATACACTCGTTCGCCATTTTTATGAGCATCACCAATATTTTGCAGGTCATCGCTCTCTTTACCCAATACCGCCTGAATAAAATTCACCGAGGCCTGGGTTGGTGGACGTTGGGTACAGCATGTGTGGCAGTGGGGTTTGGTTTCTCTTCCCTGCGAGATCACCCTGTTTTTGGATTATTTGCAATCGTTGCCAATAATGTCTTGTTCATTTCGGGTTTTACTTTTATCCATGTGGGTGTGCTGCGTTTCTTTGGACAGCGCGAAAAGCGCAGCTTGCTCATCATTTTCAACGCAATATTCACACTGATTGCCATTTATTTCACTTATCTTAATGACGATTTGACAGCCCGGCGCCTCAATGTCTCCATTGCTGCTGCCATCATATCCCTTTTAATTGCCTGGAGCCTTTTTACCTATAAGAGCGGCGCTGTTACGGCTTCGGCAGATTTCCTTGCAATCGCGTTTTTCGCCAATGCTTTTTTCTTCACCATACGCGCGTTGACACCCTTCTTTGCTGGGCCGGTTGGCGATATCTTTACCGCTTCGCTGACCCAGGTCGCTACTTATCTTGATGCGCTTATTATCAGTATGCTGTGGACATTTGGTTTCGTCATTCTTGTTAACCAGCGCCTGAATGCTGAAAACCGCGAGACCAGGAATAACCAGGAACTGATCTTTAACACAACACCCGATTTGGTTTGGGTTACAAACATGGTCGATGGTTCGTTTATTGGGATCAATGATGGGTTTTCAGAGCTAACAGGCTTCACACGTGCCGATTTAATCGGAAAAACAAGCTTGGAAGTCAATTTTTGGCACGACCTGGCGGATCTCGAAAAAGTGATCGCCATTTTGAGCGAAAAAAGATCTTGCAAAAACCAGGAAGCTGTTTTCCTGCGTAAAGATGGTACTCAAATCATGGGTGTGTTATCGGCAAAGATCATGACACTGCAGGGCGCACCTCATATCATTAGTGTGATGCGCGATATCACCGAGCGCAAGCAGGCCGAGCAAGCATTAATGGAAAGTGAAGCGAAACACCGGATCTTGTTCAGGGATTCCCCGGATGCTTATTTGATCATCAAGGACGGTATTTTTGTGGATTGCAATCGGGCCTCCGAGCTTATGTTGCGAGGTGATCGTTCGCAGATAATCGGTAAGCCTCCCGAAGTGTTCTCCCCTGAATTTCAGCCCAATGGCAGAAATTCTGTGGAATTTGCCCAGGAAAAGATCAAGGATGCATTGCGGACAGGAATAAACGCTTTTGAATGGGTTCATCGCAAATTTGACGGCACAAATTTCTTTGTCGATGTAACCATCGCGGCAATGAGGCTGGAGGGCAAGCCAGTTTTGTTTACCACCTGGAGGGATATCACTGTCCGTAAGCGAGCGGAAAATGCTTTGTATGAGAGTGAACAACGTTACCGTCTGTTGGCAGAGAGCAACACAGAAATTGTTTGGCAACTCAGCCAGGAAATCTCCGAGCGCAAAAGACTTGAAACCATATTACAAAAACAGGCCAGCACGGATGAGCTTACCGGATTATTCAACCGGCGGCATTTCATCACTGCGGTCCAACTGGAATATAAACGCACCAGCAGGTTCAAGCATTCGCTAGCAATTGCGTTGATTGACCTTGATCATTTCAAACAGATCAACGATAACTATGGGCATGCAGCTGGAGATCAGGCACTGATAGCGTTTTCGAAAATTTGTCAGAAGAATATTCGCGAAATTGATGTGTTGGCGCGTTTCGGTGGTGACGAGTTTGCTCTGCTTCTGCCGGAAACGGATAGTGAACAGGCACGCCAGGCTCTTGAACGTGTCCACTCGTCTGTGATGCTGCAGCCGCTAATTTTGGATGGCAAGTCTGTATCGATTAGATTGACTGCAGGGTTTGCCATTTCGCTCTGCGGTAGCGAGGCCTTGGATGATATCCTTATCCGCGCTGACCAGTCCCTGTACAAGGCAAAGGAGGCTGGGCGCAATCGTATTGGTGTTGAAATTACTGCTTCGTGATAGCTGTCTTCAAGTGATGATGGCCCTGATATCTACGCGGTGCGCGGCAAGCCGCCAGCAAACTTATTTTGAATATCTGCGTGGCTAATCATGTCGCAGCTTTCTCATCAAATCTAAGCTGCCGAAGGCGCGAATCGAACGTTAGTGGCAATCTGCGTTGGCGGTGAAGTGCATGAAATTGGTATGCGCGTGGTTGTAGATTTTTTTGAAATAGCCGGCTGGGATACTTACCAGCTTGGCGTGAACGCCCCGGGTGAGAGTGTTTTGCGAAACTCGGTGGAACATTGCGCGGACCCGTTGCTCATCTCTGACTGGACAAGCCATGGCAGAGATGTGACCGATTGAAATATATTGTCCGTGCTGGTGAGATTTGCCAGCATGTGAAATTCTGGCCGGCGCTCCATCAATGCCGATGGCTTTCGATGTGATTTGAAGCATCACCCTGGAAGTTGCCAACAAAGAGGTGAACCTATTCACTGGTGCGCAATGGCATCATTGTATTTTTTATCGGATGATTTTTAAACATATTCAAAAAGGAGCTGTTATGCCAATTATATCGTGGTCAGATTCTTATTCAGTCAATGTGCCAAAGATCGATGCCCAGCACAAAAAGCTTTTTGTCCTGATTAACGACCTTCACGAAGCTATGAGTCAGGGGAAAGGCAAGGATGCTCTCGGGGCAATCCTGGACGGGTTGCTCGATTACACCCGGGTGCACTTCGCCGATGAAGAGAAAATGCTGGCAAAGGTCAATTATCCCGACCTGCCTGCGCAGAAAGCGGAACATGCCGCCTTTATCTTAAAGATTTCTGAATTACAGACCGATTTCCGCGCCGGGAAAGCTGCCATGACCATGCCGGTGATGGCCTTTCTGAAGGATTGGCTTGTCAATCATATTCTCAAGAACGATAAAAAATATGCGCCGTTCATGAAAGACTAAAAGGGCAAATCGGGACCGTCCTGCTCTTATTTGCACTCTATGACAATACCGGCTTTTGGGGCTACAATATAGTTGAGAGGATAAAGAAAACCCATGTCAACTGCCCCAAAATCCGAAATACTGAATCTTGTTCAAATGGCCGCTTATCAGGATGGCTCGGTTGTCAGCCGCCAGATTACCAAGGCCGAAGCAGGCAATGTCACTCTGTTCGCCTTCGATGAAGGGCAGGAACTGAGTGAACATACCGCCCCGTTCGATGCCCTCGTTCAGGTGCTGGATGGCGAAGCCGACGTTACCATCTCTGGCAGCGTTTATCACCTGGTAACAGGACAGGTGATTATCCTGCCAGCTGGTGAGCCGCACGCGCTCAAAGCGCCTCAGAAATTCAAAATGCTTCTGACGATGATCCGCGCATAAATAAACATCCCGTCACTTCTGGCGGGATGTTTATTTATGGGTGATTAAAACACCTCGAATTGCCCATGGAATTACCGCGTAGTGTTAAACAACTACCCTGTGTGATTTGTTCATCAGCAGTCGTATTGACAACAAGCCCGGGATGAGTGCCAACCCGGTACCTATCACTGCCACAAGCGCATAGCCGAGTGATGCAAAAATGATCCCTGCGCTCAGGCTGCCGGCTGCCGAGGCTAACCCTACGAACAAGTCGTTGGTTCCCTGGGTGCGCGCCCGTTCTGATGGCGACAACTGGTCTGCCAAAAGGGTTGAACCGCCTACGAAACAGAAATTCCAGCCCAGCCCGAGCAGGAACAGTGAGACTGCCAGCGGCAGCACATCCGGTGAAAGCGGGGCGGTGACGCAAGACAAAACCAGGACAACAGCTCCTGTCAGGATAACCTGTGGCCTTCCCCATTTATCTGCCAACCGGCCCGAAATCACTGAAAAGGCATACATGCCAAAGGTATGCGCCGCAATAACCGATGAAATGTCGGTCAGCATGTGGTTGTGATCCTTCATGTGCAGCGATGTGATCACCATTACTGCCACCATCACCACCTGTCCGAACACCATCGCCATCAAAGCTGCCAAAGCCGCAGGCTGCCGCAGAATCACCCAAACTGAACGCGCTGGGCCGTCCGAGTTGGCCTCAGGGTATAATTTCGCCACTTCACGCCCCACATCGCGCGGATCGGGGCGCAGTGTTACAAAAACGAGCACGGCTGCCAATCCGAACAAAATGAAACTGGCGGCATAGGCCCCGGAAAGCTCGTCCATCCCGAAGGTCTTCACAAGCGTGCCGGCCGGTCCCACAATAAGTGGTCCAAATATTGATCCGAATGTGCCGCCCAGTACCACGGTGGAAATGGCCGCTCCGCGATTGCCGGGTGGGTTGACTTCAGCAGCAGCGAAACGACCAAGCATGATCGCAGAATTCGCCACGCCCATCAGTAGCATACCCACTAAAAAGCCAATCAGCAGCCCATGATTGATTGAGTAAATCACCAGGCCCGTTCCTACCACCCCGAATGCCAGTCCCATGGCGATGCCGTTTCGTCGTCCAATTACATCCATCAGGTAACCCCAGGCTGATGCCGCAAAAGCTCCTCCCAGCAAGTAGACCGCCGATGGCACTCCTGCCCAGGCAGGGCCACCGCCCAGTTTTGCGCCCAAGATCGAATTGAGTGTTGCGGCGGCAATAAAGCCTGCCGATGCCAGGCTTTGCGCCAGGAAAAGGATTATTGTTGTCTTACGTGCAATTTTCGAAAAGTCGTTCATGTTACCTCGGAAAATGGGATGAGGTTATTATAAGGTACAAGTTGCAACCTTATTCGTATTGCATAGGCCAGGCAAATTCCAAATACGATATAATTCTTTATCCCGTGCTGGAACCGGGACCATTCCGGCGCGTTTAAGGTGAACGTATGGTAACCGCCAAGAAATCATCGCAGGAACGTAAAACCATCGGAGCGTTTGTTTCGCACGCCGGGCGTGTGTGGGGGTTGGAATTCATGGCGGGTATTGCTGATGCTGCCGAGGCGCATGATCTTAACCTGATTACCTTTGTGGGTGGCAGGCCGACTGCCATCGCCATGCCTGGGCATTTGCAGGCATCCTACGGGTTGTATGATCTGGCACGCACAGAGCAGTTGGCAGGCATCATCATTTCTGGGGATCTGGGCTATGAGCTCGGCGCACGAGAAACCAGTCAGTTTGTTGAAAATTATAGCCACATACCACTTGTAGCCAATGGGCTGCAGGCGGATGGTGTTCCCAATCTGATTGGCGATAATTTGCGTGGTATGCGCAACGCTATTCGCCATCTGTGCGTCGATCATGGTTACAAGCGCATCGCTTTCATCCGCGGTCCGCACCAGCAGGTGGAGGCCGAGCAGCGTTTTCTGGCTTACAAACAGGAATTGAGCACACGCGGCATCCAGTACGAAGAAAACCTGGTCGTACAGGGCAATTTTAGCCAGGAAAGCGGACGCGCAGCCATTCGTACGCTGTTGGATGAACGCAAGGTGTGGGTCGACGCGATTGTGGCTGCCAATGATCTGATGGCGATTGGAGCTTTTGAAGCTTTGAAGTTGCGAAATATCATGGTGCCCGGTGAAATTGCGCTGACCGGTTTCGATGATGTACGCGAGGCGCGTGCCCTGGGTGTGCCGCTTACCACTGTGCGTCAGCCATCCTATGAAATGGGCAAACAGGCTGTCGATCTGCTGCTGCGTGCCATTGACGGGGAGAAACTTCCTGAGAGCACCATCATCCCCACCCAATTCGTTGTGCGCTGGTCGTGCGGCTGCCTGCCAGAAAGTGTCAAACGGGTGGTGGTCGAAAAGGAAGAAGTCGCGCGCACTGGCCGTCTCGAAAATAAGCGCGATGCAGCTATTAAAAATCTTATGTTGGCTGCGGAAATGCCGGCTGATTCGCCGCATGGCAACGCCTATCAGGAAGCCGCAGGCCGTGCCTGGGATACCTTGTTGATGGCTCTGCGGGATGATAACCTGGCGGAGACCTTCCTCGACAGCGTTGAGGTACTGATTTCCGCGCTTACACCGGTGACAGAGGAAGCAGCTGTCTGGCATAATGTGGTATCCATCCTGCGCAAATTCGCGTTGGCGGGGCTTGGTGAGCCCGGCATTACCTTGCGCGCCGAAAACCTTTTCCAGCAGGCGCGCATGTTGACTGGCGAGCTTTCGCTGCGCATTCAGGCCCTGCACAGGCTGGAGATTGAACAGCAGGAGGAATTGTTGCAGAATTTCGGTTCTTCGATGGCTCCTGCCATGAGTCTGGTAGAGATCGGGGCAGCCATTGAGCGTCACTTCCCCGGAATGGGGATTCAGCGCCTTTATCTGATGGTATATGCCAGCATGGCAACTCCCCAATCCACATTGGTGCCGCCTTCCGAGAATTATCATCTTTTGATGCAGTATGATGAAACCGGTTTCCAGATACCGCCAGAGGGGGAGCGCCCCAAGTGGGGCACGGGACACCTGATTCCACGTGGGAAGACGCCGGAAACCCGGCGCTATTCTGCTATTTTGATGCCACTGGTTTTGGCTCAAAATCGATTTGGTTTTCTATGGATCGAGATGAATTCGCGCGAATGGGAGGTGTATATGCGCGTTCGCAATCTCATCAGTAGCGCCATGCTGCGCACCTTGCTGGTGGAGCAGCGCTCACAGGCTCAGGCAACCGTTGAGCGCCTGCTGGCAGAGTCAAAACTGCGCGAGATGGAACTGGCGATTGCCAAGGAAATTGCCGAACAAACCGCCCGCGAGAACGCCATTCTATATACCAACGAGCAGGAGCGTCGCAAGGATGCCGAATCGCTTTCCAGGGCGGCTCGCAGCCTGTCCAACCTTTTGAAGTTGGATGAAGTCCCTCAGCAAATCCTGATCCAGCTCCGGCAGGTATTGCCTTATGAGCGCGGCGCGCTGCTGATGGATGGACACGATGAACATACGCGATTGGTCGCTCACAGTGGTTTCCCGGTAGACCTGCCCACAGATGAACTGCGCACCCTAGTCGCAAACGGTGGTTTTTATGACCAGTACGCGCAGAGCGGTGAGCCAGTCATTATTGCAGACGTAACCAAACTAGCAAGCTGGCAGCCGTTTACCGGCCTGCCAGTCCATCATTCATGGATGGGGGTGCCCTTGCTTTCAAAGGATCGAGTTATTGGCATGATTTCGCTTACCCGCTCTGAATCCGATGCTTTCAGCCACGACGATCTGCTGTTGGTGAATACTTTTGGTACGCAGGCTGCCATAGCCCTTGAAAATGCCCGTTTATACGATGAATTGACTCGTTTTAACGAGATGATGGAACGCATGGTGGCTCAACGCGTTGAAGAGTTGAATGATGCTTACAGCACCCTCGAAAAGCTTGATAAGAATAAAACATCTTTTATCCAGGTCACCGCTCACGAGCTGCGTACCCCCATTACTGTGATGAAGGGCTATCTTGGCATGTTGCGCACCAATTCGATCATCCAGGAGAACCAGCCCCTCCAGCAGGCTGTGGAGGGTGTGGAAAAAGGAAGCGACCGTTTGCACCTGATCGTCAACTCCATGCTGGATGTGGTTCGGCTGGAGGGCCAGACCATCGTGCCCCAATCTGAGATGGTAATCGTTGGGCTGCTTCTGCAGCTCGTTCACAAGGAATACAAGAAAGAACTTGTCGAACGTAATATCACCCTGATCACTGAGGAAGGTCTCAGCAAGCTGCCCGTCATCCAGGCTGATCCTCAGCTTTTGTTCAAGGCGCTGGATGCCGTGTTCGTCAACGCCATCAAATTTACTCCGGATGGAGGTAGTATCAGCTTGGGCGGCGAGTCAGTCACTGACGAACACCTGGGAGCCTGCATCGAAATTCATATTCGTGATACCGGCATTGGCATTGATCCTGCCAATCATCGCATTATTTTTGAAAAACTATACCAGGTTGGCAAGACAGAGTTGCATTCATCTGGTCGAACCAAGTTTAAGGGCGGCGGCCCAGGGTTGGGTTTGGCTATTGCGGCGGGAATCGTGAAGGCCCACAATGGTTGGATTTGGGTTGAAAGCCCTGGCTGTGATGAAGATAAAATGCCTGGCAGTACTTTTTTCATTCGCTTGCCGTTATCACGCGAAGAAGCGAAAAAAGAATGAGCCAGGTTCATCAGGGGGTGAAGAAGTACAACGCATCACTTTTCATTGCTGCCCCTGCACCGGCCCAGATGGAAATTTTATCGGGCTTCATCTGGCATACCAGATAGGTCTTTACGTCGTAGTTGGCGTAGGCTGAATCTTTGCCCAGGCGTGATCGGATCATGCGGAAGATCTGCGGCAGAGCATCCGGGCATTTTTGAACGACCCGTATGAAACGCGCGGTGCGTGCCAGGCGTTTTTTATTCCAGGCGCGACTTTCGGGGCTGGCCTGTTCCTCTGCACTGATGGGCAGCGATAGGTCGCTGATGATGTTGGTCTGGAAGAGAGTACTTCCACTTGCTTCACCCAGTGAGGTACAGTGCACCTGGTTATTGGCAAATTCCACTTTCTCAACCCCCACCCGGTTATTTTTTTCATACACTCCTGTCAGCGAATACCCCCCCAAAAAAGGGCCAAGCGCTTTGGCCAGTTTTACCAGGGGAACCCGTGTACCGAGATACAGGCTAAGCCAGGCCAGTGTATTGGGTAGGATGCCATCTTCAAAGTCAACCATCTTGATGTGCAGCGTGTCGACCGCCTGTGCGAAATAACCACTTTCAGAGCTTTGCCAGGCATAGGTTGGACCAGGCAACAGGTCTGGGTAAATAAAACCAGTGGCGATGCTGTTATCCGCTGCGCGGAACGTAAAAAGACGCAGCCTGTCAAAACGCTGACCGGGGGCGGTCTCAACATCCTCTTCGGCATGCCATAATATCACCGAGCCGCCGGCTTCGCGATAGACCCCCGTCTGGCATCCAACTTCATCTTCCTGCAGGATTATCGCCAAATCCTCGGAGGTGACGGGAAGGCCATCCACGTTTTCGGGCAGGGAGGTGTGGCGGAAATCTGCCAGTTCTGCGCCAAGGGCCCAGGCTGAGAGACAGGCAATATATTCACTGACAGCATTTTTGATGATTTCATCCAGCCCAGGGATTTGTGTTTTAGAAAACAGCGCTGCGTGGATTTTGCGCGCCCGGCGTATTTGCTGTTCGGTTGGTTCTATGCCGCCAAGCTCATCCAGCCTTTTACTGAGGAATTTATGGATTTGGGCGCGCACATCCTGTCCCAACAAGCGGTGGGCGTTGGTGCAGTCCACATCGGTGTGGTCAAGAAGAACCAACGGCCCGATTCTTTGTTTGAATTGCCAGGAAAGCGTCTGCTTTTCAGGGGATCCTGTAGAAGCATTGAGCATGGGGGTTATTCAAGCGCTTCACGAAAATCGTAGATACCATCGCGTACGGCCCATTTTTTACCGCAACCAGTGCAAAGCAGATATTCATTCCTATTCTGAAGCGGGTGATCCCCGCAAGCGGGGCAGCGGAAGTAGTCGAGTACATTTACATCCAGGGGCGGAATTGTGCTTTTGTTTGGTGGAGTGTTCCCCAAGCTGGCGCGAACAAAAACGCTTGGGCTAAGTTGGAACAATGCTCCGCTCGGTTGGAGCAGGCCGTCGAGGGCAGCCAGCAGGCCGGCCGGCAGCCTGCGCTTCAGAAAACCGATGCGGAAATGGGATACGGTCAGCGTCTTTTCGACATGAAAACCGAGTTTTTCGAGCCATTGCTTTGTGGCCCGAGGGTGGAAATCAAAATTCAAAGCCGCGAACTCAACTGGTTCAAGGCTGAAAGGGCTCCAGCTTTGTTTGCCCAACCAGTAACGCAGGATGGCCTTGACATTAAGTTTGTTGGCGTATTCGAGGATAAAAATTGCCCCTGGGGACAACACGCGTCTTACCTGAGTCAGCGCTCCGAGTGCGTCGGCCATGTGGTGCAGGGTGCGGATCATGGTCGCGCCATCGAATAGTTCATCCACCAGGGGGATTTTGTATATATCTGCGGCGACGTAAACATAGCGGCTAGAATCGCCCAAACGCGCGCGCGCTTGCTGCAGCTGCGTGCGGGAGTAGTCTAACAGCACGATGCGTTCGTAGCCCGCATAACGGGATGTGTTCCTGCCAGCACCTGCGCCCAATTCAAGCAACAGCCTGCCGCGGGCTGGTAATAGCTGCTTAAGCGCGATCGCTTCGGCACGGTCTTCGTATTGACGTCCGCCCTGATCCCAGAAGGATGTCTGGTAATCGGAACCTTCGTAGTCACAAACAGGTGGAGTGGTCATTGGATCGATAGATTTGCCGATTTGCAAGTTAGCGTCCGATGGCGCGGTAGGTGAAACCCTGGGCCTTCATGACATTGGGGTCGTAAATATTGCGTCCATCATAGATGACCGGAGCCTTGAGCAGCCCTTTCAGTTTTTCGAGATCAAGCTGTTTGAACTCATTCCACTCGGTGATCACCATCAAGGCATCGCAGCCATCAGCCATGCTGTAAGGGTCTTTAAACATCTCAACGGCTGGCAAAATGCCGCGCGCCACTTCCATCGCGACCGGGTCATAACCGCGTACAACCGCCCCGGCAGTGGTCAGTTCCTGGGCAATATCGATGGATGGGGCATCACGCATGTCATCGGTGTTGGGTTTGAACGCCAGCCCAAGCAGGCCGATGGTCTTATCCTTGAACGAACCACCAATCATGGCGCGAGTGTGCTCCACGGCGGTCTTGCGTCGCTCGTAGTTTACTGCCATGACGGTGTTCAGAATGCGTGGATCAAGACCGGCTTCCTCAGCCATATAAGCCAGTGCCAGCACATCTTTGGGAAAGCACGAACCACCCCAACCGAGTCCCGCATCCAGGAAATGGCGTCCGATGCGCGCATCGTAACCCATACCCGCTGCCACTTCCTTCACGTCTGCGCCGAGCGCTTCGCAAATATTGGCAATTTCATTGATGAATGAGATTTTGGTCGCCAGGAAAGCGTTTGAGGCGTACTTGATCATTTCGGCGGTGCGCAGGTCGGTGATGACGATTGGGGCGCGCAGAGGCAGGTGTAGTTGGGCAACTTTGTTGGCGGCGTCCTTGTCGGTTGAGCCCAGCACTGTGCGGTGCGGTTGGGAAAAATCGCTGATGGCTGATCCCTCGCGCAGGAATTCGGGACAAGAAACCACCGAGAAATCCATCGGGGTTTTTTGTGAGCGTTTGATGATATCTGCCACCCAGTCTCCGGTTCCGACCGGGACGGTGGACTTGTTGATAATGACCAGTGGTGCGGTCATGTTTTCGGCGATCGATTTTGCTGCGGAAGCCACATACTGCAGATCTGCTTCGCCGCTGACACCGGAGGGGGTGCCCACGGCGATAAAGGCGAATTCGGTGCCATTGACTGCTTCAGCATAATCAGTGGTGAATGAAAGCCGCCCAGCGCGTACATTTCGCATCACCAATTCTTCCAATCCGGGTTCATAGATCGGCATGATGCCTTTTTTCAGGTTGGCAACCCGCTGTTCATTGACGTCCAGTGCGATGACTCGATTGCCCAGGTCTGCAAAACATGCGCCTGTCACGATACCAACGTAGCCAACCCCGATGACACAAATTTGTTTCATTGGATTTCCTCACTCTATCGAAAGTTTTGAATTACATTGGTGAAATATACCAGAAAACAGAGGAATTTTCCCATGTCATTTAGTGATAAAAATCACAAGAAAAATTCCCCAGCGATATATATCGTGACGCTGAACCTTTTGAGATTAGGGCAGGTTGGGCAGTACTCCGATGATCTTAGCGGCGGCAAGCCCGCCGAAGAACAAGATCACCAGTCCAGCACCGATCATTTGATCCTGCAGTGTATGTTCGTCAATCACGCTAAAGTTCGGGTATTGTCCTGCCAGGTTTAGTTTGGGGCCTCCAAACCAGGTAAAGATCAGCCCGCCAACCAGTCCGCCCAGATGCCCCCAGTTATCGATGCCGGGGGATAGCCCGATCACGAAGTTAATCGCAGCCACGGTGATCACGTTTTGCAGGGCGCGGCGCGCGCCAGCGCCAAACAATTTGCGGTTCTGGTAGAAAAATACCATTTCCGCACCCAGCAGGCCAAAAATGGAAGTGGATGCGCCCAGTGATGGATTGGAAGAAAGCAGAAAAGAAAATACATTTCCGCCCAAGGATCCCAGAACATACAGCAGCAAGAAACGCCAATGCCCAAAGCGACGCTCCAAGCCAGAGCCAATCACCACTAACGCATACATATTGAAACCAATATGCAGCAGCGAGCCGTGCAAGAACATGGGGGTCAACAGCCGCCAAAACTGGCCAGCCATGATGTATTCGTTGATTTTCATGCCCAGCACCGCTGGAATATCTGTGCCAATCAGCAGTTGAGAACCAGCTTGAAGCAGATAGATCAGTACTGTTATTGCGATCAGGGTATAGGTGACAAGCGGGTTGACCAATTTTTCGTCAACAACCACATCAGTATGTGGGGTGGGGCTAACTGGTGGGGTGGGTTGTTCTTCGGTTTGTTCTTCGTTGAATGAAAGGTTCACAGGGTAACTTTTCTCTGAATAACACGTTGATGTTCGGCGACGATGATGGCATGAATGTTGCTGACCGTTTCGTCCAGGAAGGATTGCCGGTTGATGACAGCATAGTCAAACTCACGGGCGCGTTTTAGTTCCTGGCGAGCCGTGGCGATACGCAGCTTCAGACCTTCGGATGTTTCTGTATGGCGATTTAGCAGGCGATCGACCATGTCTGCCTCGCTCTCGGTGGTCAAAAAGATCAATACTGCATTTGGGACCAGTTTGCGGATGGTGGCCGCGCCCTGCACATCGATACGCATGATTACATCCATGCCGCTGGCCAGCGCTTCGCGGACTTGCTGTTTGGGGATGCCTTTATAATCATTGTAAACGATGGCATATTCGAGCAGTTCATCTTCTTCGATCATGCGGGCAAACTCATCACTCGAGACGAAAAAATAATCCTTTCCCTCGATTTCTTCATTTCTCTTTGAACGGGTTGTGGTGGTAACCACAAAATGGAACGGCAACCCGCGTTCTTTCATACGGTTGAGGACGGAATCTTTCCCTACGCCTGATGGGCCTGAAAGTACGATCAGAAGCGGTTCCGGGTTGATGATTTTGAAATCGGGATCAGTCATAGGTCTATTTTACTCGAGCAAGTGCATTTATAGCCGGGTTTTCTAAAAATCTGTGTTTAATATGCCGGGCACCAATCGCCGTTGGCATTGGGTGGTGACTGCAGCACTACTGGTGCAAGGTCGATCGAATTCAGAATGGTGGTGGCATTTTTTAGGCTGAAATCGGCGCGTTTTTTGAAGATCCAAACAGGGGGGTGATCATAAATGCTGAAGGCTTCCTCGGCTGCCAGCAGGCTGTGGTTGAAGAGCGGCAGACCTGGGGTATTGTTCCAGGCCAGAGTCCCGCCCACGTCTGAAATCCAGAGCGGTCCGAGCTTGATTGGGGCGCTGAAACTTGCCATCTGCTCAAAACCCAGGCGGCCATCGAAGAGCGCCCGGTAATATTCCATTGTCATCGGGTAGGTTCTGGGGATGCGGCAGGTTGACCAGATGGAACGCTGACTTGGCAGGATCAGGTAGTCAGCGGTGGCGAGTGTGTTCAACAAGGATGTGCGCTTGATCGCATCGTCGGGCTTGCGGATATCCATGATGGTGCTTTTGTAGATCTGCGCAAATGGGTTGCGCCCATCGATGAGTTGCGGCAGGGTCTCGTCCCAACTTTCATTTGCAAGTGTGTTTCTGAATATTGAAACTGTATCTTGCGGATGGGTGCCAGGCAGGCTCGGGATGGAGACGAACAGAAAATAAGGTTTGTTTGCCGCCAGCTCAATTTTCCGCGGAAACGTGGCGCTGGCCGGGCCTGTGAGGGTGGTGATGGCAAGATCGGCCTGATCCAGGATATTATTTCCATTTGGGCTGCCAGCGATCCCAATCCTTAAGGTTGTGGCAGAGTTGGCCTGGATGTGCGGCAGATTTATTTCAAGAAGCTGCCCGGGGGTTTGCAGGGTGAAAGGCACTATGTAGGCCCTGGCGGCGCTAATCTGCAATTTATCGGGGGCACCCAGCGGTTCATTCTGGGCTGCGCCATCCTGCCGCCGCAGTGAGAGGTTCAACGGACCAGGGATGTTCTGGAATATCCAGCGGGTGGCCTGGATACGGGTATGGGGGGCCTGGTAGACGGCCTGGGTGAAGGCAGATGCCCAGATTAACGTGCCCCCAAGCGTGAGTGTGATGAGGATTGTTGCGAAAAGGAGTCGACTGGTCTGGTTTGGACGGTTTTTTTCAAGGATGCGGGGTTGCGCTGCCCACTTCCAGGTTTCCATCAGGCCCCAGGCTGCTAGCAGGCACAGGAAGGGATAGATTGGCAGGAAGTAACGCATTGATTTGACCCAGCGTGTCGCCATGAACAGAAAGAAACCGCCTGTCCACACCAACGGCAGTAAATGGGATCGCCAGTTTACCCGGCGGCGCACCGTCTGCCAGAGCGCCGCTCCAAAACCAGCCCAGGCTGCCAGTCCAAGCGGCAGCCCCAGACCCCAGGCCAGCATGTTGACGAGTGGGAAAAGCAGCGCTGCGCGGTGGGCCCACTGTTCACCAGGCGGGCCGCCGCCCTCGCCATTTGATTCTGCCTGGGCAAGCTTCATACTATTGACCCAATCCGGGTTGGGCTGCAGGGTGAAAAAAAAGGTATCGCCGCTGGCTGCGCGGAAGCTCATCGGTTGGGCAACTCGAAAGGTGACCGCGGTGGTGATAATTCCAAGCGAGAGCAGAACGAAGGTTATTCTGATGATGCGCTGCAGGCTGCCCAGTTTATTAAGGTATAGATCGATGGCGCTGATAAAAGCCGCCACCAATAGCATGCCGCCCACCGGCAGCAGGTTGATCTTGCAGGCTACTGCCATGCCAAATGCCAGGCCAAAGAGAATATACCATGCTGACCTGGTAAGGGCGAAGCGTAATAGGCTGCGCGTCACCGATCTGGCAGCGGCGATGTAGACACAGGCGAGCATTGCCAGCGAGGTGAACAGCGCACCAAAGTTATCGACCGTCATGAAGTGGGATTGTTGTATCTGCATGACTGACAGTGCGCTGAGCGCCGTCGCCAATAGAGCCACCTTATGGTTATACAGCTTTTGGCCGATCAGGAAGATTAACAGTAATGTGAGGGTATCTGCCAGTGCGGAGAGGGTACGCCCCAACAGGCGGATTTCATCGTAGCCTGTGTTGGCAGTGACCTCTCCCGCCCAGCGGATGATGGTGATGGGCAGTTGTCCCCAGCGCATCAGGTTGTCCGGGCCGGGTTTGAGCTGCTTTCCGGCCCAGTCGTATTGTGGATACGGGCTGAGTGTCGAAAGCCGTGTATTGAAATAGTCCGGCAAATTCGAAGGTAGTTTGAGCCGGGTGAGTGTATTCGTCAGGCCGTATTCATCTGGGTGCAGGTTGGCGCCCTGGCTCCAGTTAACATCATTGAAGCGGAAAAAGATGCCGGTGATTATCAATATCAGCAGGAGGGCATCAAACAACAGCGCTGTCCATTTGTGGAAGTGGGTATTATCTGTTTGGCTTGCGCGCGTGCCAATGGTTTCGTTCATCATCTTGATTATAAGCTTAAGGCCGAAGCTGCATTCAATGAGATGGAAACTGCGCCGGTTTAATCAACGATGTTTTCGGTGATCAGCATGGTTTTGTACGGGTTTTGCCCATTGAAGGTCGAGTATGTACAACCAGCGGTCACACTGGGTAACACTGGGTAACATTCAGTCACGCTTTTGGGTTCCAAGGCTTCGTGTTTGAGGATTTGACAAGGTCCTGGCGGTTATCTGAATGGGGCAGTTTGTAAGGTAGTATACGGATAATTGCAGGTGTTGTCAAGGTGAGTAGAACTTAAGTTCTATATTAGTGAGCGGATTGAAGAAACGATAGAAAAATTAGGGGACTGTGTAATGGTCAAAGAAAGCTTGGGCAAAAGCATACCCAATTTGCTGCGGACGAGCGCGGAAAGAGCAAAAATCTTCAGGTTTTATCCGCGCGCGCCTCCGCCTCGGTGCGGAACCGGGACTTTTGATGCCAGTGATATAATGCCCGTGGTCTGACACATTTCCAATCCAGTCTTGACTGACCGGAGGCAGCTATGTTGGAATTATTCGACTTCAAATCTATTGCAGAAAACAAACAGGGGAAAATATCCCAGTCACAGATCGAGAATATCAAGGAGACGGTCAACCCCGGGCTGTGGTTGTACGTCGGAGTAGGGATTCTCGTCTTGGGGGGCTTGGTCTACGCCTTCGCTGCATCTGCCGGGTCAGGTCTCGTCAACGTGTTTGGCTGGATATTGGTCGCTGTGGGGCTGTTCGCCGCCCTTCGCGGATTCGCCATCTGGAACCTGCATCGTAAACTGTTGGCGGCGCCCGTGCAAATGGCCGCCGGGACGATCAAATTCAACCTTCCAACGCATTTGGACCCCGGTGGTTTTATCTCCAAATCTAACACCGGCCAGTCCGTCCATCCGCTCGGGCTGGCGGGTGTCAATGCCAAACTGCCGCCCGGCGATTATTGGTTCTACTATCTCAAACCCCGCAACTGGCTGTTGAGCGCTGAGCCGCTCAGCAGCGAAGCGGAGCTGCGCGACAACCTGGGCCGGGTGCTGGAAACCATCTTCGCGTATGGTCAAACCCGCCTTGAAGACCTGCGCCGCCAGGTGAAAACTGGCGCGGTGGAAGCGGTGGAAGGCTTGCCAGGGTTGGAATACGAATTGGTCAACACGACATCGGAAGAAAGCGAGACGGATTATTTTTGCACGTTGGGCGGCCACAAGTTTAAGATTCCTGCCCTGGGCTACACCGCCATCTTTCCAAATCTCTCCCACCGCGGCTATTTCCGTGCTGGGGAAAAAGTCCTGTTGGCGCTGGAATTGGTGAATCATCCGTAATTCCAAATCTAAAACCAGACTCTTGCCAGATGGCGCGAATCGACTAAATCCACAAAATCTTGTATTTGTCAGGAAGTGGGCATACACAAACCCGGGTTCACGCAAAGGCGCCTCGCGCTGGAACCGGGCCTATCGCAAAGGAAAGCCCTGCGTATGTGTAATAGTCGGATGAAAATGGATTTATCCTGGCGTCTACGGCGATAAATCGCCGTGCTATTCGGAATTCGACCGGGTAATTGGCTCCGATTAATAGGAATTTTGTTCGCGCTATTGTTGACCATTATAGAGATTTCCTAAGAACCTGCTGAAAAAGTCCCTTTTTGAAAACAGCCATCCTTGGAAGGAGGGCAACAACATCTTCGAGATTTACACCATTTTTGCGGTTGCTAGCGTAACGGTTGTGCAATCAGAAGCCGAATCGTGAAAAACGGCAAAAAATAGCAAGAAAAAGATCGAACCTTACCAACTGAATCAGGATGACGTAAGCTAAAGCCACCTTAGAAAACAGGAATGGCAAT
>CAIMZS010000204.1 GCA_903846015.1 uncultured Anaerolineae bacterium | reverse complement strand
CTCGACCTTATTTTTTGCATAAGGAGAAATCATGAGTTGGGCTGATAAAAATTGGCTCGAAATATTCCCAGAAATAAAAGTTTCCCCTCCAGGTAGTCCCGACGCTCTAATTGTCACGGGCAGAAAGTCAGAATTGGTTGCTATATCTGCCCCCAATTGCGTCAACGCCGTTACCAGATCACCGATGGGCCGTTCACGCATTCGAGCATCACCATCGAGAATGTATTTTCCTTGTCCCAAAGTAAGAAAAGCACTCAAGAATCTTGCTGCTGTACCAGCGTTGCCAATAAATAATTCAGCATTCCCAGCAGGAATTGCACCGCTCATCCCATGAACTGTGATCTCCGCTTTTTCTGGATCTAGCTTAAGGATAAAGCCTAATACTTGTAGAGCCTTTGCAAAATACAGCGAATCATCTGAAAAAAGAGCGTTTACCAATCGGGAAGTACCATTCCCCAAAGCAGCAATAAGCATGGCTCGATTGGTTAGCGACTTGGACCCAGGGAGCTGCACAGTTGCTCCAATGGGATGGTTTATGGATGCGATCTGGATGCTATTCATAATTAACTTGTCCGGGAAAATTTAAGATATTCATTTTGTGAAGCAATTAGAGTAGCGGATAATGATTCAGCATCATTATCCGCTATTACAGAAGTAAAAAGCGCCAATTCATCTTGCAATCGCTCCAACCCAGCCAAAATATTTTCACGATTGGAAAGAATCACTCCCAACATCATACTGGAGGGAGTACCTGCCAATCGGCTGGATGATCGAAATCCAGGGCCAACAAAACCTGTTACGTCCGAAGGAGTCGAGAGTACGAGTGCTGATGCCAGTAAAAAAGGCAAGTGACTTGTACTTGCAAGGATGCGATCATGCTCAGCAGGCTCTAATGTCATTCCATGAGCACCGATAGCAAGAATAATCTGGTCAGCCGCAGCTCGCGCGCGATGAGAAGTCCGGGAGAGTGGAGTCAAAAGAAAAGGTGCTGAATAAAATAATGTTCGATCAGCATTTTCCAGCGAAAGACGCTCCTTACCGCAAATGGGATGACCACCCATCGGGTCAAACCGTTTGGGCAATTTATCCATTTTCTCCACAATAGAACTTTTGGTTGACCCAAGATCGAGAACTATACATGGATTGGGCATCATAGCTGGCAGATCATCCAGCAAAGTTAAAATCGCAGAAACTGGTGCCGCCAATACAATAAGATCGGCTAAAGGCAAAATGTTTGTTCCATCAGCTTCCACCAAATCTACAATGTCTTGCTGAAGAGCGAGATCACGCGTTCTCGAATCCGGGTCACAACCATACAATGCAGCACATTTCCCTTTTAAAGCTAAGGCTAAAGAGCCTCCCATTAACCCAAGACCAATAATCGCAATTTTTGCCTTTGCAAGAACAAACCCATCGTCATCCATATTAGCCCAATTCCTAAAAATTATCTACCTACAGATTTTTAACATCTTCATCAAGCCATGCATATAAAAAAGGGGTTTGTCTACAAATTGGCTTTGACTGGGGCCAATTTGCGATCAACAGCCTCTGCCACGGCCTTAACTTGCCTGACCAATTTAGCGAAATTTTCGGGCGTAAGAGATTGGCGCCCATCCGAAAGAGCATGCGAAGGATCATTATGAACTTCGATGATCAACCCATCGGCCCCAGCGGCAACTGCAGCTTTGGCGATCGACGCTACATAAGCTGAATCACCCGTGGAGTGACTCGGGTCAAGTATCACAGGCAAGTGAGTAAGCGATTTCAAAACAGGAATAGCGTTGATATCAGTGGTATTTCGAGTGGCCGTCTCAAATGTGCGGATACCACGTTCGCAAAGCATTACCCGAGTATTACCACCACTTAGAATATATTCTGAAGCCATTAATAGCTCTTCGATGGTGGCTGAAAGACCACGCTTAAGTAAAACCGATGTGCGTGTTTCTCCAATAGCTCTAAGCAAATTATAATTCTGCATATTGCGAGCCCCGACTTGCAATACATCCACATATTTGACCATTACATCCACTTGCGAAACCGCCATAATCTCAGCCACAATTGGCATTCCAGTTAATTCGCGAGCTTCTGCCAGATATTCCAGCCCTTCTTCCCCAAGACCTTGAAATACGTATGGAGATGTGCGTGGTTTAAAAACTCCGCCACGTAGTGCATTAGCACCAGCTTCTCTTACAGCCTGTGCAATTTCAAGTAGTTGAGTCCGACTCTCCACAGAACATGGTCCTGCAATAATGGCAATTTCATCACCACCCACTGCAAATCCATCAAGCGAAAATACAGAATTTTCAGGATGAAACTGGCGGGAACCCAATTTATAAGGCTGAGATATGCGAGTAACACTCAGTACCCCAGGGAGAACCTCAAATATCTCTTTTGGAACAGCATGACTTTCACCTACAGCCCCAATAATTGTTTGTTCAACGCCTTCAATTACGTGGGCAAACAAGTTATTTTCTTCTATATGATTAATAACATGGGCTACCTGACTCTTGCTAGCCCCAGGTTGCATAATGATCATCATAATTCGTTTCCTCCAATTCACAATCCCATAATTTTAATATGCGCGGCTTAATTCTGGCAATACTTGTTCATTTTTTACTTTATATTTTTTTCATATCCACCCCAGCTTGGACGGAGATTGTGAACCATCAGCAGATGCAAGTTTACGTCCCATAATCTGCGCAATTTGACCGACCTGCTTAACCATTGCGGCAAATTTCTCCGGTTTGAGTGATTGTTTTCCATCAGAAACAGCATGGGCTGGATCAGGGTGAACCTCGACAATTAGCCCGTCAGCGCCCGCAGCAATTGCCGCTCGTGCAATCGCCGCCACGTAATCTGCTTGACCAGTCGAATGAGATGGATCAAGGATTACTGGTAAATGAGTGAGATTTTTTAAAACGGGTATCGCATTAATATCGGTAGTGTTTCGAGTAGAAGTCTCGTAAGTTCGAATACCACGCTCGCATAACATGACCTGTTTATTTCCCCCGGAAAGAATATATTCAGCGGACATGAGCAATTCCTCGATAGTAGCACTTAAACCACGCTTAAGCAGCACAGGTGTCCGGGTTTCACCCAGCGCACGTAAAAGATTGTAGTTTTGCATGTTTCGAGCTCCAACTTGCATAACATCAACGTACCTTACCATTAATTCAAGTTGGGTCTGCGACATAATCTCAGCAACAATAGGGAGACCAGTTTGAGCGCGTGCTTCGGAAAGATATTCAAGCCCATCTTCTCCAAGACCTTGAAAAGCATAAGGCGAAGATCGAGGCTTAAATACACCACCTCGTAAAGCACATGCGCCTGCCTCCTTTACAGCTATCGCAGTTTCAATTATTTGAGAGCGCGATTCCACCGAGCAAGGCCCGGCGATAATAGCAATTTCATCTCCGCCGACATTAAAACCAGCCAGCGGAAAGATAGAGTTTTCGGGATGAAACTGACGCGAGGCGAGCTTAAATGGTTGAGTAATACGTTTGACAATATCCACGCCATCAAGAACCTCAAATTGTTCCGTGGCTAAATTATGTGTCTCTCCAATAGCGCCTATAATTGTGGCTTCGATCCCCTGCGAAAGATGAACAGCCAACCCAGATTCTTTTACTCGTTCGATAACATGCTCCACTTGTTGCGGAGTTGCATCAACTTTCATGATTATCATCATAATGTTTTTCTCCTCAAAACAATTTCAAAACTAACCATTTAAAAGATCTGGG
>CAIMZS010000203.1 GCA_903846015.1 uncultured Anaerolineae bacterium | reverse complement strand
TTTTCACTGCCTGTGTTGTTTTGCGGCAAGAGCTCCCCGCAAAACACCACAAAAAACCTCTTTCTTTTCGGAGTCACACCTTAAACATTATTGGCGGTAACATAAAGACACTTAATTTTCCAAAGGCCATCGTCCAGATATGAGACGATAAGCAGCAAAAAAACACCAAAAACGTACTTGTGGGTAATAGATAGATCTAAAGATACCGGGGCGGATTTGCGTTCTGGTGTTTTAGTGGTTGATGGGGAAGGGGAGCAGCAGCCAGATGCAGCCGCATGTGCAGCAGAGCAGGATGACCGCGGAAATCACGCTCACCAGGATGATTTTCTTCTTCTTTGTCATGGGAACCTCCTTGTAGGGTATTGGTGGACAATTTCGATCAGGACCGGATCACCGGCGGTAAAGCGCAGCCGATAATTGGTGTCGCCGATCGTTGCTGTGAAGGTGAAGGCCGGAACCAGCATGTTGAGAGTATGCTCAAACTCTGCCAGCATGAGCACATTCCAAAGAACGATTTCGCTCTCGTAACGGTCGCCAGGGTGGCAGCGCAGCAGGATGTCATTGAGTTCAACGCTCATGGAAACCCGGTACAGAATGCCTGCGTCCTGGGCCTGCTCGCTGACATCCACGATTTGCTGAGCAAATCGGTCGGTTCTCTCACAGGCCAACCCTGGTGAGCTGGCCTGTGAGACGAAGATCATGGGTAATTGTTGAAGCATATTGGCCTCGATGTGTATTCCATTCTTGAGTTACGTGAGATTAATCCAACGTAACTCAAGAATGCGGAGATTCGGTCATGTCGCGTCTCACGTATGTCTGGAATGGAATCGCGTTTTTGAGCCCAAAAACGGGCAAAATCGCCAAAAATGAGCGTGAAAAACCGGTTTTCGAGTGTGAGAGTCTCTGGAAAGTCTGGAATGCGGAGATTTCGTCTCACGTAACTCTGGAATACGGAGTTTTCGAAATGGGTTCATTTCGAAAAATATGCACCATATCTGGTCATTGCCCTTCCGTTCTTGGGCAAATTACCAGATATGGGTATCTCCGCCAGTCTTGAATTACGTGAGATTTCATTCCATTCCAGAGTTGCGTGAGACGCGACAGGTCACGAAAACCCTAAATTTCTCTCCTTTAAGCTTACGAACTTGCCCTTGCCGACGACCAAATGGTCTAAAACCTCGATGTCCAACAGCTTCCCTGCCTGCACCATCGCGCGTGTGACTGCTACATCGTCCGGGCTTGGCGTGCAATCACCCGACGGGTGATTGTGGCAGCAAATAATAGCGGGGGCCATGCGTTGGATGGCAGGCTTGAAGATCTCGGCAATGCGCACCTGGGATGAATTGACGCAACCGTGATAGACCTCGACGATATCGAGAACACGGTTACGGGTGTCGAGCAGGAACACCTTCAGGTACTCCTGCTCCAGCATG
Organism: uncultured Anaerolineae bacterium; assembly: GCA_903846015.1. GTDB lineage: Bacteria > Chloroflexota > Anaerolineae > Anaerolineales > Villigracilaceae > UBA5195. The sequence continues at coordinate 1,321 of CAIMZS010000203.1, read as the reverse complement.
CTCATCTCGTACATCACCAGCGCGGCGGCATCTGCGGGCGAGTTGATTTGCACCTTTTCGCCACTGTAATCGGTCAGCCGGGCGCCAATTGCCAGGGCGGCCTTGATGCGGATGGCGGTTACCTGGCCAACGCCGCGCACCGAGCCGAGTTCCTCGACATGCGCGCGCTGGATCTGGTGGATATCGCCCTGAAAGCGCGCCAGCACGGATTCGGCGATCTCGATCTGTTTCTCCCCGCCAACCACTGCCGCGAGCAGTTCAGCTAGGCTGCAGGCCGCCGCATTGGATGCGACGCGGTAGGCAGGCTGGTCACGCAGTGGGAGTGTCTTCAGTTTGGGGAGCTGGTAGGACGGGGGAGTTGTGAAAAGAGCGTTCTGGGTTTGCATGTCGGTCTCCTGGTGAGGGTGAAACAGGAGACGGATTCCTGCCCCGATGGGGACTGGAGAGCCGTCCCCTGTTCGGGAAAGGGGTGATGCTGTGATGTTACGCGCCGATTTCCGCGCGCAGTAAGCCTTGTGAAAGTACCTGGTCAGTCGGCAGAATGCCGTCCCAGGCGTTGATCTGTTTCCCTTCGCGCACCACCACCGGCGGGAAACGCCAGGGGTTGGCGGCAAGGGCCTCGGCCAGGAAGCGCGAGCGCTCCTGCCAGTAGTGCGCGATGCCTTTCTTCGAGCAGCCCCAGCCAGCGCCGTGATGGCGGGTCGAGAGCTTCGCATCGAAGTATGCGAGCGCGCCGCAGATCGGGCAGGTTTCGGGCGCCAGGATGTGATAACCAGGTGGCGGTTCGGGCGTGCGTTCACCGCCGCGGCGCAGATGGCCAGCCACGGCAAAGACCGCCGGGCATTCCGCACCCAGCAGGCAGGTGCAGCGTTTGTCCTTGCCAACGTGGTGAGCGCGCGGCTGAACATCCGGACCCAGATCGACCACGTAGAAGTACCCGGAGATGCAGACGGTCGCATCGCGCAGGATACCGTTCAGGTCAAACTGCCGGGTTGAAACGGAAGGTGATAAAACGATCATGACATCTCCTTTTGGGCTTGCAGATACTCCGGCCAGGCTGAGTCCAGCCCGAGCGAGACAAACTCGCGCCAGGGTAGGCCATCGCCATTCAGATATTCGCCAGCCTGGTCGAGCAGATAATCCAGATCCGGCAGGGATAATTGCTCTGGTTGCATGCCGCTTTTGGCCAGGCGCTGCGCCAGTATCACGACGACATCAGCGACGGTGACGCGGAACAAGTAATCTTCCGGGGAGTAGCCCAGCTTGCGAACGCGGGCCTGCAGTTGCTCAGTAAGTTCGGGGTTGAGTGGCATTTTGTGAG
>CAIMZS010000202.1 GCA_903846015.1 uncultured Anaerolineae bacterium | reverse complement strand
TCCAGATGAAGTCAAAGCGGCCAATATCCTGACACAGTACGCTGTCCAGACCCGTTATCCGGGCCCGATTGAAGAAGTAACCCTGGAAGAGTACAAAGAATCCCTGGCGCTGGCAGCCCGGGTCGTATTTTGGGCAGAAATCATCCTTAAGGGGCAAAACAAATGACCGCCTTTCACACGATTGCCATTCCACACGATGACATCCTGCAGGGCCGCCTGACGATGGAGGTCTTTGCCGCTGATCTTTGGGATGTTTACAAGGGCCGCGGCACAGACGAATATCGAACACCAGAGCGGTTCTTCCAAAAGACTTACCAGACCGAAGGATTAGCCACCCTGCTGGATGTGGTTCAATCGCGCCTGAATGGCAGCGGCGGCGACCCGGTGCTGCAAATCCAGACCCCGTTTGGCGGCGGCAAGACGCATGCCCTGATCGCCATGTATCACAAGGCCGGCGAGTGGGGTGCGAAGCGAGTGGTGATGGTCGGCACGGCCATGAGCGCCAAGGACACGATCTGGGGGCTGCTCGAACAGCAGTTGACTGGCAAACAGGAACAATTCGGCGGGCTGACTTCTCCTGGCCGCACGGATGCCTTCCGCGATATGCTGGCGGCCCAGGCTCCGCTGATCATCATGCTGGATGAAGTGCTGGAATACGTCACCAAGGCTGCCGGAGTGCAGGTGGCTGAAAGTACGCTGGCCGCCCAGAGCATTGCCTTTATGCAGGAACTTACTGAGGTGGTCAGCACACTCGAGCGGGTGGCGCTGGTGGTGACACTGCCATCCAGCAACGTCGAACATTTCGATAATCGTGCCGCGCAGTTGTTCTCGCAGCTGCAGCGCGTTTCCGGGCGGGTTGAGAAAATCTATACACCCGTGCAAGAACACGAAATCACCCAGGTCATCCGACGACGACTTTTCTCACACGTCGATGAAAAAGCAGCCGCCAAAGCCATCGCAGCGTTCATGGATTATGCTTCCCGCGAAACACTGCTGCCGGCCGGGGTGGAAGCATCCGAATACCGCCAACGCTTCGAATCGTCCTACCCTTTCCTGCCAGAAGTGGTGGATGTGCTCTACCAACGCTGGGGTAGTTTCTCGACCTTCCAACGCACGCGCGGTGTACTGCGCCTGCTGGCGCTGGTGATCCATGCCCTCAAAGACCGCAACCTGCCCTACATCACCCTGGCCGATTTTGACCTGGGCAACCAGGAAATACGGCGCGAACTGCTCAAACACATCGGCACCGAATTTGACAGCGTGATCGGCGCAGACATCACCGGGTCGGATGCGGGCGCGCGCAAGGTTAACAAAGTCCTGGGCACAGCCTATCAGGGCCTGCGCCTGGGTGAGCGCGCTGCCACTACCATGTTCCTATATTCATTCTCGGGCGGCATTGAAAAGGGCGTGACCGTCATCGAAATCAAGCGCAACGCCACCACGCTCGAAAACCCATCCAGCGCCGTGGCCGAGGCGGTTGAAGAACTCAAAGGACGCTTGTTTTACATTCAAAACCAGGCTGGCAAATACTTCTTCTCCAACCAGGTCAACCTGAACCGTATGCTGCTGATCCGGATGGAGAACATCCCAGACGCGGATGTTCGAGAAACCGAAGAAGCTTTGCTAAAAGCAAAGGTCAAGGGTGATAAATTCAAGGTTTACATCTGGCGTGAGCAGACATCTGACATCGCCGATACACCTGACCTGAAGTTAGTCATCATGGCCGAGCAGAACCCCAGCCTGATGCGCGCAATGCTTGAAGAAAAGGGCGGAAGCCCGCGCGTGCATCGCAATACCATCTTTTTCCTTGTACCAATGCCATCCGAACGCCCCGGCTTCGTGACCCAGGTGCGCAAGATGCTGGCCTACCGTGCTCTCGAAGGCGATGCCACGCTGTCCTTGACCAATGACCAACGCAAGGAAATCAAGGATGGCCTGAAGCGCATTGATGGTGATCTGGGTGAAGCTGTGCGCCGTTTATACCGGCAGCTCTATCTGCCTGCCCGCAGCGGATTCAAAGAATTTGACATGGGCATCCCGACTGTGGGGGATACCAAAACACTTGACCAGAATGTCTATGATCGCCTGCGCATGGAAAGCGAAGTGCTGGAGAAAATCGTCGCGCTGGTGATCAAGGAAAAATATCTTAAAGACCGCGATACGCTCTCCACGGCCCAGTTGTATCAGGCCAGCCTGAAAACACCCGGAGAAACCCGCGCTGTAAACCAGAACGCCTGGGATACCGGTATTGCAGATGGCGTGAAGCACGGCATCTTTGGAATGGGCGAAATGAAGGACGGCCTGCCAGTCTGCAGGTACTTCAAAGAAGAGTGCTACGTCAGTTTTACTGATAGTGAAATCCTGATCAAGGCTGAAGTATGCGAAGAGCAGCGGCGAAAAGAGCGGGAACAGGAAATTGCCAGCTACACCGAACCAGCAACCACCACAACCGCTCCGCCAGCCAGCGAGAACGGTGGGCAGTCCACTTTTGTATCCACCGGTGGTATTACTCCACAAACATCAGTGACTCCCGCAGGGAAGTACCAGCAAATGAACTTCAACTTTGTGATTCCAAAGGGCAAAATTTCCAGCCTGATGGGAGTGCTCAATTATTTGCAAAGCAAATACGAGACGATGGAAATCAACCTGAGACTGGATCACGGCCAGATGACCGAACAGGAAATGGAAGACAAGGTCAAGGAAGCGTTCAGGCAGATGGGGGTAAAGATCGATTGAACCGGGAAATTTTTCCGATGACGTTAATATAACGTTTGATTACTCACTATATTTTGCTTCAATTATCACTCAAGAGGAAAAACATCATGCCTTACCAAGCTGCAATCGATCGCGCAAATCCCAGTTGTTTCTTTTTTTTAGTTGATCAATCAGCTTCGATGTCGGATCCAATTATGGGAGTTTCGGGTAACCCCAGAAAGGCAGATC
>CAIMZS010000201.1 GCA_903846015.1 uncultured Anaerolineae bacterium | reverse complement strand
TGTCTTATTTGTTTGCGATGTGTTTGATGGTTAACACAACCGAATAAAGAGAACTTATTTTTGTGGAAAGCCCGGCGACAGCCAGTTGCCTGGCACAGGTCAAACCTGGTAATTTTGATAGTACAAAAATAGGTTTGTTGATAGAATGGTCTCACCTGATAAGTCCCGATCGAATAAGGGCAGAATATTTTCTTCTGGTTCGCCACCAGGATTTCCTTCCTTTTGTTACCGAAAAACAAAGATAGCAGGTTCTATATGAAACAAAATCTGGCTCATGTTGCACTGCTTGTCCGTGATTACGACGAAGCGATTAAATACTTCACAAAAAAGCTACAGTTTAGCCTGCTTGAAGATACGGATATGGGAGCCGGGAAAAGGTGGGTCTTGGTCGCGCCAGCGGGTGCAACTGAAAGCTGTTTGCTTCTAGCAAAAGCAGCTTCACCTGAACAAGAAAAATTTATTGGTAATCAGGCTGGTGGACGCGTGTTTCTTTTTCTAAAAACGGTTAACTTCTGGCAGGATTATTCTGAGATGAAAGCGCGAGGGGTTTCCTTTCTGGAAGAACCACGCAGAGAAACCTACGGTGATGTGGTTGTGTTTGAAGATTTGTATGGGAACAAATGGGATTTGCTGGGATAAAAAAATAGTAGAAGCGATTAATAAAGAAACGGTCCGGGAGTTTTAACCCGGACCGTTTCTTTTATCGACGGAGTCGTGAAACAGAATGCGCATCTATAGTTTGCAAAAAATCAATGCCCTGTCAACGACATACCCAGTGCAAATAAAAGGAACAGGAGTTCCAGGCCGAAGAACACTGCACAAACATACGCAGCCACCTGCCAGGCTGGCGCCGAACTAGAAGTGCGGACTTCCTGACCTTCTGCCAACTGCCGAATGATCTGGGCTGTTACTTCGGGCCCGTTTTTTAGTGGGCCACCAGGCCAGTACCAGGCGGTCTGATTAATAGGGATGATTATCTTTGAACCGGAATAATCCCTGAGCCATAATCTGAGTGCTTCTGGCGGGTCGAGGGCCAGACTGGATGGTAAAACCACCGCCCGGGCCGCTTCCGCACCATCCGGGATGCCCTGTTCAACAGCCTGGACTGCTACAGGGATGGAAGCTGACGCACGCCTGATTGCGTTTACAACAGGCCCGGCAAAAAGCAGGTCTTGCGATTCAAAGATTAGCACTGCGAAATTGGCCTGCCTGGAAGCAAGGGCATCTGCAGCGCGGCCACCATCCTGTCGCATTACATTCCAATGATACAAAAGAAAGGCAATGAATAACCCCAATAACTGGATCCCATTGAACACATCTGTCAAAAAACTATCGCTGCGGTGATCCAGAAAGCCAAATAAAACAGTGTAGACCAGATAAATAGCCGAGGCCATGCCACCGATAACCGTGGCAAAAATTGCCAGGTAAAGGTAGGCGCGGCGTACCAATGATCTGCGGGCATGGTCACCCAGGTCGCCAGCAAGCAGCGCTTCAGATTGTATCGGGCGCCAGGCAAAGATCCAAAGCGGCAACCCGGAAATCAGGGTTGCAAGCGAGCCGCACAGGCGGGCGCGAAGGACATCACCCCACAAGGTGGTGGAAGTCAGAAGTGAGACGATAAAGGAAAGCAGCAACGCTAATCCAACAAAAGTGGAAACCAGGCCGATCAGGGAAAGAATATGGTAGTAGAAGCGCATCAATGCTGAGCGGCGGGTTACTTCGCTGTATGACGCGATCTCCCGGCTTAACCAACTGCCGTAATATGCCCATACAATTCCCAGTGGAAAGCCCACGGAAAAGGGTCCTCCAATTTGTGAAACCAATTCCCTCCA
>CAIMZS010000200.1 GCA_903846015.1 uncultured Anaerolineae bacterium | reverse complement strand
TCTCAGCATGGCCTGCTTTTTGCTTTAAATCCCTGGGAGTATAATATGCCGAACACCTGTTCTGCGATTATAGAGCTAGATACTCCTAGGAAAGTGCTGCACCCATACTTTTTGAAAAGGAGCATCCATGCCTGTAATTGCAAAGTTTAAGAATATCGAAGTAGAAGTTCTGAGCGTCAATAAGGAGCTCGGGATCAGCGCAGTAAAAGCCGTCAACTGCGAGCCCTGGCCGATGTACACACAAGGGGGCTGGGCATTCACCCGCTACAACAATGTGGCGACCACTGCGCTTTCTGACATCCGGTTATTGGGGGATGCAAATGACCAATCATCATAATGGCACTTTTTTGCATCCTGGTAAAGCTGTACAAAATGCCCTGCAAGCCCGTTTTCAGGGTATTACAGCCGTTTTTATTCCCGAATTTATACATAGAACGCATGTGCTACTTAACCCGCCTTATTTTGGAATCCGGAGGCAATCATGAATCACCCTGGCAGCGAAGTCCAGACTGTGTTCGCATCTTCTCAACCGTTTTGATGCAGGGGAAGCGTCCCATGAATGATGATTTGAATGAGATAGGTTCCAATATTCACGTGGACAATCTGGGTGTGAATAAGCTCCTGCGCCGCCAGCAAGGGCTGCGCAAAGCACACCGATTGCTCTGGATTTACCGGGCGAAATTTCCACACCATTTGGATTGGTATGCCTTTGGTGGTGAAATTGAACACCGCTTACTGAAAACCCGCGTGCCCTGTTCCTGCCCAATGTGTGGCAATCCCCGCCGTTATCGTGACCAACGTACCTTGCAAGAAATCGTGTCGGATAACGATTTACGGCTCGATTCCGCTATATTTTCGTAAACTTCCCTCGGAGGAAATCTTATGAATTCAAGACGCGCTGTTAATCTCGCCTTTGCCGACTTCTGTGTATTTCTGACACTTCTGACTGCCGCCATCCTGCTGGTCAAGATTATTGCCTGATAGTCCCCCATTGTCAAAGAGCCCGTACTGAAAAGTGCGGGCTCTTTTGGCGCGCAAGTTGACAATCGCCAATAATAAGTTTACAATAAATAACATTCTTGTTTACAATAAATTGAGGCAGCTATGAAACAGACAGAAGAAATCAGAAACTTCGTGATCGCAGAGATTGAAAAACATCCCAAGGATATTGTAAACCTTGTCGCGGAAACATTTTTAATTTCACGTCAGGCAGCACATCGCCATGTCGACAAGATGGTCAAAGAAAATGTCATCTCTGCCAATGGAACCACAAAGAACCGCTACTACCAATTAGCAAATATCGTTGATAAAAACTGGCTATTCCCGCTGCAAGGGCTAAAAGAAGATGAAGTCTGGAGAAAAACCATCTCGGTGGAATTAAAAGATGTCCCTGGGAATATACTGAAAATTTGCCAATATGGGTTCACAGAGATGGTTAACAATGCGATCGACCACGCTGAAGGAACCAACCTGGTTGTATATGTCACCCGAACTCTTGCTTCAATTTCGATCACAATCCAGGATGATGGGATTGGCATTTTTAATAAAATTCAGCGGGAATTGGACCTGGAAGACAATCTCCACTCAATCCTGGAGTTGTCAAAAGGAAAGCTGACAACTGATCCAGAAAAACACAGCGGCGAGGGTATCTTTTTCACATCCAGAATGTTTGATAATTTTTCTATCCTTTCAGGAGATTTGCTCTTTACCGCATCATCAGGTGTTGAAGATACGAGTGATTGGCTCCTCGAACATAAGGGAATGGCTTTCGACGGAACCTGTGTGGTGATGGATATTCCAATAAACTCCAAGCGCACTACCCGCCAGGTATTTGATAGATATAGTGTCGATGGTGATTTCGGTTTTTCGAGAACAACTATACCCGTTTTCCTAGCGCAGTATGGCGGTGAGAATCTCATATCGCGTTCACAAGCAAAACGATTGTTAGTGCGTTTTGAACGATTTAAAGAAATCGTTCTGGATTTCAAAAATGTAGAAATGATCGGCCAGGCCTTTGCCGATGAAGTCTTCCGTGTTTACCAAAATGCGCACCCACAGACTCACATCTCAACGATCAATACGAACGAAGAGGTCAGCCACATGATTGCTCACGTCACTGCATAAAATAAAACAGTAACCTTCATAGAATTTCCATCACAAAAAATGATATCCAAAGCTCGCACAATTTGTGCGGGCTTTTTTGATTCCAAGGAGAAAACATGTCATCTGAAGATTCTCAAATCGCTCTTCCGGTTATTGAGTTCACACCGAAGACCAAGCCAACCCTGAAGAAAAACAAGGTGGAGGAAACCCTATCAAAGATCCGCCAACTCCATGAAGAACTGAACATCCAGCTTTACAGTAATCCCAAGGAGCGACCATCCATCCAGAGTCCTGCAGACGCAGCCAATCTTCTCGATTACTTTATTGGCGCGTTGGATCATGAAGAAATGTGGGTCATCAATCTGAATAGGCGCAATCACGTGGTCAACCTGGTCAAGCTCTATCAGGGTTCAGTAAGTTCATCCCAGGTGCGCATTGGCGAAGTGTTCCGGCAGGCCATCCTAGACAACTCCAGCGCCATTATCGTCGCGCACAACCATCCATCATCTGATATTTCCCCGAGTCCAGATGACGTGGCTGTTACCAGGGCAATTGTCCAGGCGGGAAAGCTGCTTGATATCGATGTTTTAGATCACGTCATTTGTTCGCAGGGAAAGTTCTGTTCGCTCAAAGAACGTGGGCTCGGCTTCAGTTAGAAAAATGACAACTACACAGGAAAAGATCGTTTGGGAATCCACCCGTTACAAGCTGCGCATCGTTGAAGTCCGGATGTTCATCACCCTCGAAATTCTCACGTATCGTATTGACAGGTTTCTGGAAGAGAAGTGGCAGCGCGTCAATTCCAGGACGACGCTCCGCGAAGCGCAGTGGTTCGTTGAATATATTTTTGGAATCAAAGTTGAAAAGGAGAATGAATGCCAACAATAACCGCAGAAGAATTCGAAAGCAACCTGGCACACTTTACCGGTACAGAAGGCTATGCTCGCATGAAATACCCCGGCGTGAACTTGCTGCTTACCGATGGCGCGGCATATCTGTGCGAAAACGCGAAATCTTACTGGCTTCTGGACCTGATCGCCTCCTACCAGGTCAAGAAACTGCGCGGCTGCGAATTTCAGCACTGGGTTGTGAAGACCGAAAACCATACAGCGGTTGTTACCTGCGATGACGGCGACAGGCACATCCTGGTTGAGCAGCACATCGGCTACACCGATTTTCCCTTGAGGGAAACCCACCTGTATGTCCAGCCCACGGAATATCCCGAACCCGGAATGGTGGTGATGCTGACGAGTGAGTATTAATGGTCGGTCACCCCTGGAAATCATCTTGCTCATTGTGTACACTTGGTGTACAATGTAGTTGCAAAAAAGGAGCAGCCATGACAATTGTCAAAGTTGGTACACGTGAGTTAAAAACCAAATTGAGCGAATACATGCAACGCGTCAAAAAGGGAGAAACCATCATAGTGACCGAACGTGGTAAATCAATTGGTCAGATCGTTCCTATTCAACCGACTATTGATGAAAAGATACAGGCTGTTGTAGATGCCGGGTTGGCTGATTGGAATGGTAAGAAGTATAAACCTGGAAAGCCTGTAGTAATCAACCGTAGCGAAAGACAACTCTCTGACCTGGTTGTGGAGGATAGGGATGTCGATTATCTATCTTGATACAAGCGCCATGCTAAAACTTTATGTTCAAGAAAAACAATCTGACGATGTTTATGATTTATTCCACAAATCCGAAAACACAGGAACCAGTATCCTGACTTACACCGAAATGGCTTCGGCGATGTCAAGGGCGCAAAGAATGCACCTAATTTCGAGTGATGAATCAAGAGATGCCTGGAATAAATTCTTGAAAGAATGGCCGGAAATTAATCGGCTGAGAATTTCCGCACAATTAACTGAGCGCGCTGCATCTCTTTCCTGGGAATTTGGCCTGAGGGGGTATGACGCCATGCACCTTGCATCAGCTTTGACCTGGCAGGAGACGCTAGAAACGTCTGTTTGCCTGGCGACTTTTGATCGGCTTTTATGGAACTCCGGGCAGAAAGCTGGAGTAAAAATCTGGCCTGAAACTTTTACTGTTTAATATCTAATGCAAGCAACCGTCTTTCGGCGGTTTATCGGCACTTTATCGGCGGAATAACGGCGGTTTCTGCTCCGAATAAATACTCACCATCTATAGACAGGCCCTCGAAGGAAAATTCTTCGAGGGCTTATGTTTTAACAAAGGGGTGTTTTTCGATCATGATTTCGATCTCTAATATTACGAATGCGTGTGTGGGTTCTGCAGGCATGCGTGCTGGTCAACAAGAAAGGAGAAATTACATCACCAATTTGATTACTCTGGACCGCGAGGAGGGTAGCAGAAATCTCGAATAAAAAATCCGAGAAACATTGCTAGAACATATATTCTATGCTACAATGGCGAAGTAATTCACGATCACCCCCGATTACATTACTAGACATTACTAGACATTACTAGACACTCCTAGAGCAGTAGGAAAAAATCCATAAGGTCATTGTCGCAAGTGGGCAATGACGTTTGCGTTCCAGGAGTGTCATGAAACATATCGTTGTTCTGAATCTTACTGGCGAACAGCTCGACTCGAGTTTCTCACTTGTCGCCGAAATGAAAGGCGCGACCGTATCCTTAGGGTGGAAAGACGGTGCGCCGCCAAGCGTCAGCAATCCCACGAATTCAATCTACACCCAAAAAGTAGCGATTCCAGCGATTTCCTATTTACTTGCCGAGAGCCTGAACGGGTTCTCGGCTGAGCAATTGGTGTCGCTGGAATTTGTTGTTGTAGGTGGGAATGAGTCGCTCAAACACTGGCTCGCGTACTTTTGCGGCCGGTGGAACATTGCTTTGACGTTCTGGTACGAACGCTCCAGGAATCTGTGGGCCAGTGAACAGATTAAGCCTGGAGATGATCCCCTGTTTTCAATTCCCAACCAATCCAATTAATCATGCTCGCAGGGCAAATTCCCTGCAGCTCATAAAAAGGAGAAAAACCCATGTCTGTTAAATTCAATAGCTTTTGCGAACTCGATGTTGTCGGCACCGTCACCAAGGACCCGGAAATGAAGTACACCCCCGAAGGCAAGGCTGTGACCACCATCGATGTGGCCTACAACGAGTATATTGGCAAGTCCGATGACCAGGCCAGCGCGACCGTACCGATGTGGATTCGCCTGACCGCCTGGGAAAAAGATGCTGAAACCCTGAACAACTACCTGCACAAGGGCGATACCCTGCATGCCAAGTGCCGCATCAAGTTTGATCACCAGACCGGCAGCCCACGCCTGTACCAACGCTCGGATGGAACTGTGGCTGCATCCTACGAAGCCAGCATCAAGGAATGCACCGTCATCTCCAAGAATAAGAATGGCACAAATGGCAATGGCGCTCCTTCCAACGGTGGTGGGGATTTCGAACCGCAGGGCCAGCAATTTGTGAACCAGCCCCAGGCTCAGTCCCAACCGCAGCAACAGTACGTTCCCCAACAACCTGCCGCCAATCAATCGCAGTATCAGCAGCCCGTGAATCAACCCCAATACCAGCAGCCGCAGCCTCCTCAGTTCAACCCGCAGCAGGGCCAGCAATTCCAGCAACCTCAGCAGCAAGCTCAACAGCCTGCTCCTCAACAGCCCCAACCAGGCCGTTTCACCGTTCCGCCCCAACAGCAACAACAACAGCCTCGCCAGAATCGCTCATGGTAATCCACAGCAACGGTGGGAGGGCAATCCTGCCCTCCCATAAATCCTATTTTCCCTCGGAGGAATTCGCAATGAGAAATATCGATCGAAAAATCTACGAAGATACCTGGATGCAGTCTCTTGACGACAAGCATCGACTGGCCTGGATCATGCTGAACAATAGCGTATGCGACGACCAAGGCCGCTTTGAGTTAAATCCCCGGACTATGCGCCTGTCCATGTTCTTCGGGGATCAGATTTCCGATAACGAAATCAAGGGCGTGGTTAATAATTTTGTTACCGCCAAAAAGATCCTGCATTATGAGGTTGATGGCAT
>CAIMZS010000199.1 GCA_903846015.1 uncultured Anaerolineae bacterium | reverse complement strand
TCAAATTATTTACCAAATCAGGCGATACTGTTCTTGATCCGTTTATGGGTTCGGGCACAACTAACCGTGTCGCGCAACGAATGGGACGTAATTCGATTGGGATTGAAATTATGCCACAATACTTTGATATGGCGCAAAATAAAATTCAAACACACGCACTCACATTATTTGAAAAAAAAGGGGAGTATGATGACACTAAATCTTAATGAAGTCGTTGGGTATGTTGAAGATTTCATCGGCGAGTTCCATTCCCGACGATTACAGAGTCTTGAAAAATTAAAATTAAACGAGGTGCTTAAGCGTAAAAATCCATATCTCTTTAAAGCGAAAAACGCAACATCCGGCGCTGATTTTGTAAAAACTATTTTGGATGCGCATCTTTCATCTCAAGAAGAAACCATTTTTGGCGAATTCCTGGAGGGCCTGGCTATTTTTGTTTGCGGCAAGGTATATAACGGCCGGAAATCATCGGCAGAAGGCATCGATTTGGAATTTCGAAATGATGAAAAAATGTATATCGCCTCGATCAAGTCAGGTCCAAATTGGGGCAACAGCAGGCAGATCAGCAAAATGCGTGATGATTTTAAACGAGCAAAACGTGTATTGGGAACAAGCGGGGGAATACGGGAAGTCATTGCCGTTAATGGCTGCTGCTACGGGAAAGATAACAACCCCAATAAGGGTGATTATTACAAATTATGCGGCCAGGAATTTTGGGAATTTATCTCTGGAAATGAAAATCTTTATATCGAAATTATTGAACCACTGGGCTACCATGCCAGGGAACGAAATGATGAGTTCACTTCAGCCTATTGGCGCATCGTCAATACTTTTATCCTTGAATTCGGGAATAATTTTTATACCCCTGACAACGAAATTGACTGGCAAAAACTCATCCAATTCAATTCGGGAAAAAAAGCCTGATGAACAGACGATATCCCCAGTTCCAGCGATAGTGCCCGTTCTAGCACGCAAAGCGGTTGTCCCATCTCGCAAAGCGGTTGATCCATCAGGGCCACAGGGCACAAGACATCCAAAAATTTTTATCACAGAAATTACCAGAAAACTATAATCAATCTACCTTAGGAGTAATGAAATGCTTATCTGGGATGAAACCATGTCCACGGGCGATGCCCGAACCGATTTCCAACATAAAACCCTGATCGAAAAGTTCAACGATCTGAGCGAAATCATCGACCCTAAAAAAACAGGCCCTGCTGGGAATCCCCAGACCGCCGGAGACATACTCGACTTTTTGGAGTTCTATGCCGCCTGGCATTTCCGCCAGGAAGAAAAATTGATGCAGGAACTCAACTGCCCGGTCGCCGATCTCAACAAACACGACCATGCCGAATTCCTGGCAAACTTCGCCGCTTTCAAAACTCGCTGGCATGATTCAAACCAGGATCCAGCCATTGCCCGGGCCGCTCATGCCGAATTGGAGCACTGGATCACCGACCACATCCTTCAAGTCGATATCAAACTTCGCGACAGCTTCTAACCCGGTTCCAGCACGAGGCGATAGTCCCGCTTCCAGCACAGCCACGAGACGGTTCAGAAACTTGATCTTGAACTTGATCTTGATCTAATCTGCGTAATCATCTAAATCTGCGTAAATCTGCGATAGTGCCCGTTCTAGCAGGGCCGGTTCAGACATAATCTGCGATAGTGCCCGTTCTAGCAG
>CAIMZS010000198.1 GCA_903846015.1 uncultured Anaerolineae bacterium | reverse complement strand
CTACAGGCAAATAACAGAAACAAAAAGCTAATTAAAGATACAAACAATGTAGTATTTTTTTTCATGCCATATCATCCTCCTTGAATGATTGATGATATGGTATCTGATTCCGATAAATAACCACAGGATTATATTAGGATAATTTTTATCCTAATAGGTATTAATCCGATTTTAGATTTTGCGTCAGAAACAATTCCATGGTAAATTGTGGATCTTGTTCTATTTCGCTATCAACTTGGCTAGCATACCAGCTTCCATATGACCTTGAATACTGCAAATAACTTGATACTCACCTGCCTCAGGTAATGTAAAAGTAAATTCCCCACTCTGCTTTGCCCCAATTTTGAATTGTGCCAGGATATCTTTCCCTTGCTGTTCAGGGTCAAAAGGGATTTTTACAACCACACCCTTCCGCAATATGGTAAATTCGTGGTCAACTCCTCCAGTATTCTTCAAACTAAGAGTTATTTCCTTGCCCGCAATAATAGTCATATCTGCCGGGTCAAATCGAAATTCACTCATCTCAACACTCAAAGAACTCACCGGAACACTGGACGCCGAACTTCCGCACCCAGCCATGATTATCAGCACCAAGATAACAGCTATGGCCAAAACAAATATCTTATTCATTTCCTATTGCCTCCTAATAATTTCATCCGTGAAAGGTTGTAACTATTCTAATGGATTGGGCTTTTTTTCACAAGCCACCTCATCATTTACTGATCTATCCAGGCAACGGGTAGCCCTAACAAGCGAAACCGCAAATTTGAAATCTATAACATTGCCAACTCGGAATTATTGTTGCGGAATTGCTCTGAATCGGATATATTTACCTGAATATGCAATATTTAGGTTTAAGCTATACACAATATCCATGATTTGCCATACAAACCAGGAAGATTATGCGCCCCATTGAAATTGCCATCCCTATTCTGCTTTCCATCTATGCTGTTTGGCATTTAATTGGATCTCGCCCTCGCATTGTCATTTTTCTGCCTATCCTGACAATTTCATTGTTGGTTCTACATTCGCTAATCGAAGGGTTGCGATGGCAGATGATCCCGTTATATATTCTCACCGCAATTGCCTTGGTTACCAGCCTGATATCTTTCTCCAAACCCAATCCAATCCACCGGCATCGTCCAACAATTCTCTCAATTATCCTGACAATTCTAAACCTGCTTTTGATAAGCGTCTGTGCTGCCCTTCCAGCCCTTCTGCCCGTACCCACACTTCTCAAACCTGGAGGGTCCTATTCGGTTGGCACTCGAACTCTTGTCTTGACCGATCAAAATCGCAAGGAGATCTATTCCAGCAAAGAAGAACCGCGCAAATTCATGATCGAGATATGGTACCCATCTGTTAAACCCGGGATAAATGCAACCCGGGCCCCCTGGATGCCGGAAGCAAAAATCGTTGCACCAGCCATTGCTGATTATATTAATCTGCCGCATTTCTTTCTTGACCATCTCTCACTTGCAAAATCCTGGTCCTATGAAAGTCTACCAGCGGACCAATCTGGCGGCCCCTACCCCGTATTGATATTTTCTCACGGGTGGAATGGTTTCCGACAACAAAGTACCTTTCTGATGGAAGAGCTTGCCAGCCAAGGATATATTGTTGCTGCTTTGGAACATCCTTATGGCGCACGCCTTACAGTTTTCCCAGATGGCACAATCATTCCAAACTACCCAAGCGCACTGCCTAAGGGAAAACCGGACGACGAATACGAAGCTGCCGCCCGTATTTTGGTCAATCAATGGGCAGGAGATATTGGTTACACGCTTATCTTCTTGGACCAATTAAACCAACATGATCCAAACGACCAATTAACAAATTTATTGGATATGAACAAAGTGGGCATTTTCGGTCACTCGACCGGCGGCGGAGCCACCATCCAATTCTGCGGCACAGATCCACGCTGCAAAGCCGGACTGACTCTTGACGCTTTTATGCGACCTGTGAGTCTTACTGTACTAGATAATGGTACCAGGCAACCATTTTTTTATTTATTTAGCGAACTATGGCCATTCCAACGTAACACGGACCTGTTCAATCGCTATTATGCCCATGTTGATAAGACTAATCGCGTTGTCACAATCTTAGGAGCTGACCATTATGATTTCAGCGATCTCCCAGCCTTAAGCCCTTTGGCTCCGCAACTAGGATTGAAAGGTCCAATCAACGGTGCGCGCGTTCAGGAGATCATCAAAACTTACGTACTTGCCTTTTTCAACCAACAGTTTAAAAACAATCCGTCACAACTTTTGATAAAATCGCAAATATCTTTTCCAGAAGTAATTTACCGTCCTTAGCTAAACATCTGACCGGCTTCCAAAGATTATATGTTCCACGATGTCAAAAGCTAGCTTTTCTAAGGAAGATTATGACAAAACGAATAGACTATCTTGACATTGCAAAGGGCATTGGCATTCTGCTGGTTGTTATGGGACATAACGATTTTGAGCTGATATCGCCATTATTGAATAAACTTTTTCATGCATTTCGTATGCCCTTGTTCTTCTTCGTTTCTGGAATGTTTTTCAATTTAGAACAGCCATTTCTCAGGTTATTACGCCGCCGTTTTGAGAGTGTATTAAAACCATATTTCGTTATTGCTTTAATCATTTACATTGTTACCCTTTCTTTTTCAAGGGCAAGTTTGCTGGTAACAACCACTCAATTACTTAAATCCTTTTATGCCACACCGCGCTACATCGATTGGGTTCCACTTTGGTTTTTACCGCACTTATTTGCAGTAAATATTTTTGCATTTTGGTTTTACTGGTTAGTCAAACACAGCCGTCTGCCTTGGTTAAAGTGGGTTTTGTTGCCCATTGTGTTAATTATTGGCGTTTTGACAATTGACAGATTCTGGCCTATCACACTCACATTTTCCGGAAAGCAATTTTCAATTTATGGATTGCCGTTCAGCCTTGATCTTGTGTTAATCAGCGGCTTTTTCTTCATATTAGGGAAAGAAATCAAAATATTGGAACCTGGTAGATTATTTTCAAATCCGTTGCCCGGAATTTTCAGCGGTGTAATTTTATTGTGTATGGTTATTTTGCTGCCTCAGAATCTTGACCTTTCCACACGAATTTTCGATTCACTGGTTGTAAACACTATTGAAGCTGCATTAGGAATTCTTTTCGTATTAACCATTGCCAGACTTATTGAGAAAAACCCTTTTCTTTTAACAATATTCCGTTATATTGGACAATCATCGTTGATTATTCTAATTTTCCACTTGCCTATAGAAGAAGCATGGGGAGAAAAGATGTTGTCTATCTTCCACAATCCTGTAATTTCCTTTTGGATCGCTTATACTGCCAGCATTTTGGGTCCGATTCTCATAAATCATTATCTTATCAAGCCTAACCACTTCGTACGCTCATGGTTTGGGCAACAGCCCATACCAAACGATCCAATTTCACTTTCAGTTCCTACAACCGAAAGCTGCTACCCAAAATATAACAATTAGCCTCCCCAAAAATAATATGAGCAGCTGAAAATCAGATATTTAAATCCTAATCCTACTGGAGTAACATGAATGATCAAAGAAAAACTAATCACAGCGAAATCCGCGAGGATGACTCTAGAACTGTAAAAAGTGCCAAGGAAGTCCTTTCCGGCACAAGCAAAAAAAACTGGTTGGCCCGATTGATCCCTTTCATGGGACCAGCTTTCATCGCAAGCGTTGCTTATATGGATCCAGGCAATTTCGCCACCAACATCCAGGGTGGCGCAAAATTTGGGTTGGAACTGCTTTGGGTTATAGTTGCATCAAACTTAATGGCCATGCTTTTACAAACTCTTTCAGCCAAACTTGGTATCGCCAGTGGTAAAAATCTGGCTGAACATTGTCGAGATCAGTACCCACGCTGGGTAGTTTTAGGGATGTGGGCAATCGCTGAATTGGTAGCAATCGCCACAGATTTAGCCGAGTTTCTGGGCGCCGCGCTGGGCTTTTACCTCCTATTTGGAATACCACTCCTATGGGCTGGAGTTCTAACTGCAGTTATTACTTTTATGATCCTGGGTTTGGAGAGATACGGCTTCCGCCCTCTCGAAGCTGTCATTACAGCCCTTGTTGGCGTAGTGGGATTAAGCTATTTGATAGAAATATTCCTTGTAAAACCGAATTGGGGACAGGTATTATTTCACGCTGTCGTGCCTCACTTTTCCGGGGTGGAAAGTGTACTCCTGGCAACAGGGATTCTCGGCGCCACTGTCATGCCTCATGCCATCTACCTGCACTCAGCATTAATGCAGGATCGCATTGTTGTTAAAAACGCAAAAATGCAGCGTAAATTATTCCATTACGAAATTATTGACGTAGTGGTGGCGATGGGTGCTGCCAGTATGATCAACATGGCAATGATGATCATGGCCGCCGCCACTTTCCACCAGACTGGTTTGACCAACGTTGGCAGCATTGAAGATGCACATCGAACCCTTGAACCTTTGCTTGGACATGCATCACAATACATATTCGGCATTTCGCTGCTCGCCAGTGGTCTTTCATCATCTTCCGTTGGAACAATGGCCGGGCAGGTCATCATGCAGGGTTTTTTGCGCAAACATATCGCACCCTGGATAAGACGACTGGTCACCATCGTACCATCCCTTTTAGTGATCGCGACAGGTCTTGACCCAACTCGCACGCTGGTCGTCAGCCAGGTTGTGTTGAGTTTTGGGCTTCCTTTCGCCATCATACCACTTATCCAATTTACCCGCCGTGTTGATATTATGGGGGAGTTAGTGAACAGACCCTTCACTACCTTCCTGGCCAGCATGGCAGCGTCTATAATAATTTTTTTAAACTTCTTCTTGATCTACCAACTTATCTTTGGGAGTTAGCCAATGTTTAAAAATATACTGGTTCCACTGGACGGCTCCAAGTTAGCTGAATCTGCCATTCCTCCGGCCGTTTCCCTTGCGCAAACACTGGTTGCCCCGATCACTCTTTTACATATCATGGAAAAAGATGCGCCACAGGTAGTCCACAACGATTACCACCTATCCAGATCAGATGAGGCTATGACTTATCTCAAAAACATTGCCACAAAAGCCGTTACAAATAACCTGGATATCGAAACACATGTTCACACCGCTGAAGTTAAAGATGTGGCTGCCAGCATCATTACGCATGCTACCGAAGAATTTAAACCGGACTTGATCGTAATGTGCGCCCATGGGCAGAGTGGGTTTCGGGATCTGGTTTTTGGAAATATCGCCCAACAAGTAATTGCCGGTGGTCATACACCCTTGCTTCTCATACAACCGGTTTCAGCTACTCCCCACCCTTTTACCTTGCGTCGCATCTTTGTACCTCTCGATTACGAATCCATTCACGATAAAAGTCTTTTCTATGCGCAAGAATTAGCAAAAGCATACCAGGCTGAAATTTATCTACTGACAGTCATTCCTACCTTGCGCACCTTGTCTGGTGAAAAAGCAGCCATCAGCAACATGCTGCCGGTCACCGCCAATGCTTTTTTGGATATTCAAGAAGAAACTGCGAAGGAACATTTGCAAACTCACCTGGACGAATTTCTTTTAGCTGGCTATAACGTTAATGCGGAGATTGGCCGAGGAAATCCAGCGGACATCATCGTTTCAACTGCCGCTCGTATTAAAGCAGATCTGATTTTGCTAAGCACACATCGTAAGTCCGGTATAAACGCGTTCTGGGCTCGCTCAGTGGCACCAAATGTCCTTCGAAAAACACACATTCCGATGCTTTTTGTGCCGCTCAAAGAATAAAAGGCTGGGTAAAAATAGTCTACATGGCTCCGACCACCTCAGCCACTCATACCTTGCCGATGCACCTTTACCTGTTTTGCTGTCATCGCGGAGAAGCGTGCTTTCCGCGACGATAGTCCCTGTTCCAGCACGAACGTGGCTCTAGGTAGACTCCAGTTTCTGTGGGGTATCTCTTCTTAATCGGTACCATCCTTTCGCCTGACACCATTTAATCGGAGATGGCATTAGTTTCGTTTCCCACACCAGGCATAAAACGACG
>CAIMZS010000197.1 GCA_903846015.1 uncultured Anaerolineae bacterium | reverse complement strand
GGTTGGTTAAGTGTTACTGCAGCCGGGCAAATGGTTTCGTCATTATCGAGCGTAACATTGGCCTGGTTGATCATTGGGGGAGTAATTTATACATTGGGTGCGGTTGTCTATGCAACAAAGATCTTTGATTTTTCACCAGGAAAATTTGGGTATCACGAAGTCTGGCATATTTTTGTATTGGCAGGCGCGGCTGCTCATTTTATGGCCATCATTGGTATCACAATGACGTTTTGACCCAAAAAACGACCAGGTAACCGGGCAACCTTGGTTTCCCAAAAACACCGATCATCTGGTAGAATTAGGCTTCGAAAGCCGGACACCCTGGTCCCGTTGGCCGGGGTTTTTTATATTGAAATTTGTAGTAGGGGCGACCTGTCGGTCGCCCCTACGTTGGGTGAAGGTAAATATGATCAAAGAACGAACAAACATCCGTAATATCGCGATTATTGCCCACGTTGATCACGGCAAGACAACCCTGGTCGATTTTTTATTGCGCCAATCACACACTTTTCGTGATAACCAACTGGTTGCAGAACGAGTGATGGACTCGAACGATCTTGAACGGGAGCGCGGCATCACAATTCTGGCAAAGAACACAGCAATTACTCTACCAGATCCAGTAACTGGCGAGACAGTGAAAATTAATATTGTCGACACCCCAGGGCATGCAGATTTTGGTGGTGAAGTTGAACGGGTTATGAACATGGTAGACGGCGTGCTTCTGCTTGTCGATGCCGCCGAGGGTCCTATGCCGCAAACCCGGTTTGTTCTAAAAAAAGCGCTTGAACGCGGACATAAAGCTGTTGTGGTAGTCAATAAGGTCGACAGGAAAGATGCCGAGCCCATTCGTGTTTTGAATGACACTTTCGATTTGTTTGTAGAATTAGGCGCATCTGATGAACAGGCAGATTTTCCAGTCATTTATACTCAAGCCACCGCTGGTCGAGCTGGCGATACTCCAGATCTGAGCCCGGATCTTCAGCCTTTATTTCAGGCAATCCTTCGACATATTCCAGCACCAAAGGTTGATGCTGATGCCCCGCTTCAAATGCTTGTAACAACCCTGGGATATGACGATTATCGCGGGGTTACAGCTGTTGGACGCGTGTTTGCCGGAACTATTAAAACAGGTCAAAAACTGGCACGATTAAAAATTGATGGTACGAATGTAGCTGAAACTGCACGTTACCTGTATGTCCACTACGGCCTGGGTAAGGTTGAAGTGGAGGAAGCCAGCGCGGGTGAAATTATTGCTTTGGCGGGGCTGGAAGGAATCGCGATCGGCGAAACCCTTGCCGATCCTCAGAATCCGGTTGCGCTTCCAACCATTAAAGTGGAAGAACCAACCGTACGGATGACTTTTGGGGTAAATACTTCACCTTTTTCAGGTCGAGAGGGGAAGTGGAGTACTTCTCGGAAACTTCGCGAACGTCTGTTTGATGAGCTACGAACCAACGTTTCCTTACGTGTGGCAGAAACTGAATCGGCAGAAACGTTCCTGGTTTCAGGTCGTGGCGAATTGCACCTAGCGATTTTGATTGAGACGATGCGCCGCGAAGGCTATGAATTCCAGGTTTCCCGTCCAGAAGTAATTTTCCACAATGCTGATGATGGCAGCCTGCTTGAACCTTTTGAAGAAGTACACGTTGAGACGAGTGCGGAGACCGTTGGGGTTGTTGTCGAAATGCTTGGCGGGCGCCGCGGTAAAATGATGAACATGGAAGACACCGGAGATGGTCATGTTCGCCTGATTTACGTCGTGCCTACACGCGGTTTACTTGGTTTTCGATACCAATTTTTGACTGCTACGCGTGGCATGGGAATCATGCACTCTCTTTTTCATGGTTATGATGAACTCGCTGGGGCTATGGCAACCCGTTCCACAGGTTCCTTAGTGGCGATGGAGGCTGGCGACACAACCGCGTACGCAATGAAGGGTGCGGAAGATCGAGGTGTATTGTTTATTAACCCTGGGGCAATTGTCTACATGGGGATGGTTATAGGCGAGAATAGCCGTGGTGGCGATATTGCGATAAATGTCTGCAGGAAAAAACATTTAACAAATATGCGTTCTTCGCGTGGTGATATGGAAATTCGTCTTACGCCGCCACGCCTTATGTCAATTGATGAAGCAATTGAATATTTGTCAGATGACGAACTCTTAGAAGTGACGCCTCTTAATTTTCGAATTCGTAAACGTATTCTTGACACTGAAGATCGTGGAAAACAAACAAAGAAGGCCAAGGAAGCACTGGAAGAATAAATCATCTAATTTAAATGGTATTTACATTTTATAAAAAAACCGCGGAGAGCAAGACTCACCACGGTTTTTTTATTTTATCGAGATGACCGATCTGATACACTTTCACCATCATGGGTATGTCACGATGAGGTTACTTTAACCTTGATCACCTGACCATGCGTCATGGCTTGTAAAGCAAGCGGCGTAAGTTCGAAAATTGCATTGGGAGTTCCAGCTGCCGCCCAGATTGTAGGGTATTCCAATAAATCTTCATCCAAATATGCATCAATTGGTTGGGAAAGGGCGATGGGTGGTATACCTCCGATTGCAAAACCAGTGACAGATCGGACAAAATCAGGATTTGCGCGAGCTATTGGTTCTCCAGCATAGCCACCCATCAATTTCTCATTCACCCTGTTTTTCCCACTGGTAAGAACCAGAATAGGTCTTCCAGAAACGGATCCCTTGAAGACAAGAGATTTCACGATTTGTCCTAAAGAACAACCGGCAGCATCTGCAGCTTCTTGGGCTGTGCGCGTGACCGCATCAGATTCAATCACGATGAAATCAAATCCGAGCGCTATCAGCTCTTTTTGTATTTTTTGTGCAGAGGGTGAGAGTGGTTTGTCCATACCTTCAATCCTTTGGTTGGAAGTGTTAAGTAAATTTCAAATTATTTAATGACGGCGGTCTGATTTGAAAAAGAATCCTTTACACGTTCCAGATGACCAGCCAACATTTCCAATTCTTCAGCTTGTTGTTGATCAAAAAACCCCCATGCCATTGTCTCATCGCTGATTTCAGGTACTCCACTAATAATTTCAGCTTCAAAACAGAGCGCAATGATGTGTGCTTTATTCCCATCCGGGTAGATGATCAATTTATGTGGATCACTATAAATACCAATTATTCGAATGATTTTTACAATTAAACCAGTCTCCTCCCGAACCTCCCTGGCGCAAGCTTCGGCAACGCTTTCGCCAGCTTCAACTCGGCCGCCAGGAAGACACCATTGCTCATTATCGACTCTTTGGGTTAATAAAATTTTTTTTCGAGAGTGATCAAATATTGCAGCCGAAGCGCCTAATCGTAACTCTCCTTCCCTAGAAATACGTTCTCCAAATATAACCTTTGTCTTGTCCATATTGCCTCATAAAGTAAAATGGGTGGAGTTCTGCACCCATTTTACTTTATTGCTGGACAAAAGTTCCGTTTCGTAGATCCATTAAGGCTTGTTGAATCTCTTCTACCGTGTTCATTACAAATGGGCCATAAGGTACGATCGGCTCCCTGAATGGCGCCCCAGCCATTAACATGAATCGAAAGGGCGAATCAGGGGATGCTTCAGCGCGTATATGATCGCCGTCTCCAAAATGAACTAGTTTAACCGCTGATATTTCTTCGGCATGCGTATAAGATCGTTTTTCACCAAATATTCCGTTTCCATCGAAAACGTAAGCTAATGCTGTGTGACCAAAAGGGATTTCTTGAACGAATTCTGCTGATGGGGCTAGTGTTACATCGATGTAAATGGGGTTGGCCGAAATCTGGGTTACGGGTCCCTGGACACCATTGATTTCCCCAGCGACAATACGAATTTTTCCACCATTTTGTTCCAGATTTGGAATTACGCCCACGTTGACGCCCTGATAACGCGGCGGGGACATTTTCAGCGCTGCCGGCAAATTAACCCATAATTGAAAACCATAAATAACACCACTCGGTCCACGACGAGGCATTTCTTCGTGTAGTATGCCGCGTCCAGATGTCATCCATTGCACATCACCAGGTCCGATGGTACCGGAATTTCCGAGGCTGTCGCGATGATTAACTGTGCCTTCCAAGATATAGGTTACTGTTTCAATACCACGATGTGGGTGCATCGGAAAACCGCGAATAGGGCCCTCAATCGGATCGTTAAAGGCAAAGTGATCAAATAAGAGGAAGGGATCAAAGAGATTGCTAGCGTTAGGGGAGATCGAACGGCGAAGTTTCACTCCCGCGCCTTCCATTACATATTGCGGTTCGATGATTGTTTTTATTTTACGAGATTGATTCATTAATTTTGCTCCTTATAAGACTAATTACACCTATTTATACCAAATTATCGAAGATCAATCAAATAGATATTTGTTAAAACTTTATGCATTTCAATCCAAAAAGTTGTCCGCTATTTTCGAGCCCAGGTCATATTCAAAATAGCTAGTGATTTGTTTTTTCAAAGATGGGATTATCTCTGCATATGAAGGGGAAACATTCGAAATATCAACATGTAAGATCATTTTAGCTGGCAGGGATGACATCCAATCCGTAAGCAGGGAATCAAGTAAGTTTATATCATTCAGGTTGGCAATATTAACCCTATCGCGAAAAGCCAGTCTTTGCACAATCGTCTCATTGCTGGCAGAT
The DNA here is from genome assembly GCA_903846015.1 of uncultured Anaerolineae bacterium. Lineage (GTDB taxonomy): Bacteria > Chloroflexota > Anaerolineae > Anaerolineales > Villigracilaceae > UBA5195. The sequence continues at coordinate 714 of CAIMZS010000197.1, read as the reverse complement.
AAATGAATAATCAAGTCTGGGCCGGGTAAATTGGCGCGGCAGAACTTGTAAAGGCGTTGACATAATTCAAATTCAGTATCTCCCAGCAGGCCTCGAATGTGGAAGAGGCGTGTAAAACCATGGAAATCCTGGTCCAGGCCACCATCGATCAAGCCAATTTGGGGCAATTGCCGCAAAGCTTGTTCTTGTTCTGCCCGCAGAAGTAGATAATCGACCTGGTTTGGAAGAGCATAGCGAGCATCCGATTTGAACATGAGCTGGAAAGGCCGCTCATCGTGTTGTTCAAGCCCGAGGATAAATTCACCAGTCTTTGCGAGAGCACGAGCAAGAGTTGTTTTACCTATCCCGGTGTTGCCAACGATAATAATTAGTTTTCCCATATTTTCTCCCATATTGGTACACTACCATACACCTCAAATTTGGAATACCACAGCTAGAGTCCAGTTATAATAAACTACTAAATTATGCCCAAACGAAATACTCTCTAAAGGTATAATTTGAAAAGTAATAATATCCAAGTATAGAAGGAAGAAAATGAAATCTGTAATTGCATTTTGGAAGAAAGACATGATCAACAAATTCATTATATTTGTTTCCGCCATTTTGGTAATGGGGATGTTAATTATCGCGTATTTATTATTTACGATGCAGGCCGATAGCATTTTTTACGCTGTATTTTCTCCGCTTCTCGGAGGGGAAAATGCAGTCCCAACC
>CAIMZS010000196.1 GCA_903846015.1 uncultured Anaerolineae bacterium | reverse complement strand
TACTGGAAAAATCAATTTCGCCTAGGAGAAAACACAATGAAAAAACAACTTCCTGCCTTATTGGCTGCCCTTCTAATCACCGGTGTTATCACTTTGGTAATGTTTGTTACGAGCGCGAATGCACTCTTAAATAATAATGGGTCAGATAATTCTAGCTCAACTACATCCAATTCAAATACAGCAGTGCTAACCAGCGCAAGCCAGGATCAAATAAACCAACTTCAAACCCGAGTTAACGAGTACGCCCAACGTGAACAACAATACCAACAACGCGAACAACAATACCAACAAGCTCTGCAAGCAGACCAACAAAAACTGCAGCATGCGTCTGATCAAGTACTCCAGATCAAACAGCTACTTTTTGAATTGCAAGCTCGTGGCCTAATCCAGGTCCAGGGAAACGGCACGATCATGATTACAGGTCGTTCCGGTAATTGATGATGCTCATTTTTATTCTAACCCGCAGAAAATAAATCGATCATCGAATACATCAAACCTCAAACAATTCAGGATCTTCATGAAAAACTTCAAAACATTTCTTCATTTTCTTATTGCCTTTACCAGCATTTTCGGTTTTTTGGGTGGCTGGGCCACTTTGGCTCACTCACGCAAACCAATTCAACCTGGCACTGCTCAGTTGGATCCACTGGCACCCCTGGCACCTATCGATTTAAACCCACAGGCATCCAGTGCCAATAATAATGGTATGGTATTTGTCAGCCCAAACCGACCAAGACGAAGCCGTTCCATGTTCATGACTAGCGGCTCTTAATCAGGGAAAAATATGCAATTTGGGTTATGATTATGGAAATTAATCTGGCATGTGATGACTTCAGGCAAGTGCTCCGCCAGGATCGTAAAAATAACAAAATAGTGCGGTAGCGAAATTTAATTAATTGCACGGAGCATCTTTTTATGAATAACAAACTCAATCCCCCTGAATACGACCGCAGTCCGCAACAGACTATCCTGAGAATTTTTCTGGATGGAATAATTGTATTTGGTTTTCTTGCACTGGCCGTCATTGGAATGGCATTTGTATTTACCCCGGCAGGTGATTGGCTAACCAGTTCGCTTAGCTGGCTATTTGCCACTGATAGTCAACAACTGTGGTGGTTTGTGACACGTTCGGCAGGCATTGTCGCCTATTTATTGTTATGGTTTTCCACCGTTTGGGGTTTGGCAGTTCCATCAAGGATTATTTCCCCTGTATTAGATCAGGCCTACACCTTTGACTTTCACCAATTCATTTCATTACTCTCAATCGGGTTTGCCCTGCTCCATATCCTTGTATTAACCCTCGACCGTTATTTACCATACTCGACCCTCCAAATATTAATTCCATTTCTATCCCCATACCGACCAGTTTGGGTAGGTATCGGTGTAGTTTCCTTTTACATAATAATGCTCGTCACGATCACCTTCTATTTACGTACCCAGATTGGGATGAGCACTTTTCGAGCAATTCACGTCTTCAGCCTGCTTGGTTATCTTGGGATCACAATTCATGGTCTCTACTCCGGGACTGACTCTCCCCTGCTTTCCATGCAGCTGTTATATCGTGGCACAGGTTTGACAGTTATATTTTTAACCGTTTACTGGTTGGTCATGAAATATCAAACCAATCGTGATGCCAGGAAAAGAGCAGAACAGGATGCTCGCTTAAATGCAGCCCGCCAGCAGCCAAAAATTCGTTAGCACTTTTCAAATACCGAACATCAAACGCTGAATACGGCTATTCATCATCCGCTTTATTCAGCGTTTTCATTTTAGCCAATTCTGGCCATATTTTCGCAATTCCCAAAACCACGAGAATTGTTAGAACGCCACCACCAACCACCGATATGATTGGGCCGAACAATGCTGCGGCCAGTCCCGATTCGAACCCACCAAGCTCATTCGAAACACCAATAAAAATGCTGTTTACAGCCGAAGTTCGCCCACGCATCTCATCGGGTGTACGCGTCAGGATTAATGTACTTCGGATGACCACGCTAATATTATCCAGCGCTCCAAGTAAAATAAGCATTAACATCGAAAACCAGAAAGACGTCGACAGTCCGAATAAGATCGTAGCCAGGCCAAATCCAGCCACTGCCCACAGCAGCGTTCGGCCTGCATGCTTTAAAGATGGCGAGTGGGTTAACGCAAAAGCCATGATCAAAGACCCGACCGAGGGAGCAGCCCGCATTAAACCCAGCCCCTGCGGACCCACCTTGAGAATATCAGTTGCGTAGACTGGCAATAAAGTTACCGCTCCTCCAAACAGAACCGCAAACATATCCAGGGTAATAGTCGACAGGATCAATTTATTCGCCCGCATAAAACGTAAACCTTCCGCTAAAGATTCCAATGTCGCCGATTTTCGCGATAAGGCCAGTGGACGCCCTTTTATCAGACTGATCAATACCAGG
>CAIMZS010000195.1 GCA_903846015.1 uncultured Anaerolineae bacterium | reverse complement strand
TTCACAAAGAGGCCATGATGTAACTGTAATTGACCATCGCGATCTCGATGCAATGCTCCGGCTCGGCCCTGGCTTCAAAGGCAGGGTGGTAAACGGATTGGGATTTGATGAAAATGTTCTGATAGATGCGGGGATAAAAACTGCGGATGCCTTTGTGGCTGCAAGTTCAACCGATAATGCCAATATTATCGGCGCAAGGATTGCCCGTACCATATTCAAGGTTCCCAGGGTTGTTGCGCGTCTTTTCGATCCACGCCGCGCTGAAATCTATCAACGTTTGGGATTGAAAACCATATCATCGACAGCAATGGGTGCCGAACGTATATACGAAATGGTTACCCATACTGATCTGGATATTGTTTATAATTTTGGACATGGTGAAGTCTCTCTTGTTGCCGCAGAGGTGCCTTACAATCTGGAAGGGCGTACCGTTCGCGATTTAACAGTAACGGGTGAATTCTCAATCGTTGCTATTACCCGCGATGAAAAGGCATTTCTGCCTTCTCCAGGAACAGTGTTTCGCGCCGGGGATTTACTGCATGTGTCAGTGCTATCATCCGCTTTATCGCGCCTGCAAGATATGCTTGGATTGTGAGGAGGTAGGTTATGTATGTAATCATCGTAGGTGGCGGAAACACCGGATCACACCTGGCAAAAATATTAACTGCCGATGGAAAACATATTGTCAAGGTCATTGAAGAACGACCTGGTCTGCTTGAAAAACTGCGCACAGAGCTTCCTGCAGATGTAATTATTGAAGGCGATGGCAGCTCTCCCACCATATTGGAGAAAGCCGGGGTAAATAAGGCGCTTGTGCTTGCGGCAGTTACGGGTAGTGATGAAACCAATTTAGTGATAACTTCATTGGCCCGTTTTGAATTTAATGTCCCCCGCATTATCGCACGCGTCAATAACCCTAAAAATGCATGGCTGTTTACCCCGGATATGGGCGTTGATGTAGCCCTGAATCAGGCAGATATTCTCGCTCACCTGGTTGCCGAAGAAATGTCGCTTGGGGACATGATGACACTCCTCAAACTTAAACGAGGGGAATATTCACTGGTTGAAGAAAAAATCTTTCCCACCGCAGATGTGTGCGGAAAACAACTAAAGGAAATTAACCTGCCAGCAGAATGCACCATTGTTGCCATCATTCGAAATCATCAGCTACTTATCCCACACGGCAGCACCATTTTGGAAGGAAGTGATGAAGTCCTGGCTCTCGTTCACGGAAAACGCCTTTCAGAATTTGCAGCCATCCTTTCTCCGCCTCGTCCAATACAAAGGTAATCATCTCTATTCTTCCAAAAAAGCCATGCCCTGTTCAACAAAGGGAATGGCCTTTTAATAATGGTTTCATCGTATCACCCACAATTACCGTTTTATTAACCTCCGGAATAATCCGAAAAATAGAGGCAAAACGAACAGTAATCCTCCGCAAAATGGAGGGTTATTACCTGGTCTTGTCGCCGCGCTGGTGGGGGTTGGCTTACCACTGCACGCCTGGTTTACACATTGAGTAGGTGTGATTGTTGCGACAATAGGAAGTAAAGGTAACGTGGGTGAAGATTTTGCGACAGTTTCTGGAGTGGAGGTTTCAGTGTTCGGTGAGATTGTTGGAGTGGCGGTTAAAATCAGGTAATCATATCCATTTCCAACTTCTGTAATGGCCCAAGGATACATACTGGCAATATCCCTGGCAAGATAACGAACATCCTGGTTGTTTGGGTCAAGCACCAACGATTTTTGGATCTCATCCACCGCCTTTGCCAATTCAAAGAAGCTCTGACTTGTATTGGAATATGAACTAAATTCATAATGTGATGAGAGTAAATCTGCAAAACCATAATGCCAGAGTGCATCCTTCGGCAAGATGGTCACCGCCTTTTCATAAGCCTGGGTGGAAAGCGTATACATTTCATCTCCTCCAGAATCGTTACGGAAAGCCCGCCGGAGTCGAATTATTTCCTTATACACTTTGCCTAGCCGCCCCCAGGCCTCACCATCCGTTGGCTTCCTGGTTACATTGTCAGTTTCATCCAATACTTTCCGCCAAACGGAAACTTGCACGAGCGAGACTTCAATATTGTTTTCAGCGGTGGGTTCAAAATCATCAAAATGCCAACGAATTTCACTTCCTGACAACTCTCCCCCAAGAGTGGTTTGGGAAAAACCGGTTGTGCCATCAAAATAAATGTTTTTGGAATTGGCTTCATATGGCAGTCTAACAATAATATCGGCAGTACCGATCGTGCCATTCCAAGCCGCGCCTGTTTCAAGTACATATCTCAAGGCGAAATATGGCTCATAACCAAATCCATTGATTGTATATTTGACCAGGATGGATACATCCTGACCAGGGGGAAAAGAAACGTCGAAAGCAGCCCAGGGTAATGGTCCAGACGTTGCAGCACTTCCTGTTGACAGATAATCGCCTTCAATCCTTCGAGTGGAAACCTTTCCCCCATTTACTTCAATCTGAATATCTTGAATTTCCGGAAAATTCCCATATCCATTATCCCCACCATTAAAAAATGTCAGGGGAAACCGCACTTCAATATTTTCAGTTAAGTTACCCAGATTACGCATGATAAAGGAAGCTTGCGTTTTCGCCTGTCCAATAGGTCCTGTATCTGGCGGCGAAAGCACAATCATGGTCACGACTTCTGATACCATTCGCACTTGTGTCGAGCCACCGCCAGGCACAATATTGTTATACCTGCGAAGGATAACAAATGGTATTTCTCTTTGCAGAAAAAGATAGATCTGGGATAATTGAAGGCGCAACCAAAT
>CAIMZS010000194.1 GCA_903846015.1 uncultured Anaerolineae bacterium | reverse complement strand
GGAACTATTCAAAACTATTGCTCCTTTGCGAAGTGTTTTGGTTTGTTCCGCTATCGCTAAATACCTTAGCTTTGTTTCTGTACCAAACGGACAAGTTTATAATCAGAGATTATTTGTATTTACATTTGACGATTACGGAATATTTAGTATTTTGCAATCAAATCTTCACGAGAGTTGGGCGAGAAAGTATAGTTCTACTTTAGAAACTAGGTTAAGTTATTCAGCAGGGGCAGCTTTTGAAACCTTTCCCTGCCCCAAAAACCTATCCAGGCTGGATAGCATCGGCGAAACTTACCACGAAACCCGCCGCCAGATCATGCTCGCCCGCCAGGAGGGGCTGACCAAGACTTACAACCGCTTCCACAACCCGGACGAGCATGCCAGCGACATCCAGCATTTACGCGAACTGCACGTTCAGATGGACACCGCCGTTGCCGCAGCCTACGGCTGGGAAGACCTGGCGCTCGAGCATGGTTTCCATGAAACGGCCCAGGGGGTGAGGTATACGCTCAGCGAGACCGCGCGCAGGGAAGTGTTAGCGCGGTTGTTGAAGTTGAATCATGAGCGCTGGGAGGAAGAACAGTTGGCTGGGGCGGGCGAGAAAAAGGCCATTAAGCCGCGGATAAACGCGGAGAAGCGCGGAGAAGTTCAAAAAAAGAAAAAAGATGATGAAAAACCAGGGCAGTTTGGGTTGTTTTAGGAAGCAAGAAAATCATGAGAGACGAATAAGATTAAATAATTTTGAGGGAGATCATCATGAAAGTTACGGGAATGGATTGTCCATCTTGTGGGGCTCCCATTTTGCTCAATGCAGGAAATTCATCCGGCTGTTGCGAGTATTGTGGGAAAAGGGTCATTGTAGAATCTAAAATGCTCGAAGATGTTGGGGAGAAGATTACCAGCTCGTTGCATGCTTCGGAATCAAAAACACAGATTGAACTCCAGCGCTTGCAGCATACTCAAGAGTTGAGTATGCTGCAAATGCAGCTATCCAACCTGGGATCAGAAAAAAGAAACCTTGAACGGAATAAAAACCGGCAAACAACCACGCAGCTCGCACAAATACAGGCTGAGGAAAGAGGGCTTAACAACCGGATTTCAATTCTTCAGAATACACTGCACGCTGCAAGTTCAACCGCCAATGATCGCGTCTATCAATACTATGATCCGCAGGCTTCCACTTGTTCACAATCAACAGGCCTGCTTCTGGCTGTTTTTTTTGGTTTTTATGGTGTTCATAGATTCTATACCGGGCATGTTCGTTCAGGTTTTATCCAGTTATTCACGGGCGGTGGTTTTGGCATATGGTGGATATTGGATATACTCACAATAGCAACGGGAAATTTTAGAGACTCAAAGGGAAAATTATTAAATAAGACACCCATGAACCCGCTGCTGAAGCAAGTTCTTATTTTCTTTTTTCTTGGCAGCTTCATTATGATGATGTTTATTGCAATCACCGGTACTACCAAAGCCAGTTCAGCCAACCCGGCAATCATGCCGATATCCTTTGTGCTGGCAGCATTGATATTGTATTCGAAAAAAATCCTTGCATTTGTAAAATGGGTAAGAGCAAGATAAAGGATTATTCGCCTGCAGGAAGTGCCTGTTTGGGTTTGAGGTGGAATAGTAGATCCGCTCGACGCATAAAAGAGTCGAGCCGGGATATGGGAAGGTGTAAAGAATCTGCTTCAAGAAAGACTCGATCAGGTGACAGGTGAATCATGAAACTCGTTAAAGAAGCTGATAGAAATTCTTTTGAAAAATGCCCCATCTGTGGAATAACTTTTTCCCGGGAAAGTCTGGGCAATCACATGACAGGAAAGCATCGCCAGGCTCAGACTATTGCAAAGGTTAAGACAGTGCCGGTTTCAAATGCTAAAGAAATTCCGGTGAGCAGCAGCCAGACAGTCACTTGCGACCTTTGCGGCCGCACCTTCACGCGAGACTATATCCACGAACATAAAAGACGCATCCATGCCGGCCAGGTGACGAAACTTGCGAAGGCCGCCAGTACGGTTGACAGCCATAAGAACCGGGATGCCCAGAAGTCATCAGCGCTCAAACCTGGCATCACAAATTACAAATTTATCGCGCCCGGCCACATTAAGTTGATCTCCAAAAGAGGTATGCGTGTTGGGGCGGGGCGGTGTGCGGAATGTGGCACGACAGAGATCATGTTATGGCGTTATGCCGAAAGCAATCTCGGCCCGGTCTGCCTGTGTTCCAGGTGTAAAGTAAAAGTGTTTGACAGGTCTTTTGGCAAGGGCCATCTGGATCTGCTGGATATGGCGTATCGGGGGTAAAACCAATGGCAAGCGCCAGCACTCTGATCGATCTTTCAGCCAGCTGCCGGTTGTAACCAAACAAAGGAGTCAAGATGACAAGCAAATGGGAAAAATTGAAGATTGAAGAAAGGTTGATCGACATTTTGAGCCATGCGAAGAGTTATCCGGATGGGCATCACTTCGGGAAACCTTTTCTGACTGCCTACCAACTTGCTATCGCCTTCTCGCAACTGCATCCAGTGGATGCGCTCAGCCTGGGCTTTGAAGTGGGCGGCAAAGGGCTGGGTATTCACAGCAGCCTGGCGCAGTACCTGGCCAGGATGTTGTCCACAAGAATTAATGCGGGCAATATTCGGAATGTCGAAGGCCGCTTTCTTTCCAATAAGTTTCTTGGACAGATCTCATTCAATTCCGGCGGCGAGGTGATCGTTTCTTCGCTCACGGGTGGTCAGAATCAGCTTTCCATGTTCCGGTTCCTGGAAGAGTAACAAATGACAGATCCACATCTGAATCTCTTTTACAGCTATAACCAGGATAACGAACTGATTGAGAACAATCTCACAAGAGCCTGGATCGTCACGCTGCGCATGCTGTCTGCCGAAACCAGGAACCTGTTTTTACAAACTGTACTTAAAGACCATTTCCTTGTTGCTAGGGAAGAATTGCCATCATTTGGCGCATCTCACTTTGCGCTGCAGGGAAATATAGATAAGCATCAGGCGAGACAATTTTCTCAAAAATATGTGCTTACGATCGCCACGCAGCGCGAATTCGAAAGCGGGTTATTCCAACCGGGCGGCGGAGATTCGATCCCTGATGCCTGGATTTACGATGATGAACAAGGCTACTGCTTTTTGATCGAATCCAAAGTAGGCGGCAATCCTTTGAACGCCGAACAGGTTCACCGCCACGCAAAAATTTGGTTTGGAATCGATAATCAAACTGAACCTGGAAACTTCGAGAACCAATTAATTTCATTGGCTTGGTTGGATATTCTCAAAATCGCCAAAAATCCAGTTATCGATATCGCCAACTCACAGGAACAATTGTTATTACAAGAGTTTGCAAGTTTTCTAGGTTTCTTCGGTTATAGACTTTTCAGAGGATTCGAGTTTCGCTCTTTACAGGATATACCAAGTTTTTCTCTGACACAAATAGAAGTTGCGAATAGTACGAAATTCCTCGATTTTTCGAATCTTCAGGAAGCCCCAAATTTCCATTTTGGAAATACAGATGGTTGATTGAGTATGCTTTCAAAGATCCAAGGAGTAAAAATGGATGACAATGAAAAAGATTTGTTTCAAAAAAACTATATTTGGTTCAACCAATTTTTTAGCGATCTCAGGCAGCTTATGGAAGCAATATCGGAGAAGCTGGTCAATGAATTTAAATTAGCAACAAGAGCCAAGGATTGGTATTACGCAAAATTACAATATCAGCCTACAATCCCGTCCTATTATGTTAAAGTGCTAGGAAACAAACGCTTTGTTATTCAAGTATATGTGGTTCTGGACTCTG
>CAIMZS010000193.1 GCA_903846015.1 uncultured Anaerolineae bacterium | reverse complement strand
GGCAATCGTGTATGTTTTTGGTCTGGTTAAAACGTATAGCCATCCACCTTTTCTAATTGTTGACAGCCCAGCCTTGTTAATTGCCGCTTATACCGTTTTGTCAATGCCTTATATGTATCGTTCCATCGATACCGGTTTACAGGCGATTGATGTTCGCACTTTAACTGAGGCGGCACAAAGCTTGGGCGCGGGTTGGGGAACAATCTTGTTTCGCGTGATATTACCGAATGTTAGAGTGGCTATTTTGAACGGAGCGTTTTTGAGTTTTGCGATTGTTATTGGAGAATATACCCTGGCACAGTATCTCGCAAAACCAGCTTTTGCGCCCTATGTCAGCCTATTAATTCAGAATAAAGCTTACGAGCCGGCTGCTGCAACAATTATTAGTTTTGCCCTGACCTGGGGTTGTATGGGGATCATACAGTTTATTGGCCGCGGTACGCCAGGTCAATCTCAAATTGCTGGTGGACACTAAATCAACCAAGGGTAAATTATCATGACTCATCTAGCAATCAAAAATGTCTCCAAACAATTCGGTGATTCTTTCGCTGTTCAGGATTTCAACCTTGATGTAAAAAAAGGCGAGTTCGTTTCATTTCTCGGCCCTTCTGGATGTGGAAAGACGACCACGCTTCGAATGGTGGCTGGATTTGAAATCCCAACTGCCGGTAATATTATTCTCGACGATGTGGATATTACTGAAAAATCTCCAAACCAGCGCAATGTAGGCATGGTTTTTCAGGCATATGCGTTGTTCCCAAACATGACGGTCTCTCAGAATATCGGTTTTGGTTTGCGTATTCGTAAAGAAAAACAATCAGCCATAACTGAACGTGTGCAAGAAATGTTGGGTCTCATTCATCTCGAAACTCATGCAGATAAATATCCTTACCAACTTTCAGGTGGGCAGCAGCAACGCGTTTCTCTTGCGAGAGCTCTTGCCATCCATCCACAAGTATTATTATTGGATGAGCCTCTTTCAGCCTTGGATGCGAAAATACGTGTGTCGCTTAGGGCTGAAATTCGTGCCATTCAAAAGAAACTGGGGATCACGGCAATTTTTGTTACCCATGACCAGGAAGAAGCTCTTTCGATATCTGATCGAATTGTGGTGATGAATGAAGGCAAAGCTGAACAGATTGGCTCGCCATTTGAGATTTATAATTTTCCAAAGACGGCTTTCGTGGCTGAATTTGTTGGTACCTTAAACAAAGCAGACGCCGAAGTGCTAAACCCGGAAGAGCACACCTTGCTGGTGGATGGGGTCCAATTCCAGGCAGCCGAAGGGATGGATGGTAAACAAAAAGGAGATAAGGTAAAAATTGCCATTCGGCCCGAAAGGTTTAGCTTTGCATCCGAAATAAAGAAGGCAAATGTGGTTGATTGCGCGATTGAAAATATCACTTTTCTTGGCTCCATCGTGCGTATTCAGGTGTTGATTGGAAAAACACGCTTTCATATGGATACTTTCAATAATCCATTCCTTGAATTACCCAGGATTGGTGATAAAACCCAGGTAACCTGCTCACGTGAAGCGGTATTAATCATTGGGTCTGAGAAATAACCAGCTTCACCTTATGATAGAAACCAGACTTGCAAAATCGCCTGTAAAAACTCAGGCGGTTTTGTTTTATTGCGAGTCTACAAGGTATAATTTATTTATGCCAAAGTCTCGGTTGCGACTTATTTTTGCAATGATTATGCTGGTTATTTCATTGATTGTTTTGGCATGGAGCTTTTTACCGGGGGAGAGATTGGTTCGTCGTCAAAAAATTCTGCCTACAGAAATGCAGCTTCCCACTCCGCTGGGTTATACACCTTGCCCCCCTTCGATAGCATTGTTGAGAAATTCCTTGCAGGCTGGTAGCACTATTTTAGTTGATGAGTTTTTCGTATAAAACCTATGCGGCGATCTTTCCAGCTGGTTTTGTGTCTTTGCTTGCTATATCTTTCGCAGTTGGCATGCGGGCTTGGCAGCAGTTCTCCCAGACCGGCTGCATTTTTGCCCACCCGCGTGCCACTCCCGACCGAATCGCTGTCCATCGAAATTCCTCCCGCTGTTCCCGAATCTCGAATGCTTACGCTTGAATTTCCACCCGCCATTCGCGCTGGTGATTCAGATGTAATACGGCTGACTCTTGAACTGGATGATAGCGGTAATATCACCCCTACCGTTTCAACTGCAGGTAATCAAAGTCTTCAGCAAGTGGTTATCATCCCAAATGTGTATGAAACGCATAACGTGCTTGCTGAAGCGCGTCTGGATATGGCGGGACTCGAGGTCCGGCCTAGTGATGTGGTTACCGAGACATTATTACCCGGTCAAAAGGTTACGTTTTATTGGAGCATCTTGCCAGTTGAAGTAGGAAAATATAAAGGTACGGTTTGGTTTTTCCTTCACTTTGTGCCTAAAATTAATGGTATAGAAAGTCGCCAGGCCATTTCGGCCCAGGTAATCCAGATAGAGGCTACTTCGTTTTTTGGGTTGCGGGCAACGGTTGCGCGATGGTTGGGGATTGCGGGTACATTTATCAGTTCTATTTTGGGAATGCCATTTTTAGAGTCAATCTTGAAATGGTTGTGGAAGCGGATTCGTGGGCAGGAGTAACAAAGCAACAGGCTACTTTATTAATGATTGCTGTCGGAAGGGCATTTTAGGGCTATTTGTGACAAGAGGAACTAGACCCTTCTCCTGGTGTTCTCCGATATATGACAAATATCATGTCAATTCCTTACAAGGGTAAGTTTTCATGACTGCCCCCTTGTGATAGAATGTCGGAGGCGTGTTTTGTGATAAATGCCCCAATCTCTAAAGGAGTTTCTATGCAGAATCCCTGGATATACATTGGTCTTTTTCTCCTTGTCGGAACGATCATCCCGATCATACCAATTGCTTTTTCAGCATTGGTAGCTCCCAAGAAGCCCAACCCGATCAAGCAGAGCACCTATGAATGCGGTATGGAGACCGTAGGGGAGAGCTGGGTTCAGTTCAAGGCACAGTATTATATTTTTGCATTGGTTTTCCTCATCTTCGATGTAGAAACGGTGTTCCTTTTTCCTTGGGCCTTGGCGATTAATGCCCTGCCATTTTTTGCTGTAGTAGAGGGCATCCTTTTCATTCTGATCCTGATGGCTGGGTTGTCATTTGCCTGGCGCAAAGGGATGCTCGAATGGGTTTAATGTCCAAACCAATAATGAAAGGCTGATTGGATTTTTCCACTCAGCCTTTTCCTTGTGCTGCCTTCGTTAATTGCTAGGGAAAAGCGGCATAATTTTATGAGGAGTAGTCGATGGACTTTACCTTCTGGACAGATCCAATTAAGGTAGTAAACCAGTGGATGATGCTTACGCTCACGGGTTGGGGATTATCAGGAGCGGTTGCAAGCGTAATTGCCAACCTTGTTGGGATCCTCCTATTGATCACCGGGGCCATGGTGCTGGACATCATGTTGGTTTGGGTAGAACGCAAGGTGGTGGCGCGTTTCCAGGGCCGTCTTGGCCCCAATCGCGTTGGTCCGTATGGTTTGTTTCAGCCGTTCCCCGATATCATCAAGTTAATCATCAAAGAAGATATCACGCCAGATGGTGCCGATAAAGTGGTCTATAACATGGCCCCTATTATTTCACTCGCCTCGGTTATTTTCTTATGGGCAGTGGTTCCGCTGGCATCCACAATTTATGGCGTTGACCTAAACGTGGCACTGCTTTATCTTGTAGCAGCTGGCGCCTTGGGCACCCTCTCGATCATCATGGCTGGGTGGTCGTCAAACAATAAGTATGCCTTGCTGGGTGCTTTTCGCCAGGTAGCGGCGATGATTTCCTTCGAAATTCCGATGGTGGTTGCGCTGTTGGTTCCCACAATCCTTGCTGGATCTCTAAGCCTGCAAGTGATCACGAATACACAGGCAAACGGAATATGGTTCTTCTGGCTTTCGCCGCTAGGAGCGCTTTTGTTCTTGATCTCAGCCATTGCGGAATTGGGGCGCTCGCCCTTCGATCTTAACGAGGGCGAATCAGAAATTGTTTCAGGTTATCATATTGAATACACCGGCATGAAATTCGGTTTGTTCTATGCTGGTGAGCTGCTGCACGCCTTCACTTTTGGGGGATTTCTGGCGGTTATGTTCTTTGGTGGCTGGCACGGTCCCTGGGCAGCCCAGTACCCACTTTTGGGCGCATTTTACTTTGTTGTCAAGGCCATGATCGGTTATTGGTTGATCATGTGGGTTAAGTACACTGTTCCACGTATCCGCATCGACCACATGCTGGCCTTCAATTGGAAGTTTCTCACGCCAGTGGCATTTGCCTTGTTGATCGTCACAGCAGTTGCTCATTCATTGCTCAAAGGCCTGGGTTATTGGCCGTATCTGCTTGGGATGTTTTCTTCAAATATTATCCTGGGTTGGATCACGATCGAGATTTTACGAGCATCCACCCGCAAGCAGCGACTGGCTGGGCAAGCGCCCAAGCCCGTGGCGCAACATTAAAGGATTGGGAGCTGACGTATGGATGCTTCGCAAGTCATTTTTATTCTCAGTGCAGCGCTCATCATTGCCTCGGCTTTGATGGTCGTGACCACACGCAACCTTGTTCACGCTGCGTTGTGGTTGATCGCCACTTTATTCGGTGTTGCAATATTGTATGCTGTACTTGAAGCCGGCTTCCTGGCGGTTGTGCAGGTGGTGGTGTACATTGGTGCGATCGCGATCATGTTTATTTTCGCCGTGATGCTGACTCGCAAGGAAATGCGGGATCGAGGTCCACAGGTCAACGAAGCCTGGCCTTATGCCGCCGTCCTCGGGCTGTTGACTTTTGGCGGTCTATGGGTCATTTTCTCCAAATGGGATGGCATGGGCAGGTTCCCAGCCGAAATTACCGGTGGGCCTAATGCTGTGCTGACTCAATTGGGTGTGGCACTTACTTCCCCGGATGCCTTTGTCCTACCATTTGAAGTGGCCTCTGTTCTACTGCTGGCGGCGCTGATTGGCTCCGTCTATGTTGCGATGAATAAAAAGTAGGAGGAGCGCATGATTCCTTTGAGCTGGTACCTGTATCTTTCGGCGGCACTGTTCAGCATTGGCCTTTTTGGTGTGCTGGTCAGGCGCAATGCCGTTGCCATCCTGCTGGGTGTTGAGCTGATGCTAAATGCTGTCAATATCAATCTGGTGGCTTTCTGGCGCTACGGCAACACCGCGTCAATGGCCGGGCAGGTGTTTGCGATCATCGTCTTTGCAGTTGCTGCCGCGGAAGTGGCAGTAGGCCTGTCGTTGATCTATTCGGTTTATCGTCGTCGTAGCACAGTTATTGCAGACGACCTCGATCTGATGAAGTGGTAGGAGATACTGTATGGCGACTGAAACCATTATCTGGTTGATCCCCCTCCCGCCGCTTTTGGCGTTTTTCTTGATCGTTCTGTTTACCAACCGTTGGAAAGCACTCAGCCATAGCATAGCAGTAAGTGCTGCGGGGCTTTCCTGGTTGGGCAGCATGATTGTTTTTTTCCGCGCGCTTGGGACGGAAGAGTTTGGGAAACATATTTTTGCCAGCGCAATTAACTGGTTGCCCACCGGGAAAACCTTTTTGCAGGTGGGGGTACAGATCGATCCGCTTTCAGCGGTGGTACTTTTCTTTGTTGGCTGGACAGTGTTGATGATCTTTATCTACTCTGTGGGTTACCATAATTATGGACAGCCCGCTGGTGATCACGACCACGCTGGTCTGCCGCCGCATGGCGCAACCGTGACAGATGAGCATGGCCATTCTCATACCGTGCTGTCTGTCGAGCCGATGTATTCAAGGTTTTTTGCTTTTATCGGTCTGTTCGCCTTTGGCATGTATACACTGGTGGTTTCTGACAACCTGCTGACCTTGTTTGTCGGCTGGGAGATCATGGGTCTGTGTTCATATTTGTTGATTGGATTCTGGTATGCCAAGCCATCGGCGCGTAATGCGGCGGTCAAGGCGTTCATGACTACCAGAGTGGGTGATGTTTTTATGCTGCTCGGTCTTGCATATTTATATTCAGCCACTGGCACCCTCAATTATCGGGCGATCTTCTATAACGAAGAAGTGCTGCATGTCCTGTCAACAACCGCCACGCCGATCTTTGGTTTGACTGCTGCCGGGTTGATCGGTTTGCTGCTTTTCATTGGTACGGTTGGCAAATCAGCGCAGTGGCCATTGCACATCTGGCTGCCGGATGCCATGGAAGGCCCGACCCCTGTCAGCGCCATGATCCATGCAGCGACGATGGTTTCTGCGGGCGTCTATATGGTCATCCGTATTTTCCCGCTGTTGACCGCCGGGTGGGTTGAAGGTACTGCTCTGACCCCGACCATGAACATTGTGGCTTTCATTGGCGCATTCACGGCTCTGTTCGCCGCAACCATTGCGGTTGCACAGAACGACATCAAGAAAGTGCTGGCATATTCCACCATCTCGCAGCTTGGTTTTATGATCGCAGCGCTGGGTGTGGGCGCATATGTGGCTGCCGTTTTCCACCTGGTGACACATGCTTTCTTCAAAGCGCTGCTATTTCTAGGTTCCGGTTCAGTCATCCATGGCATGGAACACGGTGTCTTGCACACAGGCGACCATCATGTCGACCCACAGGATATGTGGAATATGGGTGGCTTGCGTAAGAAGATGCCAATCACCTTCTGGACATTTTTGATCGGCGGCTTCGCGCTTTCAGGTTTCCCGATCATTACAGCTGGGTTCTGGTCAAAAGATGAAATCCTGGCAGATGCCTTCAACAATGGACACTGGGTGGTTTTTGCGACGCTGGCAATCGCTGCTTTGTTAACTGCCTTTTACACCATGCGCCAGATCACGCTTACTTTCTTAGGCGAACCTCGCACAAAAGAAGCCGAAAACGCTTCTGAAACTCCCTGGACGATGACTGCCCCGCTGGTTATTCTTTCGGTCTTTGCGGTTGGGTACGGCTGGGTTGGCATTCCGGAAGATTTTCCGGTGCTGGGTGGCTTGCAGTCCCATCTCTTCCATTGGTTCCACGGTTTTGTCGGTGCCACCCTGTTGGAGGAGCCAAAGGCTTTGCCCTTTAGCGCCTGGCCTTTGTTGACTTCGCTGGTTGTTGCGTTGGGTGGTTTAACACTTGGTTGGCTGGTGTATAAGAATGTCAAGGCTGGTCAGCGAGACCCGCTTGAAAACCCGCTTGGTGGGATTTATCCTTATCTGAAAAACAAGTGGTACTGCGATGAATTTTACGCTCAATACGTGGTTAAACCGGTAACCTGGGTGTGTGAAGTATTCACCCCGTGGATGGACCGAAGTGTAATCGATGGAATTCTTCACAGCGTTGCGCGTGTCTCACTGTCTATCGGGCATGTTTTGCGCAATTACTTTGATAAGCCGATCATTAATGAGCTCATTGGCGATGGCATTGCGGATGTGTTCTGGCGTGGTCAGGCTATCCGTAAAATCCAGACCGGTCGTATTCAATCCTACCTGATTGGTTCAGTGAGCGTGCTGATCGTTATCGCCGCCTTGCTGTACTATTATAAATAAGGGGAGCGGACAATGGAATTCGTTAGCACTCACCTGCTCACCACCATCCTGTTTTTCCCCGTCATTGCGGCGCTAATTATCCTGTTCCTTCCTTCGGATCAGGTAAAATTAATCCGCTGGACGGCTTTACTCAGCAGTCTGGTTCCTCTGGGTCTCACGATCTGGGTATGGACTCGTTTTGACTCTAATATGGCTGGGTTTCAATTCCAGGAACAGTATCCCTGGTATGATGCGCTCAATTCCACCTTTCATCTCGGCATCGATGGCCTGTCCCTGACGATGGTGTTATTGACAACGCTGCTTACACCCCTGGCTTTGTTGGCATCTTTCGGCATCACGGATAAGGTCAAAGCCTACATGATGCTGTTTCTTTTCCTGGAAGCAGGCATGCTAGGCGTTTTCATGGCGCTTGACCTGCTCATTTTCTTCGTCTTCTGGGAAATTGGCCTCGTGCCGATGTATTTCCTGATCAACCAGTGGGGCAGCCCGAAGGGCGAGCGTGAAATCTGGGGTGGAATTAAGGTTTCAGCGCGTAACTATGCATCCCTCAAATTTATGATCTACACCATGGCTGGTTCATTGGGATTATTGCTTGCGATCCAATTGCTGGGCGTTCTCTTTCAAAACTACGATCTGGCTTATCTCTATAAGCAATGGAATGCCCTTCCTGCGGACGGAGTAATGATGGGGATGAGCGTGGCAACGGTCAAGACGGTAGCTTTTTGGGCTTTTGTGATTGCATTTGCCCTCAAGGTGCCAGTCTGGCCATTCCACACCTGGCTGCCTGATGCTCACACCGAAGCGCCGACCGCCGGGTCTATGATTTTGGCGGGTGTCCTGCTCAAATTAGGCGCGTATGGTTTTCTGCGTCTTGTGCTGCCACTTTACCCGCAGCAAGCCCAGGAATATGCGCCGTGGATGGCTTTCCTGGCTACCATGGCGATTGTCTTTGGAGCTTTTGCTTCCTACGGTCAGACTGACTTCAAGCGCCTGGTTGCTTATTCATCCGTAAACCATATGGGCTTTGTTCTGCTGGGTATCGCTGCCGCTGCAAAGGCCATCGGTACCCCCGACGCTACAATCGCTCTGAATGGGGCGGTGCTGCAGATGTTCAACCATGGGTTGTCGGCGGCTGGCATGTTCTTCCTGGTCGGCGTCATTTATGAGCGAACGCATACTCGTAACCTGGAAGAGTTTGGCGGCTTGTTCCCATTGGTGCCTGTTTATGGCAGTATCTTGATCTTTACCAGTATGGCTTCATTGGGATTGCCTGGTTTGAATGGGTTTGTATCCGAATTTTTGGTAGTGCGAGGTTCCTTCCCGCTTTTGCCCGTCTTCACCGCCATCAGCATGATTGGATTGCTGTTTACTGGCGCCTATATCCTCAAGGGCATCCGCAAGGTCTTACACGGGCCGCTGAATGAGCATTGGGCTCATGGCGAACACCGTCTGACTGAGATCAATACCCGAGAGATCCTGGTTATGGCTCCGCTCATGATCATGATCCTTGTCCTTGGCATCTGGCCGATGGGTTTGTTGGATGTGATCAACAAAGCCATGGTCATGCTGTTCCATTAGAGCGAGGTGCGCAAATGCAATTTCCGATCCTGAGCGTTATCGTTTTTACCCCGCTGGTTGTTTCGGTTCTCTTGCTTTCGATGAAACCGGAACGCAAGACTGAAATCCGCGTCACGGCGTTGGCGGCGGCTATCCTTGACCTGATTCTTTCAGCCTGGGTATATATCCAGGTTTATATTCACCCTTCGCTTGAATACCAGTTTACTGAGAAATATAGCTGGCTTCCGGCGCTGGGTATTTCCTATCATGTGGGCGTGGATGGAATCAGCACTCCGATGGTTCTGTTGACCGGCATTGTCATGTTCACAGGTGTGCTTATTTCCTGGGGCATTGATGACCGTCCTCGTGAATTCTTTGCCTTCCTGTTTTTATTGGCAGGCGGTGTTTTCGGTGTTTTCGTTTCACTCGATTTGTTCATGCTGTTTTTCTTCTACGAAATCGCTGTATTCCCAATGTACCTGCTGATCGCTATCTGGGGTTGGAAGGTCACTCGTGAATATGCAGCGATGAAGCTAACTTTATATCTGTTCATTGGCTCAGTGTTTGCTCTGGTTGGTGCGCTGGCAATGTATTTCACCAATTACCAAATGCACGGCGTGTTGACGTTTGACATGCTCGTACTGGAAAAGGCTGGTTTCTCAAGCGCCTTCCAATACCTGTGGTTTATGCCGGTTTTCATGGGCTTCGCGGTACTGGGCGGTATTTTTCCCTTCCACAACTGGTCCCCAGATGGTCACGTAGCCGCTCCAACAGCCGTTTCCATGTTCCATGCGGGCGTTTTGATGAAGCTTGGTGCTTTCGCCGCTTTGCGAGTGGGCATCATGCTCTTACCCGAAGGTGCCAAGCAGTGGGTTTGGTTGATATTTGGACTGGCGATGGTCAACGTAGTATACGGGGCTTTTATCGCCATGATCCAGACTGATTTGAAGTACGTGATCGGCTTCTCATCGGTTTCACATATGGGCCTGGTGTCGCTCGGTTTTGCCACGCTTTCGCGGGAAGGTATGACAGGCGCTTCCATGCAAATGTTCTCTCACGGCGTGATGACGGCTCTCTTCTTTGCTGCCGTAGGTATGGTCTATGACCGGGCTCATACCCGCCAGATACCGGAGTTGGGCGGTATGTCCAAACCCTTGCCGTGGGTGGCGGTCGCCTTCATTATTGGCAGCCTCGTTTCGATGGGCATGCCTGGTTTTTCAGGTTTTGTTGCTGAATTCCCAATTTTTATGGGTGTCTGGAAAACTCATTGGCTGGCAGCGGTCATTGCGTCCGTTTCTATCGTGATTACAGCGGCGTATGTCTTACTCGCTATTCGACGCGCCTTCTTTGGCGAGGTTCCCGCACAGTTTGAGGGTCATATCGGGCCGGTGTCGGTGCTCGATAAAGTTGCCCTGGTGACATTGTGCCTCTTGATGATTTCCATTGGTATGTTCCCTAATTTGATGGTGCCGATGGTCTCGCAGGGCGTTCAGAACGTGCTGCGCCTGTTGGGAGGTGCATAAATGAGCATCGATTTTCTGGCAATTCTGCCTGAAATACTTATTCTGGTTGTAGGTCTGCTCGTGCTTGTTCTCGATCCTTTTTGGCGTGACGAGAACCGGCGCACCAACCTTGGTTGGCTTGTAGCGGGGGGCCTGACCGCCACATTAGTGGCATGCTTATTGTTCGACCGCCCTTCGCAGAATGTGCTGGCTTTTGGCGGCATGGTGCGTTATGACTGGCTGGCCTTTGTATTCAAGATGCTTTTCATCTTTGGCGCTACGATTACATCACTTTTTATGATGGATGTGGACAAAGTTGGAAAACGTGCCGAGGCTTACCTGCTTTTGCTTGCGGCAACAATCGGTATGAATCTGATGGCGGCTTCCTCGGACCTGGTCATGCTGTACCTGGCTATCGAAACCACCTCCATTCCAATGTATGTGTTGGCCGGCTTTCTTCTTGATGATAAAAAATCAACCGAAGCAGGGTTCAAATACCTGTTGTTTGGCGCTATGACATCGGCAATTTTCCTGTATGGTCTATCGCTGGTTTATGGTTTTTCGGGATCAACCCATTTTGAAGGAATGCGCAGCTACTTTACGACTTTCAATCCGGTTTCATTGGGCGTGATGTGCCTGGTGGTGGTTGGGTTGGGTTTTAAAGTGTCGCTGGTTCCCTTTCATTTTTGGGCGCCGGATACCTATGAAGGCGCGCCAACACCCATTTCTGGTTTCCTTTCAACTGCTTCAAAGGCTGCCGGTTTTGCAGTTTTGATCCGCTTGTTTATTACTGTCTTCCCGCAGATTGCATTCGATTGGCAGATGCTGCTAGCGATTTTGGCTGTTTTGACGATGACCTTTGGTAACCTGGTTGCATTGGCGCAAACCAATATCAAACGCTTATTGGCTTATTCATCGATCGCGCATGCTGGTTACGCACTAATCGGTCTGGTTGCCAACAATCAATTGGGGGTTACAGGTGTAATCTATTACCTGCTGGCCTATATCCTGACGAACCTGGCGGCATTTGGCATCATCATGGCTTTCGGTCGTGTCACGGGATCGGATGAAATCCGTTCTTATGATGGCATGAGCAGAAGGTCACCGTATCTTGGCCTGGCAATGCTGGTGGCTTTCCTATCGCTTGCCGGAATGCCGCCTTTTGGTGGATTCATGGGGAAAGTTCTGGTATTTGCTGGCGCAGTCCAGGCTGGCTGGTATTTATTGGTTTTCATCGGTGTGCTAAACTCCATCATCGGGTTGTACTATTACCTGACGGTGCTGAAATACGTCTACCTGTATCGAATGGAAGGTGAGACAGAAGAAGCGCACCCAATCCAGCTTTCCCGGCCTTTCGTTGTGGGTATTGTAGTGCTTACAATCGGAATCGTCCTGGTGGGATCGATATTTGCCCCCTGGTTCGGTTTCTCAACCGATGCGGCGAAGAGCCTTTTCTTATTCTAGTATTTTGCCCTTACCTGATCAAAAATGGGTAAGGGCAAAATAGTTTTATTCGCTTTACTGATAAAAAACCTTTGTGATATAATCCGCAACCATGAGCGACCTGGAAGACAAGAATAAGAATCGGCGGCAATCCGCTTATAACCTTACAATGGTAGCTGTAGCCAGCCAGGTAGGCTGCCTGACTTTGGTCATCATTCTTGGTGCGCTTATCGCCGGGCTTTGGTTGGATCGATCGTTTCAAACGAAACCGCTTTTTACTGTTTTACTTATGGTAGCAAGCATGCCTGTGACACTTTTCGTCATGATTCGTGTTGTCCAGGTTGCAACGAATAGGATCAAGCCTGTTGTTGAAAAGAAAGATAATGAAAATTTTGAAGGAGGTAGCAAATCGTGACTGAGACTCCAAAACAAAGAGTGTGGGGCCGTTGGGTAGTACTGGCTGCATTCATCCTTGGGCTATTCCTGTTCACCGGGTTTTTCGGGATTGGACTGGGGATAAAGGTTGTAATGCCACCAGTGGTTCTGCCTCCCGAGGCTCTGACTGAGCCGATTCAAACGCCACTTGGCCCGTTCTTTCTAAGCGGCAGCCTGGTAGCTTTGCTGTTTGCAGACATTCTCATTTTCATTTTGGCGTTTTTCATCAGTAGTGCCGTTAAGAAGGGAAACCTTATATTAACCGGTATTATTGGCGCCGTGGAAGCACTTCTTGAGATGCTTCACGGCATGACCGAAGGAACTGCTGGCAAATGGACCAAGGCGATTTTTCCCTGGTTCGCCACAATTACTTTGATCGTTATGATTGCCAACTGGACTGAGATGATTCCAGGTGTGGAGACGATTGGAAAGTTGGAAAAATCTGCGCATGGTGAATTCGCCGTACAGCAGGTTGGTCCAATTCAGTCGATTGTCAAAGCTGAAGAAGGGAAAGGCGAGTACTTGCTTATTCCCTATGTACGGGTCGTTTCGACAGATCTAAACTTCACTGTTGCGCTGGCCCTTGTTGCTGTGGTGATGATTCAGGTTTTCGGTATTCGATCTCAGGGTGGGGCTTATTTTTCAAAATTCTGGAATACTGGGACAGTATTTTCAAAGCCGATTTTTGGTGTAATCGATTTCGGTGTAGGGCTATTGGAAATTGTTTCCGAATTTTCGAAGGTGCTGTCGTTTGCCTTCCGTCTTTTTGGTAATATTTTCGCAGGGTCGGTTTTGTTATTCGTTATAGGCTCGCTTGTGCCAGTTTTTGCGCAATCGATTTTCTATTTGCTGGAATTTTTTGTGGGTGCCATTCAGGCTTTTGTGTTTGGTTTGCTTGCCATGACTTTCATGGCCCAAGCAACGCAAGGGCATGGTGGTGAACATCACGAGGAAGCACACGCGTAAGTCTTCGGGCGAATTGGCCCGGGTAAATACTTTATTTCATTAGGCGCGGTTTTGTTATTGAGAATCGCCCCGCCCGAAACTCACATGGAGGATGTTAAGTTATGGATGCTGCTGCTGCTAAATTGATTGGCGCTGGTCTGGCGATGATCGGTGCAATTGGAGCGGGTGCTGGTATTGGTATTGTTGCCAGCGGCGCTGTGCAAGCAATGGGACGAAACCCAGATGCTACTGGCACAATTCAGACCAATATGATTCTTGGTATTGCCTTTGCTGAGGCGGTCGCCATTTATTGCCTGGTCGTTGCTCTCTTGATCTTGTTCGTTTTCTAAAAGAAAACTGGGAGGTCAAATTGGAAGCACTTGGTATCAATGGTTCTTTTTTGCTTGTACAGATCGTTAACCTCATCTTTGTTTACGTAGTGGTGAGTAAATGGATCGTTTCGCCTATTATAGGCATGTTGGAAAAGCGTCGTGAGACGATTGCCAATGGTCTTGAAGATGCTCGTGTTGCTGCAGATGCCCGTGCAAATGCTGAAAAAGAAGCTGCAAAGGTTATCGCTGACGCTCAGGCAAAGGCCAGCCAGGTTGTCCGCGAAGCGACCGAACGAGCTGAGGTAGCGGGCCGTGACGTGAAGGCCGCTGCGGCTGTTGAAGCCTCTAAGGCTCGTGATAAGGCTCTGGCTGAGGTTGAAGAAGACCGAAATCGCATTCTTGGAGATTTACGCGGTCAGGTGGCCGCAATTTCCATCGCCGCTACGCAAAAATTGGTTGGTGAAGCACTGGATGAAAAACGTCAACGGATTTTGATTGATGAGTTTTTCTCCGGGGTCAGCTCTGGCAAGATCGTTATGATGGAAGATGCCCAGATTGCCGGTACTTCGGCTGAAG
>CAIMZS010000192.1 GCA_903846015.1 uncultured Anaerolineae bacterium | reverse complement strand
TCCTCCTTGTAATTAACTATTCTGGTGAGTACGTGCTTCCATTCTACGCACAAATTGTTTGCGGATCCACTCTAGTCCATAAAGGATAAATGGGAAAGCGGCCAATCCCAACCAATATCGATAGGGGATGTAAACATGCTCAAAGCTTTTGGCGAAAAAATCATAATTAATAATTGTCCAGATGCCTAACAATTCTGCAAGGACAGCCAATATAAGATAGCGATTGCTTCCCCACCCAAGCCGTGTATTGCGTAATTTTTCTGAACGGCAGGCGAAAGCGTTGCCAACCTGGGCCAGTACTACACCCGCATGAAAAATGGTGATTGCCATCCCGCGTGCTACTGGTTCAGTCACTGAAAGAGAGAGAAATCCAGGATAAGGTAAGGGAGGAATTGGCAGATGAAGAGCATCCCAATTTCCTGAAAATAAGTATACGGAGAAAAATCCAATATAGCAAAGGATTGCCTCGATCATTCCCAGCCATAGGAAAGAACGGGCAAGCAAATTGTTGTCGATCAATCGTGTTCCTCGTGGACGTGGCGGATGTAACATTAAGTCGGGCTCAGGCTTTTCCATGCCTAGCGCCAGTGCCGGGAAAAGATCTGTACCCAGGTCAATAGCAATGATCTGGCGTACTTTGAGCGCGAGCGGAATTTGGGTAAAACTGGCGGTAACGACAAATGGCATAATTTCTGGAATGTTACTGGAGAAAATATAGGTAATAAATTTGCGAATATTGTTATAAATACCACGGCCTTCTTCAATGGCTGAGACGATTGCGCCAAAGTTGTCATTCGTAAGGATAATATCAGCTGCTTCTTTAGCAACGTCGGTGCCGACAACGCCCATGGCAACGCCAACATCCGCCTTGCGCAATGCCGGGGCATCGTTTACTCCATCTCCAGTCACAGCAACAACATCGCCCCTCGCCTGAAATGCTGAAACCAGGCGCATTTTGTGTTCAGGAGCCATTCTTGCCAGGAGGACTTCGCTTTCGAGAGCTTTTTGTAACTCGATATCACTCATTTCATCCAATTCCGCGCCTGTGATGATGCGGGGATTCGGTGTGGAGAGCATACCGACCCGGCGCGCAAGTGATTCAGCCGTCAGGCCATAATCACCCGTAATCATAACAATACGGATACCGGCCTGGCGGCAAGTTTTAATGGCTGTTTCAACCTCAGGTCTCGGCGGATCCATCATGGCGATCAAACCGAGGAAGGTCAGGTCGCGTTCAATGCTTTCTACCGGGTATGGACCGGATTTGGTAGTAAGTGAGCGGCGGGCTACAGCCAGTACTCGCAGTGCATTGCGCGCAAATTCATCGTTTGCCGCCATGATTTCTGCACGTAGGGCATAGTCAAGAGGGATAACCGCGTCACCCATCTGTAAGCCAGTGCATAGTTGGAGAACTTCACGAGGGGCACCTTTTACAAAGGCGAATTCTTCGTGCATGCCACGGTGAATGGTCGTCATCCTTTTTCGGCGTGCATCAAAGGGGATTTCATGCACTCTTGGGTAGAGAATTCCTAGTGCTTTTTCGTTTATTTGAGCCTTTAATGCTGCCACCTTCATTGCCGCTTCGGTTTGATCTCCCAAGCTTGTCCAGGTGAGGTGCTCAGTTGTGGGAGGGTTTAGCCGGGCATTGTTGCAGCAGGAAGCTGTTTCGAGCAGGGTAAGCAGAGGTTCTTCCCATGGCTGGTTGGTTGGAGAAGGTGAGAATTTTCCGGTTGGTTCGTATCCCACACCTGATAATTTGACATATTGTCTCGCAACCCAAATGTTTCTCACGGTCATCTGGTTTTGTGTGAGCGTGCCGCTTTTATCTGTGCAAATGACGGAAACCGTGCCGAGGGTTTCCACGATGCTCAACTTTTTGGCCAGTACTCCTTTTAATGCCAGGCGCTGGACGGCGGCGGCAAGTGAAAGAGTCAGTGTTGCTGGCAGACCTTCTGGTATGGTAGCAACGATAATGCCAAGTGTGAATAGGAGCAGCTTGTTCAACCCCAGTCCAATATCGGTCGTGTATCCAACGGTGAATACAATCGCACCAATGCCGAAGGCAACAAATGTGATCACTTTTGTGACTTGCCGAAGTTCTTTTTGAAAAGGGCTGGGTTCTTCTTCAATGGATTGCGTCAGGTGTGCGATTCGGCCGAATTGGGTCAACATGCCGGTTCCATAAACGATTGCCCGTCCGGTGCCGGAAGCGACTGATGTACCGGCGAAGATCAGATTTGGTTGTTCGAGTTCGCTGATCCCTTTTTGATAGGATTCCTCTGCAATTTTACGCGCTGGGATTGCTTCGCCCGTCAGAGTTGAATTATTGGTACGCAGGCCGTATTCTTCGATTACACGGGCATCCGCCGGAATATTATCGCCCTCTTCAAGGATCAATATATCACCCGGAACGGTATCGATGGCGGGGATATGTTCATCCTTGCCGTTGCGTAAAATATGCGCATAGGCTGGGAGAACGTCTTGTAATTTCTCAATCGCTTTTTCGGCGCGATATTCTCGCCAGAAAGAGAAGAAAGCATTGGCGAGGGTTAGGGTGATGATGACAAGACCAAGAACGAGATCCTGACCGACAAATGCAAGGAAAGCTGCCAACACAAGGATGCCTGCTTGAGGATGCATGAAGTGCTTAATTAACTTGGCCCAGTAAGGTTCGTTGTGATGTTCTGAGAGACGATTCTCGCCGTAAAGGGATTTCCGCGCTTCCGCTTCTATAGTAGATAACCCATCAGGCGCTGTTTCCAGCGCCTTGTAGACATCTTGAGGGCGTAAACTGTAAATCGGTTCAGAAGACATAGAAGTTATTGATGACGAGCGGGAGACATTATGTCTCCCGCTTTATGCTTACTCTTTTTCTTCGCCACGTTTATTTTCTGTCGGTGTGCCATCGAGACCGGGTTCATCTGGTTTGTCAAGATATTTTTCCAGGAGGGATGGCGCATCGGGATGGTCGGCATGCAAAGCGTGGTTGTAATCGCCTGCCGGAATTGGTTCTGGTTCAAACCGCACCGGCCTGCGCACCCCAAAAAGATCAAAAAAGTCGGCTGTGCGGATTAAAACCTTGTTGCGCAGGGAACCGCGATATTCTTGCATGCGCAAGGATTGCCATTCAACGATGGAGGCCATGGCACCTTCCACGCGGGCTTTCTCACGAACAATACGATGGATAGTGCGAGGGTCACGATAGCCGATCGGTGAAATCAGCAGGAGATTCGCGGCAAGAACCAGGATGGAGAAAGTTATCAATACAACCCAGCCACCCTCGGACCATTTGCCGACAATTTGACCAACAAAAACAATGCCTGATAGCACACCCGCAAATCCGGCAGCCAGGCTGCCCCAGCGTCTGACATTTCCGGTATATGCTTCAAGGATGTGTTTTCGAATGGCAAAACCCATTACCATGATCGGCATGAAGACGCCGATACCATAATAAGGTACTGCCGCGCTTGTATCACCTTTTACCAGAAATTGAATAAAGACAGCGATAATAAACCCTGCGGTTACTGAGCGTGTAAATGTGCCGGCTTTATTACGGTACACCACGATCTCGGGAATTTCGCCAATGGCAACGTCGCGCCAGGCTGTTGCCTGCAGGTCCTGAAAAGCAGTCATAGATGCAGCAGCAAGCAGGGCAACCGCGAGGATCTGGTAGGTCCAATAAAGAAGCTGTCCACCGGGTATCTGGTCGAATCCGATAAAAGCAAGGTTTCCCACCAGTGAACGACCAAGTGTTCCATCAAAAACATTGAAGTGGAAGGCAAAATAGGCAAGGAAGGATGTTGTGATGCCACCATAAAACAGGAATGATGTTTGCACCATTCGCCCAATACCTGACTTGCCGCTGTAAAAATCCCAGAGCCAATTTAGTTTTGGGTGACGTTTTTTGCCCCATTTTACCAGGCTGAAATCTTCGTTGATGACAAATTGGATACCATTTGACATCGCTTCCAAACCGGAGAGTGCCACCAACCCCTTCATTGAAGCTGTTAACATGTGGTAGGCGGCTTGCCAAATGCTTGCAGGTTGGATTTCCTCAATGTATGGCGCTGCAGCCACGCCTTTACTTTTAGCGATGAATAGCCCAACTGACATCACGACAGTCATCAATATAAAAACACCAAGTAGGGTGAAAACTACTCGTGAGGATTCACCTCGTCCACGAATAGTTAAATACCAGGTAATTGCAGCTAAGGCAGCCCCGATCAAGAATCTCCACACCCAAAATATTGCGTACGAATTGGAGATCGAGAGCAATTGATCCACCCCTGAAAGGGTGGAAACTACAATTGTAAAAATATAATCCTGGATCAAAACAACGGCAACCACCAGGCTAAGCCCAGGGGAAAGATATCGCATCGAAGCAGTGTATGAACCGCCGCCTTCGTTAAATATGCCTAACGAAAACATGTAGAGGCCGCCAAAAATGGCATTTGCGAAGGCAATAACAAGCACGGCTATATAACCATATTGCTGCAGCCCATAAGGATGCAGTGCACTCATCATTTCACCAGTGGCATAGAAATAGGATGTGAAGTAGTCAACGCCGAATAATGCCAGGGCTGCCAGAAGTCCAATTTGGCCGGCGCCGTGAACGTGTTTATCTTCTTCTTTCTCCACAGGGGCTGCACGGAAAGAAATATATACGAATGCGATGAGCAGTAAGATTGAGAATAGCATATTAACCTAGGTATTATTCTTGGGATCCAAAGGCGTCTTCGAGCATTTTAAGCTCAGCCATCAAATGTTTCCGTGTAGATGGATCGAAACGAGTATCTTGCAGGCGCTTAGCTGCTTCTTCACGCGCAGCTCTGACAACAAAAGCAGGAACAAACATGATGCGGCCAGCTGGTATTACTTCAAATATTGTAGTTTCAATTTTAAGTTCCTGATCATCGAAGTAGGGAAGACTCAAACTTAAACCACGATTTAAGGTTCCGCTATTGGCTCGATCCTTGATGGTGTTGATGATGTCTATGGTTTTATAACGAGCAAGTGCGCGGCCCTGGTTAATTAATTGACCCAACATGCCGTAGCGTTTTTTTTGATATTCTTCATCCGCGATAATGAATGGAGCAATCGATGATGCTGCGTGAAGAATGCCAATGAATCGTTCCATGGAGGCGAGATTGGCCTCTGCTTCTTTAACCGACCCCACGAGTAACTTATTATTATCGTCGAATGAAACCCATAATGGGAGGTAAAAGCGCCTGGCAGCTGGCACAAATGGCACCTGTAAATCGCCGCGGCCTTCATCGGAATTCCCATCTTCCGTAATTGCATCGCTTGCCTGGGTTATGGCAGATTCAAGCGCCAGGTCTTCGGTTGGAATGGTGGGGATATCCTCATCTCCATCGGAGCGATATGTAACCGAACGTCCTGATGGCAACATGTTGTAGACCATGTGGATTGCGGATGCGTGCCGTAGTAAACCTGCGCATGTGGAAATGGCGTGATCAGGTGATTGCTCCAGTTCGTTCAGGCGGTGTCGCAAGGCTTCTCGAACATCTTGACGAGTCAGCCTATTGCGGAAGCCACCAACGCTTTGTTCGCGCAAACCTGCGGGAACTGTCATTGTGGCTGGTTGCTCAATTTGTGGAATTTGGGCGACGATTCGGTCAGGTAAGGTGAACCTTGCCTGGGGGCGGTGTTCGATCAGGGCGTCTGCAATCTGGCGAGCCTGTGCCTCGATAAACCGCTGAACAATGGTTGATTGTGCATTAAATAGAGCCTGTTTTTCACTAAATTCTTCGCGTAGGCGGTTGGCTGGGGAAGTTGTCTCGGTCATTTTTGATTCCTTCATAAAGTGTAAGGCTGATGAATCTTACCACAGATCGTTCTCTTCCCGTTCTGCTGGCAGATGTTTGAAAATGGAATCGGGAATGTTTTACAAGCAGCGCCAGCAAATGATCTGCTGGCGCTAATAGAAAATGAGATTGGTGGCGTAGATTCGCCTGCTTCATACTTGCGCGAAAGTATCAATCAGCAAATTAACATTTCCACCTGCAGGATACAGAATGGGGCACGTACAGCCGCGTTTGTTATATTCTTCGACTTTTGCACGCGCTTCATCTGGGGTGCCGGACGCCGTAATTCGGTTGACGAGTTCATCTGGAACAAAGTGCTTGGCTTTATTGATTTGTTCCTTGGTTGCGGGCCAACCTAGCGTGGCCTGAATTTGGCTGACGATTTCCTGAGAAACGCCGCTGGCTTTGGCAATGTGAGGTTGTTGAGCCAGATACTGGCAAAGCAGCATTTTTGTAGTTTCGATGGCAACATCGTGATCATAATCCACGGAGCAAACGATCAATTGAGGTCGATCAATCTCATCAAAATTACGCCCGGCTTTTTTTGCGCCATTGTGGAGCAGTTCAAGGGCACGGTCATTGTATTCTGGAGGAACGCAGTAGTTTAATACAGCACCATCGGCAATTTCGCCTGTCATTTCCATCATCTGATCGCCCGTTGCGCCAATCATGATTGGCACATTGCGAGGTTCGCGGCGGCCGTGAACCACATCAAGTTCAATCCCATCGACATGGATAAACTCACCGTGAAATGTTACACGTTCCATGTTTAGAAGTCGTCTCATGACTTGAACGGTTTCTTTCATCGCTGTCAAAGGTTTTTTTCGATCGATGCCGACATTCTTGGCAAGCGGATCCCACCAAGCACCGATACCACAAATAATGCGTCCAGGGGCGAGATCATCCAGGGTAAGGTAGGTCGCCGCCAGGAGGCCAATATTTCGGGTCCAATTGTTTATAACGCCTGAGCCCACCTTGAGTTTTTCGGTTACTGCAGCGTAGGCGGCCATGGGTACGATCGCGTCGCGCACTAGCCTGGATTCGGCCTGCCAGACCGCTTCAAAACCTTTCTGTTCAGCATATCTGACATAATCCAACCCATCGCGCAAATCGTGGGAATCTTGCAAATAAAGAGCAACTCGGGCCATTTTCATCTCCTTAAAATTTTGAATTTTCGATTCGTTTCAGAAGCGCCAGATCATCCGGAGTATCAAGGTCAAGTTCGATATTGTTATTGCGGACAATTTCTAATCGCGCGCCGGCGTTTTTAGCCAGTTCGCAATGCCGGTCAAACGATCCCTGTCCAAAAACGTAATTAATCAAACCACCGGGAGACATAAGCAGGGCATTTGTGCCATTTTTATTCCTATCCGGGGTGATTACCACGCAGGGCGACTTATTTACATGTCCTAAAAAGTCAAGTAAATCATCCGTGGTTATCAAGGGTAGATCAGCCGGGAGGACAAGTACTCCACGGGTGGCATAGTTTTTTGCAAGTATGGTGGCGCGAGTCAGCGCGCTGTTAAGGTTGGGCGTGCCATCTTCCAGAACTGTTCGCGCGCCGTACTCACGAGCGATTGCAAGCGCGGCGGGGTCGCGGCTGACAACGAGGGTTTGTGTTATCACGGATGTGTTGCGTAAAACATCCAGGGTTTGTTCCAGAAATATCCGATTAAGAACGGTGCGTTCGCTATCTGAAAGCACGCCCGAAAGTCGAGATTTGCCAAGTCGAAGTGGTTTAACAGGGACAATTGCCCAAATAGTCATGCTATCAATCTCTTTTCATAAAGTGTAGCATATTTTGTGCAAGCTTTTGACGGTCTTCAATAGATATCATCAAGGTATTAAGGACATGCGGGCGGATGCCAATTTTTTCGATATCTCCAGTAAGCTGAACATCGTGGGCATCCAAAACGAAATCAGTAATAATTTCTGCATAATGTTTTGCCACGGCAAGAGCGGAAGGTTGGATGCCTAACTCGGCAAACATTTTGGCTGCCGGACCTTTTACCGTTTGGCCTCCAATAATTGGTGAGACTGCTATTATCTTTTTTCCCGAGAGTGCAGAAAGAATGCCCTTGATTTTCAAGATTGGATCGATGCTTACCCAGGGATTGCTGGGGCAAAAAATAATCGCATCAGCCATCAGGATGGCTTCAAGAACGCCTGGAGCAGGCTGGGCATTTTCAATTCCATCAAAACGGAAGCTTTTGACAGTAGGTATGCAGCGTTGGTGAACGAAATATTCTTGAAAGGATAATTCCCCTTTTTCGACCGTATCAACAAAGGTAGCTACAGATTGATCTGTCATTGGTAAAACGGTTTGGCCAATATTCCATGCATGACTAAAATCGCGCACGATGTGGGATAGCGGTTGACCTGCTTTGATCCGTCGGGTTCGTTCAATATGAGTGGCAAGGTCTTGATCACCAACTCGAAACCAGTCTTCGCCTCCAAGCTGTTGCACTTGTTCAAATACTTGCCAGCTTTCATTGACCCTTCCCCAACCGGTTTCAGGATTCGCTAGCCCGGCTAAAGTGTAACAGACTGTGTCCAGGTCAGGACTTATTTTTAATCCCCAGTGCTCAAAGTCGTCACCGGTGTTTACGATGATCGTCAGGTCTGCTGGGGATAAACAGCGGGAAAGTCCATCGGCGAGTTTAGCTCCACCGACTCCTCCCGCGAATGCAACGAATTTCATGTCGCTCCGTAGTTATAAAAACTTAACAACATCGTAAGGGGCTTTCATAGGTTTTTCTTTGGGAACTTGGGTAGAATAACCCAAAAAAAACATTGCCATCGGTTCCCAACTTGCAGGTAACTCCAGGGCAGATATGACTGTGTTTGGTGAAAACAGCGGTGCGCAAGTCCATACTGAGCCGAGTCCTTCAGCGTGGGCGGCCAGCTGAAGCAGTAAACCGGCCGCGGCAACGGACTGGATCGCCATTGTTCTTTCGGCAGTTGTACGTTTTGCATCGGGGTAAACATCCATTTCACTTAAATCCATGCAAAGGATGATAACCACGGGAGACTCATTTATACGGCTTTTGGACCGATTAATTCGGTATTTAATCTCCGTTTCCGACATTCCATCGACAGCCAGATCTGTGCGAAAATCTTTGCTGAGTAATTCGCTCAATCGGAATTTAGCTTCAGGGTGAGTAAGAACAGCGAAACGCCAGGGCTGCCGGTTATGCGCTGATGGGGCGTAGGTTGCCGTTTCAATAATACGGTTCAGCACATCCCTATCGATAGTGCCTGATGTGAAACGTCGTATGGAACGGCGAGTGCGGAGAAAATTGTGCAATTAATCACCTGGTACTTTTAAAAAAGCCGGGCAAGACAAAGCAATCTCACTCCAATGATTCCGCATCTTATTGTTGATGAAACATTAATGGGCATCAACATGCAGCGGTAATACCTTATAGATGACACGCTGTTCGTTTTCACGTCGATAAGGGTATTTGGGTGCCCCCAAATACTTGAATGCTAACGAGTCTATATGTTCGTCTGCGCCAGTTAGTGTAATTTCCACAACTTTTCCGCGGATTTGAAGATAACGATAGCCGTCAGCAGGATCGGCTATCACTACGGCAACGGTGGGGCGCGCTCGCATGTTCTTATCCTTGAGACGTCCTTGGGCCGAGTTGATCAAAATATGGTCGCCATCTGTGTTAAACCAGACTGGCGTAACTTGTGGCGAACCGTCATTCATGATTGTCGCGAGATAGAGAAAGGCTTTTTTGTTTTCAGTCAGCAAATCTTGATGTGAATCGGGGATTAAGTTCATTTTATTCCTTCGAGTTTTGGAGTGGTGTGATCTTCGACAAAATTATTTCTGGTATTTGTAGGATTAACAAATCTTTTGTGCGTTCGCTTTTTGCACCGAGATTAACTTTATCAAATGTGCATAAGATTCTCATAAGTGTTTGGCTATTTAGTAATCCAATCCATTCTTCAAAACAACGGTTTTGAAGAATGGATTATTTATCTGAACATATCCTGATCTTTTGGTCGGAGCATTTCTTTAATACTGCCATCACGTAATGGAAACGGAAATCCACGAACATGAACGACAGGGGTTGCTTCGGCTGCCTGACCCATTACTAGCGATGCCGCTGCAGCAAGTTCATCCGCTATACCTACCACTGTGATTTGAAGAGTATACCCGAACAAATCTTTCCAACCTCGCTCGTCCATCAACCCTGGCAAACCGGATAAGCCAATTGCCACACCAACCGTCCCAATGCGCCAGGCACGGCCATGAGAGTCTATGATCATTACACCTATTTGTTTTCCGCTCACAGTTTCCAGTTTCATTCGGATGACGGATGCAGATTGATCTGGGTCACTGGGAAGTAGGAGTACCCATTCCTCTGATGGGGTCCCGTCACCTGCTACATTGGAATGATCGATTCCTGCGCTTGCGCAGACGAAGCCAAGCTTATGTTCAACTATGACCGAGCCAATACGAGTGCGCAGGATTTCATTACTTTCCTGTAGTATCAATTCGGCAACACGAGCATCCTTGCCAGTTTTTTGAGATAATTCGAGGGCAGGTTTTGATGGATTTATTAATGCCAAATTGACGAGGCGGTTTTCGGCTTTGCTGACAATTTTTTGAGCGAGAACAATAACATCTCCGCTTTCCAAAACGATACTGGATTGATCAAGGGCAAGCAAAATTATCCCGGCGAGGTCATCACCGGGTTGGATTAGCGGTATTCCAGGAAGCGCAGTAAGGGTGAGGGGCATAAGGTTT